>CAMERU010000058.1 GCA_945935925.1 uncultured Clostridia bacterium | reverse complement strand
TCAGTCTGTCGAAAAAGCCCTGTCGGGCTTTTCCGACAGGATCTCCGCTAACGCGGAGGTCGGCACGGCTAACGCCCTGCCGAGCCGTCCCGCCTGCGCGCAAAGCCGCTGCGCGGCTTCACACTTGTCGGGACAGAGGTATTTTTGGGGCGGGAAACCCGCCCCAAAAATGTATTTAAAAGCCCGCTGCGCGGGCGAAGCTTAGTTTTTCGAAAAGCCGGAAGCCGCTTCCGTTTGATGGGAGCGGCTTTTTTATAAATTTTACCCCAATTTTGCAAAAAACCATTGAAAAAAAAACGCCGATATGATATAATCACTTTGAATACGGAGCGGTATTTCCGCGCGCAAATAAATTCACGGGGAAAACGCCTGCGCAGTGACGCGGACGCCCGCGGAGCATGAAAGGCAGTGATGTTAGGGTTGGAAAAAAAGCTGGCTTTGTATGGCTTTAACAACCTCACAAAAACACTTAGCTTCAACATTTATGATGTGTGCTATGCAAAAAGTGAGAGGGAGCAGAAGGATTATATCGCCTACATAGACGAGCAGTATAATTCCGAAAGGCTTACCAAAATTCTCTGTGACGTGACCGAGAAGATCGGCGCTACTATCCTGAATATTTCAAAGCAGGACTACGACCCGCAGGGAGCCTCCGTCAACATTCTCTTCGCAGAGGGCTATGTTGACCCTTCCCATATTGATGAATCCTGCAACAAGGGCAGGGGCTATTATCAAAACGCCGTTTCCCGTCCGGAAACAGTTCACGCACATCTTGACAAGAGTCATATCACCGTGCATACATTTCCCGAGTATCACCCCGATAAGGCTATTTCAACGTTCCGCGTCGATATCGACGTCGCGACCTGCGGCGAGATATCCCCGCTGAATACGCTCGACTACCTTATCGGCAGCTTTGACTCGGATATAATAACGATAGATTATCGCGTCAGGGGCTTTACCCGTGATGTTTCGGGTAAGAAGTGCTTTATGGACACTCAGATGACCTCCATACAGGACTATATCGACGACGCGACGCTTACGAAATACGACGCGATAGACGTGAATGTTTATCAGTCGAACATATTCCACACAAAAATGCTCATCAAGGAAATCGAGCTTCAGAATTATCTCTTTAACCGCGACGTATATGAGATACACCCGCAGGAGCGCCTTGAGATAACAAACAGCCTCCGATGCGAGATGATAGAGATATTCAGCGGCATGAATATTTATTGAGGTGAGCGCAGAAATGAAACCGGATCAGACCCGCGCGCCGCTCTACGAAGCGATGAAGGAGCACCGCGCGAACCGCGTCGTCCCGTTTGACGTCCCGGGGCACAAGGGCGGGCGCGGCAATAAAAAGCTGACGGACTTCCTCGGAGAAGCCTGCCTTAAAAACGACGTAAATTCCATGAAGCCGCTGGACAACCTCTGCCACCCCGTTTCGGTCATAAAGGAGGCGCAGGCTGTCGCGGCGGACGCTTTCGGCGCGGAAAATTCAATTTTCATCGTCAACGGCGCGACGGGCGCGGTGCAAGCGATGGTGATGTCCGTGTGCAAGTCGGGCGACAAGATAATCCTCCCACGAAACGTCCACAGGAGCGCGATAAACGCGCTGGTAGTGTGCGGAGCGGTACCCGTTTACGTTGACCCGGGAGTAAACAACGACCTCGGTATCCCGCTGGGAATGACCGTGTCCGCCGTCGAGCAGGCTATACTCGCAAACCCCGACGCAAAGGCGGTTCTGGTGAATAACCCCACATATTACGGCATCTGCTCTGACCTCAAGTCGATAACCGAGCTTGCGCACAGGCACGGCATGAAGGTGCTGTGCGACGAGGCGCACGGAACGCATTTCTATTTCGGCGAGGGACTTCCCCCGTCGGGAATGAGCTGCGGCGCGGACATGGCGGCTGTTTCCGTGCACAAAACGGGCGGGTCGCTGACGCAGAGCGCGCTGCTGCTGCTCGGAAAGGGCGTTGACCCCGATTACGTCCGCCAGATAATCAATCTTACGCAGACCACCTCGGCAAGCTATCTGCTTATGGCGAGCCTTGACCTCGCGCGGCAGAATCTCGCGCTGAACGGAAAGGAATTTTATGCCAAAACGGTGGAGTTCGCCGACTATGCGCGAAAGGAGATAAACGCCATCGGCGGGTATTACGCCTTCGGAAAGGAGCTTTGCGACGGCGGCGCGTTTTTCGCGTTCGACAGCACGAAGCTTTCGGTGCACACGCGCGCAATGGGGCTTGCGGGGATAGAAGTCTATGATATCCTCCGCGACGAATACGGCATACAGATAGAGTTCGGCGATATCGGGAATATCCTCGCGATAATTACGGGCGGGGACAGGGCGCTCGAGATAGAGCGGCTGCTCGGAGCGCTGAGCGAGATAAAGCGGCTTTACGGAAAGTCGCCCGTAGGACTTTACGACCACGAATATATCAACCCTATCGTTGAAATGTCGCCGCAGCAGGCGTTCTACGCCGAGCAGGAAACGCTCCCGACGGAACAGACGGCGGGCAGGATATGCAGCGAGTTTGTCATGTGCTATCCGCCGGGAATACCTATCCTCGCGCCGGGCGAGCGGATAACCGACGATATTCTCAGGTACATAGCCTTTGCAAAGGAAAAGGGCTGTTCGCTCACGGGCTGCCGCGATATGAATGTCGGGCGGCTTCAGGTCGTGAGAGAGGTCTGAAAGGAGCATAAATGGAGCTTTGGTTCACGGAAAATCACACCGAAAGCATTAAGTTTTCAATAAAGATTAAGCAGCACCTTGTCAGCGAGCAGAGCGAGTTTCAGAAAATAGATATCCTTGACAGCGTGGAGCTTGGCAGGATACTTGTTCTGGACGGCTACCTCATGCTCACCGAAAAGGACGAGTACATATATCACGAGATGATAACCCATGTCCCTATGGCAACTAACCCCAACATAAAAAAGGTGCTTGTTATAGGCGCAGGCGACGGCGGCACTATCCGAGAGCTTACCCGCTTCGGGAGCGTCGAGCATATCGACATGGTTGAGATAGACCGCCGCGTTGTCGAGCTTTGTCGGGAATATCTGCCGCAGACGGCGTGCAGGCTGGACGACCCGCGCGTTCACATCTATTATGAGGACGGGCTGAAATTCGTTCGCGGCGTCGAAAACGAATACGACCTTATCATCGTCGACAGCACCGACCCGTTCGGTCCGGGCGAGGGTTTGTTCACAAAGGAATTTTACGGCAACTGCTACAAGGCGCTGACCGAGGACGGGATACTTGTAAATCAGCACGAAAGCACGTTCTATGACGAATATGCCGAGGCAATGAAGCGCGCGCACAGCCGCATAAAATTCTTCTTCCCGACCGCGCTGGTGTATCAGGCGCATATCCCGACCTACCCGTCGGGGCACTGGCTCTTCGGCTTCGCAAGTAAGAAATTCCACCCCGTTAAGGATCAGAATGCTGAGTGGTGGCTTGCGCAGGGATTAAGGACGAGGTATTATAACCAATATGTCCACAGCGGCTGCTTCGCGCTGCCGAACAATGTTCGCGATGTATTGCGTGAAACCAAACCGAATACATGAGGTGACATTATGCTGATTAATTTCAACGATATACCCGAAAAGGCAATAGAGCATTTCAAGGGCGGGGAAAAGACGTTCCGCGTAAAAATGTTCACCGATGAAAATAACAAGATAATGCACGGCGTGCTTGAAGCGGGCGCGTCGATAGGGCTGCACACCCATGAGGGCAACAGCGAGATAGTGTTTATTCTCAAGGGAAATGGAAAAATGCTGTGCGACGGGGAGTATGAGGAGCTGTCCGAGGGCAGCTGCACCTACTGCCCCATGGGACATTCGCACAGCCTTATAAACGACAGCGACGGCGAGCTTGAGTTTTACGCCGTTGTACCCGAACATAAGTAAAGGAGAATTATGTCATGAGCAGAGCAATGATAATCGGCGCAGGCGGCGTCGCAGGAGTAGTTATTAACAAATGCTGCCAGAACAGCGAGGTATTCACCGAAATAATGATAGCAAGCCGCACCAAGGCAAAGTGCGACGCATTCAGGGATAAGCTTCAGCCCACCACAAAGACGGTCATCTCCACCGCGCAGGTAGACGCGGACAATGTTGAGGAGCTGACCGCGCTGATAAAGGATTACAAGCCCGAAATAGTCATCAATGTCGCGCTTCCGTATCAGGATCTTCACATCATGGACGCGTGCCTTGCGGCAGGGGTAAATTACCTTGACACCGCAAACTACGAGCCCGAGGACACAGCAAAGTTCGAATACAGCTGGCAGTGGGCGTACCGCGAGCGCTTTGAGAAGGCGGGGCTGACCGCCATACTCGGCTGCGGCTTCGACCCGGGCGTAACGGGAGTATTCTCCGCATACGCGATGAAGCATGAGTTCGACGAGATAAATTACATTGACATTCTCGACTGCAACGGCGGCGACCACGGCTACCCCTTCGCGACGAATTTCAACCCCGAAATAAATATCCGCGAGGTTTCCGCAAAGGGCAGCTATATCGAGGACGGCAAGTGGGTCGAAACCGAGCCGATGGAGATAAAGCGCGTGTACAATTTCAAGGGCGTGGGCGAAAAGGATATGTACCTGCTCCACCACGAGGAGCTTGAGTCGCTGGCGCTGAATATCAAGGGAATAAAGCGTATCCGCTTCTTCATGACCTTCGGTCAGAGCTATCTTACACATCTGAAATGCCTTGAGGACGTGGGAATGACCTCTATAAAGCCCATTATGTTCGAGGGTAAGGAGATAGTGCCGCTGCAGTTCTTAAAGGCAGTCCTGCCCGACCCCGCGTCCCTTGGTCCGCGCACCGTCGGCAAGACCAACATAGGCTGTATTTTTATCGGAAAGAAAGACGGCAAGGAGAAGCACTACTACCTCTACAATATCTGCGACCATCAGGAATGCTACAAGGAGGTCGGCTCGCAGGCTATCTCCTACACAACGGGCGTGCCCGCAATGATAGGCGCTATGATGGTGCTTACGGGTCAGTGGAAGAAGGCGGGCGTTTACAACGTCGAGGAAATGGATCCCGATCCCTTTATGGACGCGCTCAACAAGTGGGGGCTTCCGTGGGAGGAGGACTTTGATCCCGTGCTGGTGGATTGATCCGCGGTTGAAAAATGCGCGGGCGGGCTCTGCCTGTCCGCGTTTTTTCTGTGGAGGTTCCCGTAAATGATAATTGGACAAACAGTAAAAGTCACAATAGACCGCCCGCTCGGCAGCGTTCACACAAAGCACCCCGATATTTATTATCCCGTGAATTACGGCTTTGTTGAGGGAATAATCGCGCCCGACGGCGAGGAGCAGGACGTGTATATTCTCGGAGTGGACAAGCCGCTTAAAGAGTTTACGGGGAGAATTATCGCGGTGATACACCGCCTTGATGACGTTGAGGATAAGTGGGTGGCAGCCCCGGAAAACGTGACTTTCACCAAAGATGAAATCATGGAGCGGGTGCGTTTTCAGGAGCAGTTTTTCAAGACGGAAATCGAGATCAAGTGAATGGTACAAGAGAGGAACAATATGGATTGGACGCAAAAAGTTGACACACCGTGTTATGTGATAGACGAAAAGCAGCTTCGCAAAAATCTCGGGCTGCTGAAATACGTCCGCGAAAAGGCGGGCTGTAAGATACTGCTCGCGCAGAAAGCTTACAGCGCGTTTTCGACCTACCCGCTTATAGCGCAGTATCTTGACGGCTGCACCGCGAGCGGAATTTACGAGGCGCGGCTCGGGTATGAGGAGATGGCGAAGCCTTTCGGAAAGGAAAACCACGTTTTTTCCCCCGCCTATCCCGAAAAGGATTTTGACGAGATACTGACCTACTGTGACCATATTGTGTTCAATTCCCCGCGCCAGTGGGCGAAATACCGCGATAAGGTGCGCGGGAGCGGGCGTTACATACAGGCGGGAATACGCATTAACCCCGAATACAGCGAGATAGAAACGGACATTTACAATCCCTGTTTCACGGGATCGCGGCTCGGAACGACGCTTGCTGAATTTAAGCGCGACCCGTCGCTTTTCGAGGGGATAGACGGGCTGCATTTCCACACCATGTGCGAGCAGGGCGAGGACGTTCTGGAGCGTACTCTGCCGCACGTCGAGGAAAAGTTCGGGTTCATGTTTGATAAGATAAAGTGGCTCAACTTCGGCGGCGGGCATCATATCACCCGCGCGGACTACGACGTTGACGCGCTCATCGACTGCATTGGGAATTTCAAGGCGCGCACGGGGCTTGAGGTGTACCTTGAACCCGGGGAAGCTGTCGCACTGAACGCGGGGTGGCTCGTGACGACTGTACTTGACACATTCGCGAACGGGTGCAGGGTCGCGGTGACGGACGCGTCCGCCGCCTGCCATATGCCCGACGTTCTGGAAATGCCCTACCGCCCGAACATCATCGGCGCCGGCGAACCGAACGAGAAGCCCTATACCTACCGCCTCGGCGGGAACACCTGCCTTGCAGGCGACATCATCGGGGATTATTCGTTCGACAGTGAGCTTTCCGAGGGGGACAGGCTCGTTTTCTGCGATATGGCAATTTATTCCATGTGCAAGAACAACACGTTCAACGGAATGCCGCTGCCCGCAATATATATCCTGCGGGAGAACGGACAGATCGAGCTTGTGAAGAAATTTGGCTACCACGATTTCAAGGGGCGGCTGTCCTGATATACTATATAAGGAACAAAAGGGAGCGATAAAATGCCGGGATCAGGCACGATAATCAATGTTGCGGGGATAGTTGTCGGCGGACTTGCGGGGCTGCTTTTCGGGAAGCTGATAAAGCCGCGAATGCAGGAAACCATGACCTGCGCCTGCGGCGTCTGCGTAATATTCCTCGGAATAGCAGGGGCAATGGAGAAAATGCTCACCGCGGGGGAGAGCGGCGCGCTGAGCAGCGGCGGCTCCATGATGGTCATTGCGAGCATTGTGGTCGGCGCGCTGGTCGGGGAGCTGCTTAACATCGAGGCGGGTCTGGAGCGCTTCGGCGGCTGGCTCAAAAAGGTAACGCACAGCGACGGCGACGGCGGCTTTGTGGACGGCTTCGTAAATGCGTCGCTCACCGTCTGCATAGGCGCGATGGCGGTCGTCGGCGCGATCCGTGACGGAATACTCGGCGACTGCTCGACGCTTGCCGCAAAGGCGGTGCTTGACCTTATCATCATAATGATAATGACCGCGGGAAAGGGAAAGGGCTGCATTTTCTCCGCCATTCCCGTCGCGGTATTTCAGGGCGTCATCACCGCGCTGTCGTTCCTCATCGAGCCGATAATGACCGAAGCGGCGCTGGCTAATCTGTCGCTCGTCGGGTCGATACTTATTTTCTGCGTCGGTGTTAATCTCGTCTGGGGCAAGAAAATAAAGGTCGCGAATTTCCTGCCCGCGATCGTGTTCGCGGTGGTCTGCGCTTACCTGCTGTGGTTCTGAACGGGATTTGTCTGAAAAAGGCGGGGTTCGGTGAGTTTTGGTGAAATTTTCCCCACTTTCCTCGGAATTTATCGCGATATGAATGAAATGACGAAAAAAAGCAGTAAATGTCACAAAATATTGTTGAAGCACTTGCTTGTGATAACAAGATGTAGTAATTGTTGACGAAATAAGCTGTAAGGCTCAGATTTTCTGAGCCTCTTTTTTGTGCAAAATAAACAAAAATATGAACAAAACTTTATTTTTTATTTTAATGAAAAGTAATGTTTTAACTCTTGCAATATTCGGGAGGTTGAGATATAATATATTTGTGGAGAAAAGTGGCGCTCAAATCAACCTTTTTTCATAAAAATTCATGAAATAATAAAAAATAAACCTAAAATGACCGGGAAAAGGTATGCCTGCCACTTATTAACCGCATTTTCTGGGGAAATATATAAGTAAAATCTACGGAAATGCCGTCTGAGGAGGACGGAAAAAACGGCGCTTTCACAGGGGAAGATGCTGCGGCAAAGGGGGAAACGAAATGCGAGGCGAATATACCGTTGACGCCAAGGGAAGACTGAACTTCCCCGCAAAGCTGCGCAATATATTCGGCGACCATTTCTATATTGCCAAAAGCATCTATGATAAGTGCCTTATCGTCTACAATGAAAAAAGCTGGACCGAATTTCAGGAAAAGCTAAAGGACAAGCCGCAGGAGATCGCCATGCCTATCCTGCGCTACGTTGTCGGCAACGCCTGCGAGGCGGAGCCCGACAAGCAGGGCAGAATAGCCATAACGCAGCACCTGCGTGATTTCGCGGGGATAACTTCCAATATCACCATCGTAAGCATGGGCGACAAGGCGGAGATCTGGGATACCGAGCTGCTCCGCGAGAATGAGGAGGAATTCGGTCAGGCGGCAATAATGAAACTTGCAAAGAAGGCTGAGATATGACCGAGTTTTCTCACACCACCGTTCTGCTCAAAGAAACGGTCGACGGCGCGTTTACAGACCCAAAGGGCGTTTACGCCGATCTGACCACGGGCGGAGGCGGGCACAGCCTTGAATTGGCGAAGCGGCTGGACGGGGGGCGTCTTATCTGCTTCGATCAGGACGCGGAGGCGATCGCTGCCGCAGGGGTGCGGCTGAGCGGTTACCCCGTTACTTTTGTTAAGAGAAATTTCTGCGAATTGGGCGATGTTCTTGACGAGCTGGGGATAGAGGCTCTTGACGGGATAATCGCCGACCTCGGCGTAAGCTCGCATCAGCTTGACACGGCTGAGCGCGGCTTTTCGTTCCATAACGACGCGCCGCTTGATATGCGCATGAGCGGCGAGGGGCTTTCCGCGCGCGATGTGGTGAACGACTACACGTTCGAGGAATTAAGGCGCATACTTTACGAATACGGCGAGGAGAAATTCGCGCCGAAGATCGCCGACGGGATAATAAACGCGCGCGCAGTATCTCCCATAGAAACGACGGGAGAGCTTGCGGAGATAATAAAAAGCAGCGTTCCCGCCGCATACCGCAGGGAGAAAAATCCCTGCCGCAAAAGCTTTCAGGCAATAAGGATAGAAGTCAACCGTGAGCTGGACGTGCTGGAAACGGCGCTTGCTGTCGGATTTGACCGCCTTAAAATCGGCGGGCGTTTTTCCGTGATAACGTTCCATTCGCTTGAGGACAGGATAGTCAAGAACCGCTTTAAGGAGTTCTGCACGGGCTGTACCTGTCCGCCCGAGTTTCCCGTCTGCGTGTGCGGAAAGCTTCCGCGCGGAAGGCTTGTCACAAAAAAGCCGGTAACCGCGAGCGAGGAGGAGCTTGCCGCAAATATCCGCAGCAGGAGCGCAAAGCTCAGGGTAATAGAAAAAATAAGGAAATAGACCCGAAAAGGATAAAAGGAGGAGTTGAACATTGGCTGTTCCGCACAGAGATAACACAAACCTTGCCTACGATCTGTCGAGATTTGATTCAACGGCAAGAGAGCAGCGCGAAAGAGAGCGCGCGGAAGAGGAGAAGCAGCGCAGGCAGATACGCATAGCGCCGCATTCCGTGTCAAAGACCGGTTCAATCTTCAAGATCTTTTCGGTCACCGTGGTGTTATTTGCGGCGCTTTGTGCCGTAAACTGGTCTAGCACGACAAAGGACGACATGGCGCGAAAGGTCACACAGCAGCAGGCGCTGCTCGATAACGCGAAGGACGACAACGCCCTGCTTCAGAGCAAGCTCGATTCAAAGGTCAATATTTCCTATATCGAGCAGTACGCTACCGATGAACTCGGCATGGAGAAGGTTTCCAGCGCACAGAAGAAGTATATCAGCGTTAACACCGAGAGCCTTATCGAGGTAGACGAGGACGAGTCCGAGGGCTTTTTCGGGAGCATTAAAAAGTGGTTCAGCGACACCTTGGAATTTTTGGGGTTCTGACGGCATAAAATATGGGTGACAAGCCCTTGGTCGGTCGGCAGAAACAAGGGATACGGACAGCAAGGCCGATTTATGTCGGCTTTGCTTTTTTGATTTTTGAGGTCATTGAGGAATAACAATGCGTTTTCCGCAATTTGACTGCGCAGGAAGCAACAGGAGGAACAATGGGCAAAATAGGAAATGCGCTGAAAAGAGGCGCAGCCCGTTTTATAAACTGGGCGAAGAAAAAGGACGCCGAGGCGGTCAACGACAAGGGCTGGGGCATGAGAGGCCGCCAGACTGTCATACTTGCTGCCATAGTGGGATTTTCCTGCGTCGGCGGGTACAACCTGCTGAAATACACCGTTCTTGAGGGTGAGCAGTGGCGCGTTCTGGCCAATAATCAGCAGATGCGCTCGCTGACTATCAAGGCTAGCCGCGGCAGCATTTACGACGCCAACGGCACCGTCCTTGCGCAGAGCTCGACGGTGTGGGACGTTATCATTGCTCCCGCGACGATAAATAACGCGAACGAAAAAATGCTCGAGGAATATACGAAGGCAAAGTCAAAACAGAAAGAGGGCGACGAGCCGCTCGGAGAGTACGTTGACCTTGCGGATAAGATTTGCAGCGAGCTTTCGGAGATACTCGGCGTGGACAGGGAAAAGCTTGTCAAGGCGTGCAGCGACCACGACAATATGTATTACATAGTCAAGCGCAAGGTCGAGAAGCCGGAGGTAACGCTCATAACCTCTTTCATGAAAGAAAACGGAATAAGCTCCGACTGTATTTACACCGAGGAAAGCAGCAAGCGCTACTATCCCAACGGAACGCTGGCAGCAAGCATTCTCGGGTTCACCAACTTTGACGGTGACGGCGTTTACGGTCTTGAGGCGTATTACGACGACTACCTCAGCGGCACGGACGGCAAGGCGTTCTATTCTCAGGACGGAAGCGGAAACGGCGTTGAATATGCTAACGACTATTATTATTCCGCTGTGGACGGATACAGCCTTGTGCTGACGCTGGACGAGGTTTTGCAGCATTACCTTGAAAAGAACCTTGAGCTCTGCGTGTCGCAGCACGAGGTCGTCAACCGCGCCTGCGGCATTATTATGAACTGCAACACGGGCGCCGTGCTTGCCATGGCGACAGCGCCCGGCTTTGACGCGAATAACCCTTCGGAAATAACCGGCAAATTCGACATCGAAAAGCTGGATGCGCTCAAGGCGGCAGACGCGCCCGAGGAGGAGATAGACGAGCTTGAGGCGACGCTCCGCGAGAAGCAGTGGAAAAACAAGGCGATAACCGAGCTCTATTACCCGGGCTCCGTTTTCAAGACCGTGACCTGCGCGAGCGCGCTTGAGGAGGAGGTCGTTTCGCTTGAGAGCTCGTCCTTCAACTGCCCGGGGTATTCGATTGTCGCGGGGCAGCACATAAGCTGCTGGAACCCCGGCGGACACGGAACTCTGACGCTTCAGGAGGCTATAACCAAGTCCTGCAACCCGTCCTTTATCGCGATAGGTCAGGCGCTCGGCGCAGAGAAATTCTGCGATTATTTCGAGGCGTTCGGGTTTACCGAGCCGACGGGGATAGACCTCCCGGGCGAGTCGGGAAGCCTTTATGTTCCGCGCGACAGAATGGGGCTTGTCGAGCTTGCTTCCTCGTCGTTCGGACAGACGAACAAGGTAACTCCGATACAGGTGGCAACAGCGATATGCGCAATAGTAAACGGCGGCTATCTTGTAACGCCTCACCTTGTTGACAAGGTGCTGGACAGCGACGGAAACGTTGTTGAAACAAAGCAGACCGTCATAAAGCGTCAGGTTATCTCGGAGGAAACCTCCGAAACCATGCGCGGGATAATGGAGAACATAGTAAACACGAACGGCGGTTCCAACGCCTACATAAGCGGCTACCGTATCGGCGGCAAATCGGGAACTACCGAGCGAATAGACGAATACAACGCGGCGGGCGGAAAGGCTGCGGGCGCGAAAATGACATATGTTTCCTCTTTTGCGGCAATGGCTCCCGCGGACGACCCGCAGATAGTTATGCTTGTCATGGCGGATACCCCCATGGGAACGCAGTATTACGGCTCGGCAGTCGCGGCGCCCGTTGTATCGGCGGTATTCAAGGAGGGCTTGGAGCACCTCGGTATCTACCCCACCTACACCGCGGAGGAGCAGGCGAAAATGGACGCGACCGTTCCGTATGTACTCGGCTCGAAGTCGATGAACGCGGAAAGCTCGCTTTCGGCGGCAGGCTTTGATGTGAGGTTTGTCGGCGACTCAAGCAGCGACGCGACGGTAACGACGCAGATACCCACCTCGGGAAGCACGATCCCTAAGGGCTCGACAGTAGTCTGCTATCTCGGTAACGACCTTGAGCTTGAGGTTGGGGTTGTTCCCGACGTAACGGGCATGACCGTTTCTCAGGCGAACAACGAGATAACCAACGCGGGCTTCAATATTAAGATAGAGGGCGGCGCGGCGGAAAACTCGAGCGCGCTTGCGGTTGATCAGGACCTTGCACCCGGCACGGAGGTTTATAAGGGCAACGTTATCACGGTAACGTTTCAGGTTAATAATTATTCCGACTAAAGGCGGTGAAAAAATGACCCTCGGCGAACTTTTTCAGGGGATAAGCGGCGCGGGCGAATTACACGCAGGGCTGCGCGGTATAACGGTTTCGGGGGTCACCTCGGACACCCGCGAGCTGCAAGGCGGCTTCCTGTTCGTGTGTATAACGGGCGCAAGCTTCGACGGGCACGCCGCAGCGGAGGAAATGCTGAAAAAAGGCGCCTGCGCGGTAGTGACGCAGCGCCCGCTCGGGCTTGAACGGGAGATATCCGCCGAGGATACAAGGCGGCTTTATCCCGAGCTTCTTTCCGCATTTTTCGGCAGACCGACGCGGAAAATAAAGCTCGGCGCGGTCACGGGGACAAACGGAAAAACGACTGTCGTCAACCTGTGCGCGCAGATAACACGCGCTCTCGGGCATAAGACGGGCGTTATCGGAACGCTCGGCATGGACACGGGCGACGGGCTGAAATATTCCCACGACGGCCCGCCCACCACTCCTGAGCCCGCGAAGCTTTACAGCCTTTTCGCGGAAATGGCGGAAAAGGGGACGGAATACTGCTTTGTCGAGGCGTCGTCGCAGGCGCTCGCACAGCACCGTTTCGCGGCGGAGCATTTTGAAGCAGCAGCGTTCACCAACCTCACCCGCGACCACCTTGATTATCACAAGACAATGGAAAACTACTACCTCGCCAAGCGCTCGCTGTTTGATATGTGCTGCGCGGCGGTGGTGAATACAGACGACGAGCACGGCGCGCGGACTGCTGAATACTGCCGCGAAAAGGGGATACCCTGCCGTACCGTTTCGGTGTACGCGAAAGCCGATTATTACACCGAATGTGTGAAGCTGCTGCCGCACGGCGCGGACTTTATCCTGACCGACGGCAGAGCGGGCAAAAGCTACCCCGTGCATTTCTGCATGACGGGATATTATAACGTCAGCAACGCGATAGAAGCGGCGGTTATGTGCGCCGAAATGGGATTTGAGCTTGACGACTGCCTGTCCGCGCTGGAAAAGATAACCGGAGTGAGCGGGCGGCTTGAAACGCTGTA
>CAMERU010000057.1 GCA_945935925.1 uncultured Clostridia bacterium | reverse complement strand
GTCGGGAGAGGGAAAAACTTCGTTTTTCCCTTTCCCAAAGGGTTTCCCCCACTTCCCGTGTGAAAACACAACAAACAAAAATTTTCAATTAAACAACGATAAACAAATCAATTACCCCAAAAAAATATAATTTATGCTTTTATAGCCGAATAGGTGATTTGTTTTATAAGGCGCATTGGTCGGGCGCCAAGCCCGCCGCAGCGCTGTATGAAATACAGGAACGTAAACCCTCCCTTGGGGTCGTTTGCGAAATAGCACCCGAGCCAGCCGTCCCAGCCGTATTCGCCGGGCTGCGCGGAGGGTCCCGCTAAATTCGGTTCGGTGCAGACGTGCATAAGGTTGCCGTAGCTGTAACCGACGTGCTGCTCCCAATTGAACGAGCGGCGCTGTTCATCGGTAAGCTGAGGGGTCGTCATATAATCCACGGCATTCTGCGAGAGAATGCGCCTGCCGTTGTAAACGCCGCCGTTCAGCAGCATTTCCGCGAAAGCGGCATAGTCGTCCATTGTTGAGCACAGACCCGCGCCGCCGCTCTCAAATTCGGGCTTTCTGCGGCAGAGGTAGGTAAGTCCCAGGTGCTGCCAGCCGCAGGGGATAAGCTCGCCGTCTTTCGGCTCATAATTTTCGGCGAAACGATCCAGCTTTTCCTCGGGGCAGTAGAAATCGGTGTCATTCATGCCGAGCGGCTCGAATATCTCGCGCTTCAGAAACTCGCCGAATTTCATTCCCGTAATTACCTCAACCAACGCGCCGAGAATGTCCGCGCTCGTGCCGTACAGCCAGCCCTCGCCCGGCTGAAACGCAAGCGGCTGCCTGCCTATCTCGTTCGCAAGGGTCACGGTGTCCCACGGCTTGCCCTCGGCGACGTCCTGCGCCATGCGGTCGTAAAGCTTCTGCATTTCCGCGCCCGCCGGGAAGCCCGCGTCGGGGTAACAGCAGCCCGATGTCATATCCAGCAGATTTTTTATCGACACCTCGTTCTTGACGGGCTCAAGTCCGTTTTCTGTGAGCACCTGCTGATTTTTAAACCCGGGCAGATACCAGCTAACCTTGTCGTGAATGTCGATCATACCCCTGTCGAGCAGTATCATTACCGCCGCAGCGGTAACGGGCTTCGTCATGGAATAAAGGCGGACTATCGTGTTGTTTTCCCACTTTATACCGCGCGCCTCGTCAGCCATTCCGACGTTCGCGCGGTAAATTGGTCTGCCGTTTTTGAGCACATATGCCGAGCAGCCCTTGACCTCGCCGTTTTCGACCTGATTTTTGAGCATCTCTGTTATATTTTCAAGACGGACCAGATTCATCGCTTAGCTCCTTTTTCCGTGTCAGACGCGTATTTTGCGCGCCTCGCAGTAAAATCTCTTGTCATTGGCGTGACCCATCGAGAAAGTCTTTCTCGGCAGCGCGCCGTCCTTGATGACCGTCGGGAAAAGCTCCGCCTTTGTCATCGACGGGAGCAGGAAGCCTATCGCGCCCTCCGCCGCCGCGAGATTTCTCACAACGTCCTCGCCGTGGATATAGTCGATCTTGCCGGCGTTCTCCCCGAGATAGCTGTCAAGCACGCTCTGAAGCGAGCCTACCGTAAGGTTGGAGCAGGGCTTTGTGACGGAATAATGCTCTTCCTTTCCATTGAGGATAACCGTGAAGCTCTGCCCCTCCGTACCCTTTACAAGCCCGAGCGCGTCGGTCAGCACTTCCATAAGCTTTTTCGTGTCAGCCTCGGTGATTATGCGGTGGATAGCCTCAAACTCCAGCGCGGGAGAATGCAGGTTTACTATCTCGACAAGGGCATAGCGCGCAAGCTCCGCGTCGGGGCTGCCCTCGCGCTTTTTCTGCTCGTAGCACTCCTTTGCGGTGGCAAGCGAATGGTTGCCGTCGCCCATCGCGTACAGCAGTACCTCCTCGTTGTCAAGCCCGTAGCGCTTGTTGAACGCGTCCCTGTCGGCAAGCTTATCCAGCGCCGCGAGTGCCGCAGCAGCGTCCTGCTTGCTCAGCACCGCGCCCTCAAGATGTCCGCCGTTCTGCATAAGCTCAAAGTCATACACCTTGTCCATACCGTCCATTTTCGCCTCAAGCGGCTCTATAACGGTTTTCTCCTCGTCGTCGATAAGTATCATGATATGCGGCAGCTCAAGCGCTGCGTCCTTGCGTATCTTAACACGCGGCGGAATGCGCGAAGCGACTGTCGCCTCGGTAGCGCGAACCTGCGAGCTGCTGCCCTTGCTGTAATCATACTGCTCAAGGTCGATAGCCCCGACAAGACCCGTCCGCACCCTGCCGTCCGCCTGCGTGCGCCTGGTGATGATAAGGCAGTTCTTGTGCTCCTCAAAAAGCCCGTCCGAAAGGTACTTGTCCATTGCGGCGTTTATCGCCTTTATTCGCTGCTCCGCGTCGGGCTGCTCAAGATATACCTCGGGCAGGATAAGGTTAAGCGCCGAGGGAGAATTTCCCGCGATTTGCGCGGTCATAGCCCAGTATTCGGGCTCGCCCGTGTATTGGTCACAGGCAACAACGCTCCATTTAGTCATTCCCTCCGAGGAAAGCTTCGGAAGGAGAATATCTGCGGCAGAAAAAGCTGTCATGCTGTATTCCTCTCTTATGTGATATTTTTCGGCATATCGCCGTATTGTTTACATTTTATCATATTCGTGAAGATTTCGCAACATATTTTTGAAAATTATCGGTTATCTCGCTTGATAAATTGCTCCGTATGTGCTATAATTATATGGAAATATTTTTTCGGAGGATAACATCATGGTTGTTAAACCCAAGGTAAGAGGATTTATCTGCACGACCGCTCACCCCGTCGGCTGTGAGGCGGCGGTAAAGGCGCAGATAGACTATGTTAAGGCGCAGCCGAAATTCAACGGTCCTAAAAAGGTGCTTGTCGTCGGCTCGTCCATGGGCTACGGACTGGCTTCAAGAATTGCCGCGGCATACGGCGGCGGCGCGGCAACGATAGGCGTTATGTTCGACCGCGCGGGAAGCGGTAACAAAACAGGCACAAGCGGCTGGTACAACACAAAGGCTTTCGAGAAATTCGCGGCGCAGGACGGGCTTTATGCCAAGACGATAAACGGCGACGCCTACTCCGACGAATGCAAAAAGGAGGTCATCGACCTCATCAAGTCCGACCTCGGCAAGGTGGATATGGTGATATATTCCCTCGCCGCTCCGCGCAGAACAGTCGGCGACAAGGTTTACAGCAGCGTTCTCAAGACGACGGGCGCGCCCTACACCAACAAAACGATCGACACAAGAACCTTCGAGGTGTCCGAAACAACCATTCAGCCCGCGACCGATGAGGAGATAGAGGCTACCGTTAAGGTAATGGGCGGCGAGGACTGGGAGGCGTGGATAGACGCGCTCAAGGCAGCCGACGCAATCGAGGACGGCGCCGTTACCGCGGCATATTCCTACATCGGCCCCAAGCTTACTCACCCGATGTATTTTGAGGGCTCAATAGGCAGGGCAAAGGATCACCTTTTCGCAACCGCAAAGAAGCTAAGCGAAAAGTACGCGGGCAGCGGGATCAAGGCATATATTTCCGTAAACAAGGCGCTCGTTACGCAGTCCAGCGCGGCGATCCCGATCGTTCCGCTGTACATCTCCATACTGTACAAGGTCATGAAGGCAAAGGGCACGCACGAGGGCTGCATCGAGCAGATGTACCGCCTGTTCGCGCAGAAGCTTTACGGCGGAACCGTTATAACCGACGACGAGGGAAGAATACGCCTTGACGACCTCGAAATGCAGCCCGATATTCAGGACGAGGTAACAAGGCTGTGGAACGGTCTGACACAGGACAACCTCAAGGAAAGCACCGACCTCGACGGCTACCGCAGCGATTTCTATGCGCTGTTCGGCTTCGGTATCGACGGCGTTGACTACGACGCGGACGTTGAAGTCTGATTTCACCGACATATAATAAATGCCTCCCGTGCATAATGCGGGAGGCATTATTTATCACAAAAATCACCCGACAGATGTTACTCTGCCGGGTGATCGTGTTTATTCTGTTATGCCGTATTAGAATGCCGCCGGATCAGATAGCCATAGGTGTGGCAAGCACTGTTTCGGAAGCCTCGCTCCATGCGCCGTCAACGTATGCGAACACCCTGAAAGTATATTCCTTGCCGTTGGTAAGACCGGACACGGTGTAGGAAGTGCTCTTTATGCTTGACGCATACACCGTGGAATCGGTGCCGCCCTTGACAGTGAACACGTCAACGCCGTTGGCGATATTCCATGACAGAGTTACCTTACCGTCGCCCGCGGTCGCGGTAACGGTAGGCGCTGCGGGATATACCGTAAGAGTTGCGGAATTGCTTATTTCCGAATTGCCGTATTCATCGTAAACAATACATCTTATTTCAACGCCGTCGTTATTAAGAGTAAGGTTGATAAAATTGATCTTGCTGTTATTTACGGTGGCAAAACGCCATGTATCGCTGTTGGGGTAGCGATACTGCCATGTATAAGACAGCCCGTCGCCCGTTGCGGTGACCTCAAACGGAGCCTCGCCGCCATCAACGGAAACACAATCCTTAGGGTGAGAGGTGATCTTTACGGTGTTCTGGTCGTAGGGTATCTCCTCGGGGTCGTCCTCAAGGCACTCGGGAAGAACGACATTGTTATAAAGCGCATTTTCGCCCACCTCAACGACATGGCTTCCGTTGGAGTCGTTTGCAAGGAATGTCGCCGTGCTCTTGTTCAGCCATGTTGTCCAGTAGTAACCATCCTGGTCGTACCATGTAACGTCCGCCTCGTACCATTTTCCGTTAAGAACAACTCTGTTCCATGCGTGGTTGTAGCTTGTTACGGTTATGGTGCGGAAGCCGACAAGGTTGCACAGATAGTTCATGGTCATTGCGTAGCCGTTGCAGACGCACTCGCCGTAAGCTACGCCGCCGAGCATGGACTGATCGTAGTCGGTAAAGATATAGGTGATGCGGTCGCTTATGAGCTGTGCGAGCTTTATCTCCTTTGCAACGTCACTGTTAAGCTTGTCAACTGTGGACACCCATGCGTCGGCGAAGGAGTCTACACTGTTGTAAAGCTCAACTCTCGAGCTTGCGGTCTGGCATACGTCAAAGCACTTGATAACAATGTAGTTATAAGACAGGCTATGCCTGAACCCGCTTCTGAGGAACATAAAATACGGGTTGGAATAGTAATACGCATAATATATACCTGACGCAGGTCATCAAGGCTGTCAAGCGGAGTATCAAAGTTTACTGTTGATATATACTCGGAGGACAGATCCAGACTCGTCGAATTGTAGAAATTAATGCACGCGGCGTCGATAGCGTCATAAGCCGCCTTCTGGCTGGCGCTCAGATAGTTATAATAATAATTGGTTCTGTACGACGTCGGATTCGCCATGTATGCAATTCCACCGAACCCGTACCTTTGGGATCGTCAGCCCCGGCACGGCCGTAGTCGTAATCCAGAACGCGCTGTATCGCGGCAGCCTCTACATCGGTAATAGGCTCTCCGTAAACGCCGACCGCGGGGATATCGGCAGTTTCGGACTCTTTGATACTGTCGACATAATCTATACATTCATCAATGGACATTGCCTCGATGTCGCCCAGCGTGTACTTTTCAACGCTTACATCGGCAACGCCGTCATCCGCGAAGGAGAATGTACCAAGTCCGACGGATGTCACACTGACAGTTAAGGCTGTCAGCAGTGAGGCTAAACGTGAGAGAAACTTTTTGTTCACAATAAACCTCCTGAATAAATAATTTTGCCCTGAACCAAAACCTGTTTTTCGCAGAATGCTTTCTCCGAAGAAAACAAAACCTTTGTCGAATGTCGCCTTTTTACAGCTAAATCGAAAAAATCAATATTTATCCAATTCTACATATAAATTACATCGCCAAATATTACGATTGTCAATAATAATCGCAAAAAATTGCCGAGATACTTCTTGTGAAATTAGTCGAAACATTTTCCGTTCCGCCCTTGACAAATCCGCACGGAAGTGATATAATAATACAGTAATCACGAAATGCGGATATAGTTTATCGGTAAAACATTAGCTTCCCAAGCTGAGGTGGTGGGTTCGACTCCCATTATCCGCTCCATAAGGAAAATAACCCGCCAAATGGCTCTGAAAGCCGCTTGGCGGGTGTTTTTATTTATCTGATTTTTTTGGCGATTATATATACAAAGTATTATATAATATCACAAAAAGCCGCAGTGATGGGTGCAAACTGTTTTTTTAATAACCCGCCCCCGAGGAACTACCCCCGAGGGCGGAACATTATATTTTTTTCGCCGAAACGCTGAACCCCTGCGCGGAGATCCGTGCTTTCTCCTCGTCCGCCTCCCAAGCATACACCGTCTTTTCGGCGGTCAGCCTGTACTTTGCGGGTACGTTCAGCCCGTCCGCGCGGATAGCTTTGCCGATTTGTTCGTAGGCAAAATTCGCGTCAACAGCACCCTTGACGCCCTCGGGGCGAAACGTCCCGAACTGCCAAATCTTCTGCCCGTACTGCGCCTGCTTCCCCTCGGGGACGTAGTGCGCAAGCCACAGCGGATATTTCAGCAGCGCCGCCTTGTCCGCGTAGCTTTCAAGGAACGACGGGTTGCAGTACAGCATTGCGTAATACCCCGCCGCGCGTATTTCATCAAGGAACGCCTTGCAAATCGCGGTGTACTCGGTGCGGGACAGCTTTGGGGATAGTACCGCCTTATCCTCGTAGTCGAACACCACCGGAAATTCGATTTTCAGCCCCTTTATCCGCCCCAACAGCCACCGTGCCTCACGCCGCGCCGCTTCGACCGTCCGAGCATAGCTGTACAGATAAACGCCTATGCACACCCTGCCCGAAAGCGCGTTATAGTGCTCCATAAAGCGGCTGTCAAGCTTGTCGTACCACCCGAGCCGCAGAAACGCGAATTTGACACTCTTACCGTTATAGGTACTGTTCAGCAGCTTGTCGTAATCGGTCACATCATTCCACGCAGAAAGGTCAATGCCGAAATTATTGATCGCCATGCTTGTCCTCGCTTTCATTTTTCAGCTGCTCCAGCACCTCGCGCAGCTTCTTCGGAACGGGCAGCCCCAGCCCGACTGCGTTCTCTGTTATGCTTATAGCTTCGTTTGCGATGAAAAACATCATAACCGCAGACTGAAGCACAGGGTATGTATTGGTAACGTATGCATCGATAATGTGGGCGACTGCTACCAAAATCAAAATTAAGAATTTGCGCAGCAAACCACGGAAACAGGTTCTGCTGCCGAGTGAACGCTCAACAACACCCTTTGCAATGCCGGTTACTACGTCCAAAGCTACCATTGCAATGAGAGCGTACATTAACGGCGTAGTATCACCATAAAGAAAGGACAACAGCGCACCAACAGCCGCAGCTATACAGTCTATACCCTTTTGAATTTTGTCCATTGTTAAAGCCTCCTATAAAGTAATTGCGCCCCCTCGAGGGGCGGTCAGTGACCATGTTTTAATGTTTCCGTGCCCGAGAGCACTATTGTTTTACTGCTCATAATTAATTCCTCCTGTAAAATATTTGCGGTTTTCCCGCTGATTTATAATAACGCGGCAGGAGGTGCAAAAAACTGCAAAAATATTTGTAAAAACGAAAAAGCACCCCCGCAAACCCGCAGAGGTGCCATTTTTATTATTTGATCGGCATTTTATTTCGCCGCAGCATATTCAGCCGCAAGGCCGCGCTTGTAATTCTCAATAAATTTCTTAAATCCCGCCGCTCCCTTTTCCTCGGGCTGAACCGTGGAGCATTCCATGCCGCGGAAAACCTCGGTTTCAAGAAACTCCGAAAGCGACTTACCGCCGCCGCAGACCGCGAACGCCGCCAGCAGAGCCATTCCCCAAGCGCCGCCCTCGCCCGCCGTTTTCATGACCGAAACCGCCGTGCCGAGCCCGTCCGCGAGGAACTGCTGCGCAACTCCCTTTGTCTTGAACAGCCCGCCGTGCCCCGTGAATTTCTCCGCGGAAACCTGCTCCTTTTCAAAAAGGATATCCATGCCGAGCTTGAGCGCCGCCATCGTCGAGTATATCTCTGCGCGGAACAGATTTGCAAGGTTGAATTTCCCGTCGGGAGTGCGGAAATACATCGGTCTGCCGCTCTCCGCGCCCGCAACCGGCTCGCCCGAAAGGAAGTTGTAAGCCACGGTGCCGCCGCAGTCGGGGTCGCCGTTGAGCGCGTTATAATACAGCATATCGTAAAGCTCGGGCTTTGCGATCGGGTGACCGCCGAGCTCCGCAAATTCGCCGAATATATTCACCCATGCGTCCAGCTCGGAGGCGCAGTTATTGCAGTGGACCATAGCCACGGGAGCGCCGTCGGGAGTTGTAACCACATCTATCTCCCGATAATAGCCCGAAAGCGGCTTATCCAGCACCAGCATTGCAAAAATAGACGTTCCCGCCGATACGTTGCCCGTGCGGGGGAGCACGCTGTTCGTCGCAGTCATTCCAGTGCCCGCGTCGCCCTCGGGCGGGCAGAAAATAACGCCGGGTTTTAGATTTCCCGCAGGGTCGAGCAGCCTTGCGCCCGCCTCGGTGAGAGTTGCCTCTCCCGCGCCCGCGCACAACACGCCCGGAAGCACGTCCCTGAGCCTTGCGGAAAAGCCGTGCCGTTCAAGCAGCCTGTCCACCTTTTCGAGGTGATCCGCATTGTAATCCGCGCCGTCTGTCGGGAAAATGCCCGAAGCCTCGCCGACGCCGACCTTGCGCTCGCCCGTAAGCAGGAAGTGGATATACCCCGCGAGCGTGTTTATATGCGCAACGTCCCTTATATGCTCCTCGCCGTTCAGCACCGCCTGATACAGGTGCGCAATGCTCCAGCGCTGCGGGATATTGAAGCCGAGAAGCTCCGAAAGCTCGGATGCCGCCTGCTCGGTCATGGTGTTCCTCCATGTGCGGAACGGAACCAGCAGCCTGTCCTCCTTGTCGAACGCCATATAGCCGTGCATCATGCCCGAAATGCCCATCGCGCCGTAGCCCGTGGGGACTACCCCGTACTTATTCCGTATATCCTCGACAAGGCAGGCATAGCAATGCTGCATACCGCCGATGATGTCGTCAGCGGAATAGGTCCATATCCCGTTTTCATAGCGGTTCTGCCAGTCATGCGCGCCGGAAGCTATCGGCGCGTAGCTGTCGTCGACAAGCACCGCCTTTATTCTTGTCGAGCCGAATTCAATGCCAAGATAAGTCTTATTGTTCTGTATTTTTTCCCGTATCGTCATATTTCACCCTGTTAACATGGCAGCCGCGCCGCATTCGTAACGGCTGCCGTATTTTTGCCGTAAGTAACCATATCATAGGAAAGCCGAAACGGAACACCTGTCCCCCGAACATTCCGAAACGCTGCCCTGCAAGCGATTACTGTCAGACCCTCAGACGGTCGATCTGCTCCTTGAGCAGCCTTGCCTGAGCCGAAAGCTCCTCGCAGGACGCCGCAGACTGCTCCGCCGTCGCAGAATTTGTGGCAATTACCTGCGAAATGCGCTCTATGCCGACTGTCACCTGCTTTACCGCCTCCGCCTGATACTCCGCCGCCTTTGATATATCCGCGACGATCTCGGCGCTCTCCTGTGACAGCTTTATCGCCGAATCCATGGTTTGAGCCGTCTTGTGCGCAATGCCCGAGCCGTTCTCCACCGCTTCTATCGTCGAGGAGATAAGCTCCTTTGTGCTGTTGGCGGATTCCGCCGACTTGGAAGCAAGGTTGCGAACCTCGTCCGCAACGACCGCAAAGCCCTTTCCCGCTTCGCCCGCTCTCGCCGCCTCAATAGCCGCATTGAGCGCAAGAATATTTGTCTGGAACGCTATGTCCTCAATAGTCTTGATGACATCGGATATAGCCTCCGACTGCTTTTGTATCTTGTCCATTGCGGCGAGCATTTCCTCCATTTCCCTGCCCTGCGCTATCATTTGGTCTGCGCAGTTCGTGGATATCTCGCTCGCTCTGCCCGAGTTTTCGGCTGTCCTTGCGATATTGTCGGATATCTCGGCTATCGTGGAGGACAGCTCGTCTACCGCCGTCGCCTGCTCCGTCGTTCCCTCCGCCAGCAGCTGCGACCCGTCCGACATCTGCTGCGCGCCCGCCGTAACGTTCGCCGAAGAAGTATTGATGTTCATGATTATACCGCTGAGAGTATCCCGAATGGTACGGAAAGAGCGGTTGATTTCCTCAAAGCTGCCCATGTACCGCATATCGGGGCTTACGGAGAAATCCCCCTGCGCCATCGAGGACAGCACCCTCGAAATATCCCCGACTATCATATGCAGACTGCGCTTTGCGTCGGTGAGCTTAGCCGCGATCTCGCCCATTTCATCGTTAGCGAACCTGAAATCGGAATCCTGCGAATCCAGCGCCGCGGAGTTTATCTGCCCGCATATTTTCACGACCTCGGCAACCGGTTTTTTCACCAGCCTGTTCATCGCCGCAAACAGCAGTATCGCGACAAGCACGCACAGGACAACGCAGGAGATACCCGAAATAACTATCGCCAGCGCAAGCTCCTTATCGGACTCTTCCGTGGAATAGCCCGCAAAATACGCTCCCACCGTATCCCCGTTCACATCGGAAAGAGGGGCGTAACGCACATAATAATTCACACCGTTTATCACTGCCTGACCTATGTATTCCTCGCCCGACAGAACCTCCTGCCATATTTCCCCGGACATCTCCGTGCCGATATTTCTCTCGCCGGAGGAATTAAGCAGGGTAGTGTTGTAGCGGATATTGTCCCGGAACAGAGTCAGCTCCGCGCCCGTCTTTTCCTTTACCGAATCGACAAAATACGGATCGCCGAGTTCACCGCACACGACATACGTCCCCGCGTCCTGCCCGTAAACATTGACCGCAAACAGCTTTCCGTCCTTGCTTACCAGTCCGCTCGGGGAATTTGCTATCTCGGCACCGAACGGAAAATCGACCGACTGCCAGACAATGCTGCCGCCCGAAATATAAGCTCCGCCTCGTCCTTCCTCGGCAACCTTGTCCCACATTCTTTCCATGAGCATAGAGCTGCCCTCCGTCTGCGCGACAAGCAGACGGTTTATCCCCTCAAGATCGGCGATCTCTGCCGCGATCTCCGAGCGGAGCACGTTCAGACCCGTAGCTGTTTCTTTCTTTTGAAGCGTTGTTACATAATTCATAAAAATCACAGTCGTGAGCACTGCCATTACTGCCGCGGAAAGCACTACTGCCGCGCAGGAATAGATCGTGATCTTTGCGCCGATTTTCAAAGTTTTTTTCATGATTATAACAATGTTTCCTTTCCATTTTATTTTTGTTCAATA
Source organism: uncultured Clostridia bacterium (assembly GCA_945935925.1). Classification (GTDB taxonomy): domain Bacteria; phylum Bacillota; class Clostridia; order Oscillospirales; family Ruminococcaceae; genus CAG-115. The sequence continues at coordinate 2,320 of CAMERU010000057.1, read as the reverse complement.
TAATCATATCGAGCCAAAAATATAGTTTTATTATTATATCGGCATAAATCGGTCAAAATTTAATCTTTTTGCACAATTTTTTTCAACAAATGCACAAATCATAATTAAATTGCGGCAAATTCCCGAATAATAAAGCGGAACGATATGACATCTGTACAGAACATTTTTTGAAGGTTACCTATTGCAATTTTCGGGATATATGCTATAATATAATTATATAATATAAAAGAATTATCAAAAAATTGTAAAGAGGTGCCAAAAAATGACAGATAAGACCATATCATTCGTATCCGCCCGAAAACATTATGTCGTCCCCATATATGACATAATGTATATTTTCATGAAAAAACAGGACGCCTATATCCATATGTCCGACGGGAGAGTGTTCAAAACGCGGACGACCTTCAGCGATTTCCAAAAAGAGCTCGGCGAGGAATTTATAAGGATACACCGCGGCTGCCTTGTTTCGGCTATGGCAATTCACAGCGTAAACGACCTGATCACCCTCAGCAACGGCGATTCTCTCGAATACTCCGCGCAGCACCGCGAGGAAATAATGGAAAAATTCCACCAAAAACAGCGTATCATAGTAGACGCGCTCGCCGACAACGACAACCCGACCGACAACGAGGAATATCACCGGCACTACAAATGCTTCGACAGTATCCCCATCGCCTTCGCGGATATTGAGATGGTGTTCAACGAGAAAAGGCAGGCGGTGGACTGGGTATTCCGATACGGCAACGAGGCTCTGGCGCAGATCGAAAACTGCCCTCTTGAATCGATAATAGGCAGCTCGTTCAGCAGCATTTTCCCGAATATGGACACCAAGTGGCTCAAAAGCTATGAGCGCACCGTGCTTTACGGCGAAACTCTTGAGCTTATAGATTACAGCCCCGAGGTTGACAAGTACCTGAGAATATTCTGCTTCCCGACCTTTAAGGGTCACTGCGGCTGTATGCTTTTCGACATCGCCCAAACAAAAATAACAAGCGAAAAAGACATGGCAGAAACGGCTGTAATGATGTATTTAAGAAAAATGTTGGAATAAAACCCCATCGGACATGGAACGAACGCCCCATTCGTTCCATGTCCGAAACTTTTTCGTTCCATATCCCAAAGTATTGGTTCCATGTTTATTGACAACCCCGACAGTAATATGATATAATATAAGGTATAGAATGCAAATGCGGCGGACACAGGACGCTCACGGCATCCCCCCATTTGATGACTATTCACAAGGAGGACAACATGAAGACACTACTAAGGAAGCTAACCGCGGTTGCTTCGGCGGCTGCGGTGGTCACTGTCGGCGGAATTATAGGTCTGTCGGCTTTGGCAGAGGGCGACGGCGTACAGACCGAGCTTGACATCAGTCAAGGTAGTATTACTATCTCTGATGACAGCGTATCGGGCTGTGACAGAAGCGGAAACGCGGTCACGGTGACCGACCCGGACGGCTACATAATCACAGGCTCGACCACAAGCAACACCGTCACGGTATCGGGAACGCAGAACATTACACTCCAAAATGCGACTATTGATTTACCGGAAGATTCTTGGGTCTGTGCGTTCGATATTGTTGACAACGGTAAAGTAACGCTTACGCTTGAGGGCGTAAACACCATTAAAAGCGGAGGGGAATGTGCGGGCATTGATGTCATTATAGGTGAAGAGCTCGAAATCACCGGCACAGGCTCGCTTACCGTTACCGGCGGACGATACGGCGCAGGTATCGGCACAGGAATGATTAGCGACGTATATTATAATTCCGGCAGCGTTGTTATCTCCGGCGGCTCCGTATGGGCAATCGGCGGCGAAAAAGGCGCGAATGTCGGTGAAGGCGCATGCCACAGCGCGGGCTATGGGGGCGAGGATTATTCTGAAGGGTCCTCTTGTCCTCCCAAGGATAAGAACGGCAACTACCTTTACCCTTGCACGATTCCTAATAACAGCAGCGAAACCGTTTATATCGACGGCGTGGAGTTTACCCCGAATATCCATTCCGACATCGAATTAGCGGTTCACGCTTACCTCACGTATGTTACACATTATATAAATGTGGGCGATAAGCTGTATGCTGCCACTCCGGATTACAACGGCTCTTTTGAGGTAAACGCGGTCACCGTGGGCAGCGCGTTCAGCATAACCGCTACAAAAGACGGCGAAGCCCTTGTTTACGGCAAGGACTACACCTACCCCGCAGACACGGGCGTGCTTACTATCCTCTCGGATAAGGCGGTTACGATCAGCGGAACGACAATGACCGACACTATCGTTGTTGCAAGCGGCGTTTCGGCGAATATCACCCTTGACGGCG
>CAMERU010000056.1 GCA_945935925.1 uncultured Clostridia bacterium | reverse complement strand
CGACGCTCATGTGGCACTTCTTTTTCTGCATAGTTCTCAGCACCTCGCTTATTTTAAGCAGGTGCGGGATATAAATGGTCTCCTGCATTATCTCGCGGACGGTCAGATCCTTGCCCTTTCGCTCGTATTCCTTGAAGAAATCCTTTTCGGTGATTATTCCGATAATATTATCAAGCGTTTTTTCATAAACTGGCATACGGGAGTATTCCTCCGAAAGAAACTTCTCGCGGACCTCCTCGGCGCTGTCGGTGACCTCAACGGCGGTAATGCTGACGCGCGGCGTTATTATCTCGTCGACGGTAATCTCGTCGAACTGGAGCGCGCTGCGCACAAGATTGCTCTCCTGCTGCTCAAGCACACCCTCGTCCTCGATCTCGTCGATTATCGCCATAAGCTCTTCCTCGGTAACGCTTACCGAGCTTTTTTTGTGGACAAGCCGCGAAATTCCGCTTTTCAGCATGATAAAAAACACAGAGAACGGCGTGAAAACCGCCATCAGGAACGAAAGCACCGCAGAGAAACCGATACATATCGGCTCGGCGAAATCCTTTGCTATCGACTTCGGGAGGACTTCTCCGAATGTCAGTACGACAAGCGTCGTCACTATCGTTGCGGCGAGCGAGCCGTATTGCTCGCCCAGAAGCGCAACGGCGAGCATTGTCGCGATGGACGACATTGCGATGTTTACAATGTTGTTTCCGATAAGGATAGTGGTGAGCGCCTTGTCATATTTCTTGAGAATTTTCAGCGCCCGCTCCGCGCCGTTCGAGCCGCCCTCAGCCATGCTTTTCAGGCGTATCCTGTTGACGCTGGAAAACGCCGTTTCCGCTGCGGAAAAAAACGCCGACATCATTATCAGAATAAATATTAAAGCTAACTGCATACGATAGTTATTCCCATTCCTTCCATATATCGGGGCAGTAACCGACGGTCGCCTGTCTGCCGTTGCGGACAACGGGCGTTTTGTAAAGCTTAGGGTTTTCCGCAAGCTTGTCGGGCTTCGCGTCGTCGTAGAGGTATTTTATTTCCGCGTAGTCGCGGGAATTTTCGTCAATTATCCTGTCAATACCGCCCAGCGCGCGGACGACGCTTTCAAGCTCGCCCTTGCTCATTCCTTTTGACAGAATATCTATATATTGGTATTTTATGCCGCGTTCCTTGAAATAACGCTCCGCTTTTTTTGTGTCAAAGCATTTTGACTTGCCGAATATCTGAATATTCAAGAAATTTCCTCCCCAAAAACATATCTGCGTATCGTTTTTGTAACGCCGCAGTCGTTGTTGCCGGGCGCAATGAAGCGGCAGAGCTTCTTAACGTCCTCATGACCGTTTTCCATGCAGAAGCTCCATTCCGCCGCTTTGAGCATTTCAACGTCGTTGAAATAGTCGCCGAACGCCATTGTTTCCTCCCGCGTTACTCCGAGCGCGCTCTGAAGCGCGGTCAGCGCCTTCCCCTTGCTTACGCCCGAAGCCATAACGTCCATCCAGATAGGTCCGCTTACCTGCACGTTGAGCCTGTCGCCGAATATCTTGTCAAGCTCGGGCTTGCCCCGGTTCATTGCCCCTTGTATATCGCAGACGGCGAGCTTGTATATCGTTTCGTGTATGCCGAGGAAGTCGTCGGTTTCGATGTGGCGGCGGTAGTATTTCTGAATTTCGGCGGTGAATGTTCCCGTGTCTTTTTTGTGGTAGGTCCCGCTTTCGGCGCAGACGAGCAGTTTAAGACCGCCTATCCTTTCGCAGGCGTCGATAAGCTCCTCATAGGTCGCCCTGTCGAGCGGGGTCACGCTCACGGGCTTCCCCTTATGCATGACGCAGGCGCCGTTGTCGCAGATGAAGTCTATCCTGCTGCGGTATTCCTCGGGGAAAAGGTGATCCAGCGCGAGGTATGTACGCCCGCTTGATACCGCGAAATTTATCCCGCGCTGTTCCAGCCCGTCGATGACCTCAAGAAGATCCTCGGGCGGCTGCTTGCTGTCATTGAGCAGAGTTCCGTCCATATCGCTTGCGATAAGCTTGATCATTTTTGTATTCCTTTCTTTGTTCCGTAGCGGGCGTCAGTTAAGCAGCCCCTTGTTATCTTTATACATTATTTCCTCGTTGTAAAGCCCCTTGTCGTAGTGTTTCATTGCGGCGCAGAGATCCGCGAAAATATCGTCGGGGATACCCTCCTCCCGAGCCATCTTCTCTATCGCGGAAACAAAATGCCTGCGCATATACTGGCTGTCCCTGAGCGACACGGGCATTTTAACGCGCTCGCCCGTGTCCGCATTCGTGAGATTATGTATATCGTAGTCAAGCAGGCGCATTATGTTGCTGATACTGTCTGCGCCGGCGCTTCTGAATATAAGACGGTGGTAGAATGCCGCGCGGCACAGCGCGGACATATCAAATTCCTTCGGGAGCGACTCGTAAACCGACATGAGCGTGAATAAGAAATCTTCAATGCTTGCATATTTGCCCGTTGCTCCCATACAGAGGGTCAGGCTGTCCACCGAAGCCATGGATAGCTTTATCGCGCTGTCCAGCGCGCATTTGTTGTCGTTCAGCGGGCAGATGTCTATCGGGACGGGGACGGTGTTTTTCAGCCTGTGGACAAGTCGGGAAGCCTCGCGGGGCGACATCATACCGCAGGGTCCGCGCAGGCATACCTCGCTTATCGTACCGTCTATCTGCGACTGCGCGAGGTAAAAGAGCTTGTGCGAAAGCGTGTCGATACCCGGTATCTCAAGGATAACGGGCTGTTCGGTGCGAATGCGCTTTTTCATATTGTTCAGCGTGACGAGGATATAGTTGAAATCGAAAACCTCGGCAAGCTCCGCGAACATCGGGTCGAACATTCGGAAAATATATCCGATATTTTCGGGCAGCTCCGTCATTTTCATGACTGTCCTGAAATCTATCTCAACATATCTCACACCCGCGTCGGCGAGCGCGGAGATATAGTTATATATGTGCTTTGGGTCTGCCTTTTCGTGCAGGGCAAAGGCGCAAAGGCTGTTGTCGGTGATAACTGTTCTCATTTCAAATTTCCTGTTCCTTATCCGTCTGTCGGGATTTATTATTGGGTTTCACAATACATTATAGCACATTCCGCCGCGGTTATCAAGTGGAAAGTTATGAAGCGCCGCATTCTCAATAAAAGGTCATTAAAAAATCAACCGCCCGAAAGGGGCGGCGCAGCTTGTCAAAAAAACACTTCTATCCGCACACTTGCGCGGATGCTCTCTGTCGGAAAAGTCTTTAAACTTTTTCGACAGACTGAACCGCCCGAAAGGGACGGAGTTATTCATTCATCATTAGCTTTCGGAGGGATCACAATTACCTTACGCTGCTTTTTATGCGCGTATTCAACGGTGTATTGAGTGCCGCCGCTTTTTCCGTCGTAGACGGCGAGCAGCAGGTCGCAGAGGTCAACCAGGCGGCGGTTACGCTCGAACATACAGTCCCGCGTATAGGTGCGGCTGACGCAGATAACATCGCTGCACTGCCCGAGTATCGAACGGTAAAGCGCCTTGTCGGCGGCGCCCCATTTCTCGTCCTGCTCGGGACAGGGGATAACGGCAGTGAGCGTTATTTCGGGGCGAAGCCTTTTAAGCTCAAGCACCGCCTGCGCGCACCATATATCCACGCCGAGAGCCATGCCCGAATAAAACTGTAAAGCGCCGCTGTATATCAGCGATTCGATATTGCTGCGCAGCCTCTGTTTCAGGTCAAGGCAGAGTGGGTCATTTTCGCCCCTGAAACCAAGCTTTGACGGGCGGTAGCCCGTGAATGACACCTTATACATTGCCGTCGCTCCTGTGATTTTTGCGGTATGCGAGATAGCTGTCAAGGATAACTGCCGCCGCCGCCGCGTCGAGCACCTCCTTGCGCTTCTTTCCGCGCTTGTTGACGTCGTTCATATAGCCTATCGCCGTGACGGTTGAGGAGCGCTCGTCCCACATCACGACCCCGACCTCAACAAGGGCGCGCAGCTTGTCCGCGAAAAGGCAGCATTTCTCCGAACGGGGTCCGTATGTGCCGTTCATGTTTATCGGATTTCCCACCACGACAAGCTCCGCCTTGTTAAGCTGAGCCTGCTCGGCGACGGCGGAAACGCAGCGCTCAAAATCCTTTTCGTTTATCGTCATAAGCGGCGACGCGAGAATCTCGCTCTTGTCGCACATCGCAAGACCCGTCCTGCTGTCGCCGTAGTCAACTGCCATTATTTTCATGATTTTTCTCCCTCTGATACACGGTTTACATTATTATAACAAATTATTCGTGATTTGTAAAGCACGAGCTGTCATTTTTTTGTCGGAGCGATCAGTTGAGCAGCAGTCTTTCGTCGCAGTATTCGCAGATGAGGAAGTCGCCGAACTTTCTGAATTTTGCGGGGAGATATTTTTCCGTTTGCGTTACGCAGCGCGGGTTGGTGCAGCAGACATCGGTCTTGGTGACTCCCGTAAAAAGCGGCTTTGAGCGTGGCGCGTTGTTGAGTATCGTGAGGATAAGCGCCATGCGGACGTACATACCGTTGTGCGCCTGCCTGAAATATGCGGCGCGGGGGTCGTCATCGACGGCGACCTCTATCTCGTTCACCCTCGGCAGCGGGTGCATGACTATCATGTCTTTCTTGGCAAACTGCATCTTGTCCTTTGTGAGGCAGTATATGTCGCGCTGGCGGAGATATTCTTCGCTGCTGTCAAAGCGCTCGCGCTGAATGCGCGTCATATAAAGCATATCGAGCTGCGGGAGCACCTCGTCGATAGTTGTTACCTCGGTAAATTCGCAGCCCCTTGCGACGAGCACGTCCTTTATATAACCGGGCAGCGCGAGCGACGGCGTGGAAATAAGTATGAATTTATTCCCGCGGTAGCAGGAGAGCGCCTTGAGGAGCGTGTGCACCGTTCTGCCGTTCTTGAGGTCGCCGCAAAGCCCTATCGTGAGCCCCTCCAGCCGCCCCAGCTCAAGCTTCAGGGTGAGCAGGTCGGTGAGCGTCTGCGTCGGGTGGAGGTGTCCGCCGTCGCCCGCGTTTATCACGGGGCAGTCCGCGCACAGCGCCGCCGCCTTTGCGGAGCCCTCCTGCGAATGACGCATGACAAGAATGTCGGAATAGGTGCTGACTATTTTAATGGTGTCCTTGAGATTTTCGCCCTTGGAAACGGAGGAGTTGCCGGGGTTGTCGAAGCCGATTATGCTTCCGCCGAGGCGTATCATTGCCGCCTGAAAGCTCATCTGCGTGCGGGTGGACGGCTCGTAGAACAGCGTTGCCATGATCTTGCCCCTGCATTTGTCGGAGTAGCCTTCGGGTCTGCGCTTGATGTCCTGCGCAAGGCTGATTATGGCGTTCCACTGCGATACCGATTCATCGTCCATGTCGATGAAGTGATTGAAGTTACCGTTCAAATATGTCACCTGTCCTTTTTACATTTGGTCACCTCTAAAAACCTCCTTCACGGCAGCTTTTCTATGACTTGTATCATCTGCTGCGTTGTCAAACCTTGAAATACATCAAGTATTACTGCGGTTTGACGCCTTGCATCTGATACAAGTCATTGACGAAAATCTGCTCGTGTCCCGGTTTTTAGAGGTTCCCATTTATTAACGTAATTATAACAGAAGTCATGTCGGATTTCAATAGCTTTTGAGAAAAAAACGGCTTGAAGAATAACGCATATCATGTTATAATAAAAATATTAATATGTGAAAAGGACATAGCTATGCTGGAACAGTTTCGTTATTTTTATGAGAAATACCGCAGTGAGCGCAGCGCGGAGCTTGCCGCCGCGTTCGATATCACGTCCTGCGGGATAAGCGTTGTTTATTATGACATTGCCCTTTCTGTGAGATACGCGCGCGCCGTTCTCGCCTGCGAAAGAGTTAACGCCGAAAAGGTGCTCGGGCAGATGACGCGGCTGCTTTCGGTGTCTATGCGGCGGTTCGGGATACCCGCGCGGGATATAAAGGCGGTCGGCGCGGCGGCGGGAACGCATATCACCACGCTGCTCGAGTCGTCGCTGACCCCGACGGAGCTGCGGCTTGCGCCCGAAACGGAAATTTACGTCCTGCCCTATATTTCGGCGGGAATAGGCGGCAGATTCACGGCTTCGCTGCTGACGCTGCCCGAGGGCGGTTTTGCGGCGGCGGATATCGGCAAATCGGTCTGTACGGCGGTGAAAACGGGCGGAGGGCTGAAATGCGCGGCGTTCCCGCTTGCGGGGGCGTTCGGCTGTTCGGCGCTGACCTTCGGTATGCCTGCGGAAAACGGCGCGATCGTATCCGTTTACAGTAACGCAGACGGGCTTTGTTACAGCGTATTGGGCGACGGCGACGCGCTCGGGATAGCGCCCTGCGCGGCAGCCGAGGCGGTTGCGCTCATGCTTGACCGGGGGACGCTTGACAGCTTCGGCATTCTCACCGACCGCGACAGATTTACTGTCGGCGAGGAGCTGTTCCTCACGCAGGGCGACATCAGGGCGCTTCAGACCGATAAGGCGCGCTGCGCCGCCGCGCTGGAACTCATGCTCGGGGAAGCGGAACCGTCGGCGCGGACGTTCCTTTCGGGAGAGCCGTTCGCGGAGGGCGGGCTTAAAGCGCTGCTGAAGCTGGGGGCGGTACCAAGGCAGTGCGCCGGCGCGGCTTTCTGCCGAAATTCGGCGGAGCAGGGCGTTATAAACTGCATTGTCGGCGGGGAATACCGCCGCGCCGCGCAGGAGCTCGTGATGTCCGCGCGGGATATTACGGCACAGCTGCTGCCCGAATTTGACGAAATATACATAAAAAATCTCGAGTTCGGGGAGAATTTGTAAATAAAGTTTCAAAAAAGCCCTTGATTTTTTTTCGCAATGGTGTTATAATATTAAAGCATTTAGTATCCGCTTGGTATAACTATGCCTAAATACGGGTGGTATCAAGCGTGTGTTAATGCGCGGCGAAAAGCCACACATTATACCGGATAGTCCGCTGAAATAAAGGGGAGCACCCCTTGGCGAAAGTGCCCGAAAAAGTCGGTTTCAAGAATATCCGCAAAGTCTAGGAGGAAAAAATGGACGCATTAAAAATCATCGAACAGAGCAGCATGAAGGCAGAAGCTCCCGCAATCGAGATCGGTGACCTCGTAAAGGTTTCCGTTCGCATCAAGGAAGGCGACAAGAGCCGTATCCAGATGTTCGAGGGCACTGTTATCGCCAAGAAGCACGGCGGTATCAACGAAACCTTCACCGTAAGACGTGTAGCGCACGGCTGCGGCGTTGAGAGAGTTTTCCCGCTTCACAGCCCGTCTGTTGAAAAGGTCGAGGTAGTTAGAAACGGTAAGGTTCGCAGAGCTAAGCTGTACTACCTGCGCGACAGAGTTGGTAAGGCTGCCAAGGTTAAGTCCAAGGTTTGATTTTTCAGACCGACCTCATTCATGCAACGCTCCGCTTCGGCGGGGCTTAGCGTGAATATGCTGAGAAAGAGTGTGTGCAATGGCAAAGAACAAGGATCTTTCTGAAAAGATCACGGAAAAAGCGAATGAGATAAGCGAGAGGGCTTCAAAGCCTTACGCGGACGCGCTTGACTGGGTGGTAAGCCTTGTCTACGCGGTGTTGTTCGTGCTTGCACTCAACCTGTTTGTATTCCGCTCGATCACCGTCGATGGTCCCTCGATGAACAACACGCTTCAGGACAAGGACAAGGTGATCACCACTAATTTATTCTATACCCCGAATTACGGCGACATTGTCGTATTGCAGGCGGATAAGCTCCGCAACCAGAACACGGGTCTGTACGGAGAGCCGATAATAAAGCGCGTTATAGGTCTTGCGGGCGACACGATACGCTTCGACTTTAACAAGGGCGAGGTGTACCGCAACGGGGAGCTTCTCTCCGAGGATTACATCGCGCAGCCCACTACCCTCGCGCAGTACTGCGAGAGCGGTGTTGACTATGTTGTCCCCGAAAACTGTGTTTTCGTAATGGGTGACAACAGAAACAGATCGCGCGACAGCCGCGACCTGCCGTCTGTCGGCTTTGTCGATACCGATCTCATCATGGGCAAGGCGTTCGTCAGGGTCTACCCGTTCGACAGTATAGGACTATTATGAGCGAAGTTGGAAATATTCAGTGGTTCCCCGGGCATATGACCAAGACGAGGCGGCTTATCGAGGCTGACCTCAAAATGGTGGACGCCGTGGTGGAGATCACAGACGCGAGGATACCCGAAAGCAGCAGAAATCCCATTCTGGACGAGCTGATAAAGGATAAGCCCCGCATTATGATAATGAACAAGTGCGACTACGCCGACGATAACGCAACGGCGGCGTGGCGCAGATATTACTCCGAAAAGGGAATAACCGTCATCACCTGCGACTGCCGCAGCGGAAAGGGTATCAACCGCTTCCTGCCGACGGTTAAAACGCTGCTGAACGACCTTATCGAGCGCAGAAAATCGCGCGGAATGATAGGAAAGGCGCTGAGGCTGATGGTAGTCGGTATCCCGAATGTCGGGAAATCCTCGTTTATAAACCGCATGGCGAAAACGAAGAAAACCAAGGTCGGCGATAAGCCGGGCGTTACCCGCGGAAAGCAGTGGGTGTCCATTGACAAGGATGTCGAGCTGCTGGATATGCCGGGCATACTCTGGCCGAAGTTCGACGATCAGACCGCGGCACAGCGGCTTGCGTTCACGGGCGCGATAAAGGACGACGTTATGGACTCCGAGGCGCTTGCAAGGGCGCTCGGGGAGCTTCTTCTAAAGGATTATCCCGAGCTTATAAAGGCAAGATACAAGATAAGCGGCGAGGGCGACGTCCTCACCGGGATAGCAAGGGCGCGCGGAATGCTCGTGTCGGGCGGCGAGCCGGATACGGAACGCGCCGCGGCGGCGCTTCTCGACGAATACAGGGGTGGAAAGATTGGCAGAATTACTCTCGAAACACCATAAAAGCGAGGAGCAGCAGCTTAAACTTGACGGCGTGCCCGACGATATTTCGCTAAAGGAGTTCGACAGCCGCGTTGCGGAGGTCTACGGCTCCGTCTGCGGTATCGACGAGGCGGGGAGAGGTCCCATGGCGGGCGCCGTGTACGCGGCGGCGGTAATTCTTGACCCCGAAAAGCCGATAGACGGGCTTAACGACAGCAAGAAGCTTACCGAAAAAAAGCGCGAAAAGCTCTTTGACGAGATAATCGCCAAGGCAAAGGTGTTCTGCGTTGCGTTCGCGACCGTCGAGGAGATCGAAAGCACCGATATCCTGTCCGCCGACCTGCTCGCGATGAAGCGGGCTTATGAGGGTCTGCACGAAAAGGCGGGCATTGTGATCGTCGACGGCGACGTGCTCCCCGGGATAGACGGGGAAATAAGGGCGCTGAAAAAGGGCGACGCTCGAAGCGAGGCTGTCGCGGCGGCGTCTATTCTCGCAAAGGTATCGCGTGACCGCTACATGAAGGAGCAGGCGCTGCTTTATCCGCAGTACGGCTTTGAAAAGCACAAGGGCTACGGCACCAAGGCTCACATGGACGCCGTGGATACATATGGATTGTGCCCGATACACCGCGCTTCATTTTTCAGGAAGCATTTCGAGAAAAATGGACAGAGGTGAAAAGGGCAGGCTCGGCGAGGACGCGGTCTGCGAGCTGCTTGTGCGGCGCGGACACCGCATTGTTGAGCGTAATTACCGTAAAAAAGTCGGTGAGATCGACATTATATCCGCGACAGACGGGTTTATAGTTTTCACCGAGGTCAAGACAAGAAAATTCGGCGGCATGATGTCGGGGATAGAGGCGGTGGATCTCCGCAAGCAGAAAAAGATCATTCTGACATCGGACGCTTACCTTACGGAGCATGATATTGCGCTTCAGCCGAGATATGATGTTGCCGAGGTGACAATAACGCGGGGAGAGCTTCCGCAGGTGGTGCGGATCGATATTTTCGAGGGCGCATTCACCGCCGACGGTGTTTACACCGTGAACTGAACCGCATGAAAGGACGACTTGATTATGAATTACAGGAGCACGAGAAATTCCTCTCTTAATGTGACTTCCGCGCACGCGATCACAAAGGGGCTTTCCGATGAGGGCGGACTTTACGTTCCCGAGAGCATTCCTGCGCTTTCCGAGGCGGAAATTCTTTCGCTGTGCGACAAGAGCTACGCCGACCGCGCATACGAGGTGTTCAGCAGGCTGCTGACCGACTTCACTCCCGAGGAGATAAGACACTGCGTAGACAGCGCATACAACGACAAGAACTTCGACTCCGACAATATCGCGGAGATATCGCTGCTCGTTCCGGGGACATACGTTCTCGAGCTGTGGCACGGTCCCACCTGCGCGTTCAAGGATATGGCGCTCCAGATACTGCCGTACCTGCTGACTACCTCAGCAAAAAAGACCGTTGACGGCAAGCAGATAGCGATACTTGTCGCAACATCGGGCGACACCGGCAAGGCGGCTCTCGAGGGCTTCAAGGACGTTGACGGCACCTCGATAAGCGTTTTCTACCCCGAGGACGGCGTGTCCCGTATGCAGAAGCGCCAGATGACCACGCAGGAGGGCAATAACGTTAACGTCTGCGCTATCAAGGGCAACTTTGACGACTGCCAGAACGGCGTAAAGCAGATATTCACCGACAAGGAGATCGCCGACAGGCTCGCGAAGAACAACATTCTGCTTTCCAGCGCGAACTCCATCAACTGGGGCAGACTTGCGCCGCAGATCGTTTACTATGTTTCCACCTATGCGGAGCTCGTCAAGAACAAGGAAATTGAGTTCGGCGAGAAAATAAACATCGTTGTCCCCACGGGCAACTTTGGCAATATCCTTGCCGCATACTACGCGAAACTGATGGGCATTCCCGTAAACAAGCTCATCTGCGCCTCCAACAGCAACAACGTCCTTACCGATTTCATCAACACGGGCGTTTACGACAGGAACAGAAAGTTCTATACAACTGTTTCCCCGTCTATGGATATACTTATCTCCTCCAACCTCGAGCGCCTGCTCTATCACCTTACGGGTGAGAACGACGCGGTGATCCGCGACTGGTTCGGCAAGCTCAGGGAAACGGGTCGCTACGAGGTTTCCGACGATGTTAAGGCGAAGATCTCCGAGCTGTTCTATGCGGGCTGCTGCTCCGACGACGAAACTAAGGCGGAGATAAAGTCCACATTCGAGAAGTATTCCTACCTGCTGGACACTCACACGGCTGTCGCGGCAAAGGTTTACGAGGATTACAAGAAGGCGACCGGCGACGAAACAAAGACCGTTATCGCATCTACCGCTAACCCCTACAAGTTCAGCGGCGCGGTTTACGAGGCTATCGGCGGCAATATCGACACCGACGACGAGTTCGAGATAATCGACCGTCTTGAAAAGGCGACCTCGACAAAGATGCCCGCTCCTCTCGCGGCAACGCGCACAAAGGCGGTAAGATTTACAGGCTCCGTCGAGAAGCAGGATATGAGCGAGGTAGTTCTCGGTTTTCTCAAATCTTAAACTAAAGAGGGAGGCTGACCGTGCTTTACACAATTGGCGACCTTCATCTTTCACTGGGCTGCGATAAGCCGATGGACATTTTCTCGGGCTGGACGAATTACCTTGAACGGCTCGAGCGGAATTGGAACAGCAAGGTGACCGACGACGACACGGTGGTGCTTCTCGGCGACCATTCATGGGCGCTCAAGCTTGAGGACAGCTACAAGGATCTTGAGTTTATCCATTCCCGCCTGCGCGGAAAAAAGATACTCGTCAAGGGCAATCACGACCTGTGGTGGTCAACGGCGAACAAGATAAACTGCTTCGTCAGGGATAACGGCTTCGATTCCATCAGCTTCCTTTTTAACAACGCGTTTCTTGTCGAGGGTGTGTCGGTGTGCGGCACGCGCGGGTGGATCCGCGAGAACGGCGAGCCTGCGGACGCAAAGGTGCTGAACAGAGAAGCGGGGCGGCTGGAAATGTCGCTCAAGGAGGGCGTTAAGCTCGGCGGCGAATTGGTCGCGTTTATCCACTATCCGCCCATTTACGGCACGGAAGAAAATGTGTACATCACGGAGATACTCCATAAATATAATGTAAAGCGCTGCTATTACGCGCACCTTCACGGCGCGAGCATTCGCGGCGCGCTGAACGGCGAACGCGCGGGGATAAGCTACAAGCTGGTTTCCGCCGACGGCGTCGGATTTGACCCCGTTAAAATTGATCAGAGCATGACCTCTGAATAAGGGTGTCTGCAAAGCCCGCCTTGCGGCAGGTTCTGCGTCACCCCGAAAATCTCAATATATTTTGTCCCTACGGACAAGGAAGGAATATCAAAAATGGAAATTATTTCTCAGAACAAGACAGCAGTCAATACCACGGCTATTGAATTCAAGTTCTCCGCAGAGGAGTTTGAGGCTGCGATCAACGCGGCTTACAACAAGGCAAAGGGCAAGATCACCGTTCCCGGCTTCCGCAAGGGCAAGGCTCCCCGCAAGATCATCGAAAAGACCTACGGCGAGGGCGTATTCTTCGAGGACGCAGTAAACTCCCTTTACAACTCCAACATTGCAAAGCTGGTTGACGAAACCAAGCTTGATGTGGTTGACATCGAGAACACAGAGGTCACCGAGGTAAGCAAGGAGAACGGCGTTTCCTTCAAGGCTGACATAATCACCAAGCCCGAGATTGAAATTTCCGATTACAAGGGATTAGAGGTAAAGAAAACTGTCAAGACTGTAACCGACGAAACAGTTAACGAGGAGATCGAGAAGATGCGCAAGAGAGCTGCAAGGATCATCTCCGTTGAGAACAGGGCTGTTGCAGAGGGCGATACCGCTGTTATCGACTTCGAGGGCTTCCTTGACGGCGTTGCGTTCGAGGGCGGCAAGGGCGACAACTACCCCCTCGAGATCGGCAGCCACACATTTATCCCCGGCTTTGAGGAGCAGATCGTCGGCAAGAACATCGGCGAGGAATTTGACGTTAACGTTACATTCCCCGAGGATTATCAGGCAGAGAACCTCAAGGGCAAGGCTGTTGTTTTCAAGTGCAAGCTGCACGAGATCAAGGGCAAGGAGCTCCCCGAGCTTGACGACGAGTTCGCAAAGGACGTAAGCGACAAGGACACCCTTGACGAGCTGAAGGCTGACATCAGGGAAAAGCAGGAGAAGAGAAACGCGGAGGAGGCTGACAATGCGGCTGACAACGCGCTTGTAGAGGCTCTTCTCGGCAAGATGACCGCCGAGGTCCCCGAGGTTATGTACGAGCGCCGCATAGACGATATCGCGCGCGAGTGGAGCGCAAGAAACAGGATCGGCGTTGAGGATTACCTCAAGTACACCGGTCTGAATATGGAGCAGTTCCGCGCTAACTTCAAGGAGGTCGCAAAGCGTCAGGTCGACCTGCGTCTTGCCCTTGAGAAGATCGCCGATATCGAGAACGTCGAGGTAAACGACGAGGACGTTGCCAAGGAATACGCTGATATGGCGGAGCAGTACAAGATGGAAGAGGAAAAGGTAAGAGCTGCTATCCCCGAGACCGCTATCAGAAGCGACCTCAGAATCGAAAAGGCTCTCGATGTTGTTAAGAACAGCGCAAAGATCGAAGAAGTTACTGAGTAATTTTTCGGATTTATAAAGTCCGCGCGCAGCTTTGTGCGCGGATTTTGGTTAAGAATGCGGTGGTTTTTCGCCGCAGTTCTCAGAAAGGAGCATTATGGCTTACATTCCTTATGTTGTTGAACAGAGCAGTCACGGC
>CAMERU010000055.1 GCA_945935925.1 uncultured Clostridia bacterium | reverse complement strand
TGTTGTACCAAACTTAAAATCTGACTGCGCAATCGAACGAAAATAATTATGCGGTATTGCCTTAATTTTCGGGGGGAACGCTGCGTCCCCCCGATCTGTTTTTTCAGCCCGAATAATTATTGTCGGCGCCTTGCGGCGGCTCGAAGTAACGGCAGTCCGATGAATGCGCGGCGGAAGTAGCGGCAAGTCTTTCGAGCGTGCAGAAGCCGTCCTTCTGCCAGCGGCAGCTTTCGGCACAGGTTATCATATTCATAAAAACGCCTCCGATATCTATTGTTAGCCGCCTTTGACGTAAAATTCCCGTTGACAAAACATGGGTATAGTTGTATAATTAAAATGGTGATCAGCAAGCTGTAATAATAAAGGTCACCCCTAAAGAGGATCTTATGAATATACTTCTTAGAATAATAAATATCGCCCTTGTCTGCGTTGTGCTCAACTGCGAGCTGTTTATGAGCGGAATGGGCTTCGGCGCGAGGTTCGGCACAGGCTTGCTTGCGGGGATCTGTTTCCTTGCGTATAATATACTCCCGACGATAAAAAAATATCCTTCGTTCAGGTTAAAGGTGCTCGGCGACGGCGCGGAGCTGCTGCTCACGTTCTTCGTTTCCTGCATTGCTTCGGCGGGAGTTCTCGCGGCGGCGATAACGGAGCTTGTCACGGCGGCGCAGCCCGATGTCGTTCGGTTCGTTATCTATGCGGTGATACTTGTCGTCGGCGAGGCGGTGCTGTTCTGGAACGGGATAATCCGCGTTTATGCGACATCGGTTCAGCTGGGGCTGAGGTACAGGGTGCTCGGGATCGTTCTCGGGTGGATACCGATAGCTAACATTATCATGCTGATGTTCATTTATGTCAGGGTCAGGCGGGAATGCAGGCTGGAATGCGAAAAGGCGGAGCTTGACGCGCGCCGCGCGGATAAGAGAGTGTGCGCGACGAAATACCCGCTGCTGCTCGTTCACGGAGTGTTCTTCCGCGACAGCAGGCTGCTGAATTATTGGGGGCGAGTGCCCGCAGAGCTTGAGAAGAACGGCGCGGTGATATATTACGGCGGTCAGCAGAGCGCGCTTTCCGTTGAGGACAGCGCGCGGGAGCTCGCGGAAAGGATACGGCAGGTAGTTTCCGAAACGGGCTGCGGCAAGGTGAATATCATCGCGCATTCAAAGGGCGGGCTGGATTCCCGCTATGCGATAACAAAGCTCGGCTGCGCGGAATATGTCGCTTCTCTCACCACGATAAACACGCCGCACAGGGGCTGTCTGTTCGCGGAATATCTCCTCGGAAAGGCTCCTGAAAAGCTCAAGAAAACGATAGAAAATACCTATAACGCGGCGTTTCGCAAGCTGGGCGACCCCGACCCCGATTTCATGGCGGCGGTCAGCAACCTTACGAACAGCTTCTGCAAGGAGTTCAACAAGGAAGTCCCGAACGATCCCGGGGTGATGTATCAGAGCGTAGGCTCAAAGGCTGCGCGGGCGCGCAGCGGGCGCTTTCCGCTGAATATCTCCTATCCCGTTGTGAAGAAATTCGACGGCGATAACGACGGGCTCGTCGCGATGTCGTCGGCGGAATGGGGCGAGAAATTCACGCCGCTTATCCCCGCCGGAAAGCGAGGGATAACCCATGCGGACGTTATCGACCTCAACCGCGAGGATATAAAGGGCTTCGATGTGCGCGAATTTTATGTGGGGCTTGTTGCGGAGCTTAAGAACAGAGGATTTTGATGCGGTAAACGCCGCAGAAAGGATACAATGGCAGAAATAACCATAAATATGGACAGCACCGAGCAGCTCCGCGCTGTTTTCGGGAATTTCGACAGCAATGTAAACATCATACAGAAAGCGTTCGGCGTGACGATATTCAGCCGCGGCAGCGACGTGAAAATAAACGGCGAGGAGCCGGGCGTTTCCCGCGCGGAAACGGCTATGCACACGCTGTGCGCAATGTATGCGCGCGGCGAGGCGATAACCGATCAGAATGTCCGCTACGCGATAGCGCTTGTGAACGAGGGCAGCGAGGGCGAGATAGAAAAGATGTCGGGCGACTGCGTATGCGTCAGCTATGCGGGCAAGCCGATAAAGCCCAAGACGATCGGTCAGAAAAAATACTGCGACATGATACGCAATAACACTATAACATTCGGCGTAGGCCCTGCGGGAACGGGAAAGACCTATCTCGCCGTGGCTCTCGCGGTGACTGCGTTCAAGCAGCACAGCGTTCAGAGGATAATCCTCACGCGCCCCGCTGTTGAGGCGGGCGAAAAGCTCGGCTTTCTCCCGGGCGACCTCCAGAACAAGGTCGACCCATATCTCCGCCCGCTTTACGACGCGCTTTTCGATATGTTCGGGCAGGAGGCGTTCGCGCGGTTACAGGAAAAGGGCGTTATCGAGGTAGCGCCGCTCGCATATATGAGAGGGCGGACGCTTGACGACAGCTTCATAATACTTGACGAGGCGCAGAACACCACCCGTGAGCAGATGAAGATGTTCCTCACCCGTCTTGGGTTCAACAGCAAAATGGTCATTACCGGCGATATAACGCAGATAGACCTGCCCGACAGCACGAAGTCGGGGCTTATCGAGGCGCTGCGCGTTCTGAAAAACGTCGAGGACATCGGACAGAACAGGTTCACCGAAAAGGACGTTGTGCGCCACAGGCTGGTTCAGGATATCGTCAGGGCCTACGACGATTACCACGCGGGGCGCTTTGACGGGAGGAAAACGAAATGAAAATATACATTTATTTCAGCAACGAGCAGGACAAGGTTCCCATGCCCGAGGATACGGAAAAGCTTATCGAGATGTGCGCCGTCGGCGCGCTGGAGGAAGAGGGCATAGAGGACGACGCGGAGCTTTCCGTAACGCTTACCGACAACGAAAATATCCGCGCGCTTAACAGCGAGCACCGCGGCATCGACCGCGCAACGGACGTGCTGTCCTTTCCGCTCTGCGACGAGAACGGCTTCGACACCGACCCCGAAACGGGCGCGATACTTCTCGGCGACATCGTTATCTCGATGGAGCGCGCAAAGGAACAGGCGGAGGAATATGGGCACAGCTTCCGCCGCGAGTTCGCGTTCCTGCTGACACATTCGCTGTTTCATCTGCTCGGATATGACCATGTAAACGGCGAGGAAGAGGAGCGGATCATGTTCGGCAAGCAGGAAAAGGTGCTCGAAAAGCTCGGGATAACCCGCGAAAGCTGATATGAAAAAGTTCCTAAAGGGCTTTGTTTACGCCGCACGCGGGATAGCTCACGCGGCTGCGGCGGAGCGGAATTTCCGCTTTCATTTATGCGCGGCGGCGTTCGTCGTGTTCTTCGCGGCAAGGTTCTACGAGCTGTCGCGGGGGGAGTGGGCGGCGCTGCTGCTCACGTTCGCGGCGGTCATGTCGGCGGAGCTTTTCAACACGGCGGCAGAGCGGCTCGCGGATAAGGTTTCCCCCGAAAAGGACGAGCTTGTCCGCCGCTGCAAGGACTGCGCGGCGGGGGCGGTGCTGGTGACGGCGGTGTTCGCCGTGGGAGTCGGTATCGCGCTGTTCTGGGATACCGCGCGGTTTTCCGAAATCTGGGCTTATTTCACCGGCGAACCGTATCGCGGCGTTTTGCTTGCGGCTGCGCTCGCGGCGGCGGGGTGCGCGGTGTTCCTGCCCGAAAAAACGGGGAGGAAATGACAAATTATGCGCGTACGCCCGATGACCTTACGAAAACAGCAGCGAAAAGCTGACTTTGACAGAAAAACAGAGGCTGTATATGACGTATGTATCCGAGTTTGAAATAGCTGCGCTGGCGCTTGAGCTTGTGCTGCTTATAATATATTCGATGCGGCGTAATTACCCGAGCGGCAGCACGAGAATGTATCTGCTGATACTTATATGTTCGCTTTTCTCTTCTGCGTTCAACCTCGTGACGCTGGTAACGCTGGCGCATATCGACACGGTGCCGATATGGCTGAATTATCTTCTGAATGTTGCGTACCTCTGGGCGTACAATATGTGCCCGATGGCGTTTTATATGTATGTCATGAGGCTGACCCACCCGAACCGCCTGCCCCTGAATGCGTTCGTGATCTTGGTGTCGTTCATTTCTGTCGACACGATGCTGCTGATAACAACGCCGTTCACGGGGTGGATGATAAACTTTGACGGCGGGACCTATAACCACGGGATCCTGTTCCCCGTGCTTTATGTTACGAGCATAAGCATGATAATGCTTGTCGGCATTGCACTGGTGGTGTATAAAAATGAGTTTGCCGCTTCGCAGACGGTCGTGATAGTTGTTTTCGCGGCGGCGCTGATCGGGGCGGTAATTGTTCAGGGGATATGGAACGAGCTGCTGATACAGAATTTCGTTATTGCGCTGTATCTGCTGGTGGTTTATATTTCGCTGCAAAATCCCGATGACTACTGCGACAAGGAAACCATGTTATTCAACCACAGGGCGTTTTATGAAACGGCGGGGAAGCTTATTGACAAGAAAACGCCGTTCACCGCCATTGTGTTTGCGATAGACGATTTTCAGTATATCAACCGTCTTGTCGGAAGCAAGGAGTTCAAAGGTGTGATCCACGACACCGCGCGCTTTTTATGCGAAAGGTTCGGCAGGAAAGATATATATCATTTTGAGGACAACCGTTTCGGTATCATGCTTGACGGCAGGGACCGTGAAGAGGCGGAGTCGGTCATCGCGGAAATACAGCGGCACTTTGCGCAGTCCGTTTTGATAAACGGCTCGGAGATACTGTTCACGCCGTACATATGCCGTCTGGATTACCCCGAATTTGACGTTGCGGCGAACGAGATAAGGGACGCGCTGGAGTATTCGGTGCGCGAGATGACGCGAGCGCGCCAGCGGAATGTCGTCACGGTAACGGCGGAAGCGCTTGAGGAAAAGCGCCGCGAAACAAAGGTCATTCATGCTATGAAAAGCGCCCTTCGCAACGACCGCTTCGAGGTGTACTATCAGCCGATCTATTCCGTAAAGGAAAAGCGCTTTCTTTCTGCTGAGGCGCTTATACGCCTTAACGATAAGCGGCTCGGCTATATCAGCCCGGACGAATTTATCCCGCTTGCGGAGCGCAACGGAATGATAACCGAGATAGGCGAAACGGTGTTCAGAAAGGTTTGCGATTTTCTCGGCAGCGGAGCGGCTGACGGGATAGGGCTCGAATATATCGAGGTCAACCTGTCCGCGGTGCAGTGTATGCAGGAAAATCTTTCGCAGCGGATCATTGAAATAATGGGCGAGCGCGGAATACCCGCAGATAAGATAAATTTCGAGATAACTGAAACGGCGCGGACGATAAACGAGCCTGTCCTCCGAAAAAACATGACTTCGCTTATAAACGAGGGCTCCAGCTTTTCCATGGACGACTACGGCACAGGCTTTTCTACGGCGAATTACCTTATTTCCCTGCCGATGAAAATAGTCAAGATCGACAAGAGCATACTATGGCCCGCGATGGAGAACGAGGACGCGTTCACGATACTGCGGCACACGGTAAGTATGCTGCGCTCGCTGAGGAAGGAAATAGTTGTGGAGGGCGTCGAAACGGAGAAAATGGCGCAGCTGCTGTCTGAAATGGGCTGCGATTTCCTTCAGGGCTTCCTTTATTCCAAGCCGATACCTCGGGAGGAATTTGTGAAATTCATGAAGGAGCGCGCCGCTGCCGAATGATATATTACGCTGTCCCCGCTGACATAACAACGGGGACAACGCTTTAATGTATCATTTTCGGCGCACATATGCTGCGCAGGATATGCTATAATAACTATATATCATTATTTAAGGAGCATTCTATGAGATTATTCCACACCGCAGATATCCACATAGGAAAGCGCCTCGGGAACCGCGAGCTTTCCGCAGATCTCCGCGAGGTCATGCTAGGGCAGATATTGGGGACGGCTTACGAAAAATACCGCCCCGACGGGCTTATCATCTCGGGCGATATTTTTGACAGGAGCGCGCCCTCGGCGGAGGCTGTCGCGCTGTTTGATGAAATACTCTCCCGCGCGGCGGAGCTGCGGCTGCCCGTTTATATGATAAGCGGCAACCACGACAGCGCGCAGCGCATTTCCTACGGGCGGGAGCTGTTCCGCCACGCGGGGCTTCATATCTCACGCCCGTATTCCGCCGAGAGCGGGATATATTTCGCCGAATGCGGGGATATCGACATCGCGCTGCTGCCGTATGTTTCGATGGAGCAGGTGAAAAGCTGCTTCCCCGAGGAGGAAATAGGCAGCATGACGGACGCGGTGCGCGTCGTTCTGGAGCGCTCGGGGCTTCCGCGCGAGGGCAGACCCTGCGTGCTGGCGGCTCATCAGGCTGTCGGCGGCTTCGGCGGCGACCCGATAGGTACGCTGGAGCTTGTTGACCCCGAGGTATTTTTGCGCTTCGCGTACACTGCGCTGGGGCATTTCCACACACCGCGAAACGCCGCCGAGAACGTCCGCTACTGCGGCTCGCCGCTGTGTTATTCGCTCAACGAGGTCACAAGAGGCAGGCAGAAGTACCTCGACATCATTGATATAGCGGAGGACGGCGCGGTGTCCGTTGAGCAGTTCCCGCTGACGCCGCTGCACGAGTCGGCGGTCATTTCCGACAGTATAGGGAACATTCTTTCGGATAAATACGCGCCCTCGGAGGATTTTGTTTACATAACGATAACCGAAAACGACAGCGGCGGTAATAACGCGGAGCGTATTTCAAGGAAATTCCCGAATTACGTTTCGATATCCTATAAGCTGAACGGCGTGAATGCCGATGTTATCCCGACCGCGCAGGCGGAGGAGCTTACGTTCGGCGAGCTGCTGGGCGGGTTTTATAAGGAGATGTGCGGGCGGGAGATAGACCCCGCGCTTCTTGAAACGGCGCGGGAGATATTTGACGAGTGCCGCCGCGAGGAGGAGAACCGATGATACTGAAACAACTGACCCTGAAGGGCTTCAGCCCGTACCGAACCGAGCAGACGGTGGATTTTTCGTCCTATCTCGGGAAAATATTCCTCATAACGGGCGACACGGGCGCGGGAAAAACCTCCGTTTTTGACGGGATAATCTATGCGCTTTACGGCAAGGCAAGCGGCGCGCTTCGCAGCGAGGCAACGCTGCGCAACCAGAGCCTTTCGAAAAATGAGGAGAGCTTTGCGGAGCTTTCGTTCGGCGTGAACGGCGTAGATTACGTTGTGCACAGAACCGTCCGCGCGGACGGAAAGGCGGCGAAAAAGGACGACTGCCGCCTTACATGGGCGGGCGGCTATATTGAGGGCAGAACGGCTGTCACCGAGGAGATAACGAAGCTTCTCGGCTTCGACGCGGACGCTTTCTGCCGCGTGTCGATGCTCGCGCAGGGGGAGTTTTCGGAGTTTCTGAACATGAACAGCGCCGACCGCGAAAAGGTGCTTCGCCGCGTTTTCGGGACGCACCTGTACGAGCAGTTTGAAATCAGGCTTAAAGAACGCGCCGACGCGGGAAAAGCGGCTTGCAGTGAGGCACAGAGCGGCTATCGTGCCGTTTCGGGGCAGCTGCGGCAGTATATCCGCGCGGAGGACGACGGGGTGTTCGACGACGCGGAGCGTTACGGGGAGCTTGCGGAGCTTATCGCCGCGCGGAGGGACAGCGACAGCAAATTGCTCTCGGAGATGATAAAGCGGGAGGAAGAGCTGCGTGATCGGTCGGAAAAGGCAGCCGCCGACGTTGCCGCCGCGCAGGCGCTCAACGAAAAGTTTGATTCGCTCGACAGGGCGCGCGCGGAGTGCGACCGCCTGAAAAGCCTCGGCAGCGGCAACGAAGCGAAGAAGCTCCGCCTTGCGCTGCGGGAAAAGGCGGAGCGCGTCAAGCCTTTCGCGCAGAAAGCCGCCGACCGCGCAAAAATGCTCGCCGACAGGCGCGCGGAGCTTGCCGCGGCGGAAAAGACGGCGCACAGCGCGGCTGAAAATCTGAAATCGGCTGAAAATGCCGCAGGGAAAACCGACGAGCTCCGTGCGGAACGCGATCTTCTGCTTTCTCAGCGCCCGTCGCTGGATATGCTGTCGGGGCTTTATTCGCAGCGCGATGAACTTGACGAATTGTCAAAGAAGCAGGGCAGGGCTGCCGAATCGGCGGGAATGCGCCTTAACGAAACGGAGGAGCAGCTGAAAAGCGCCGCCGAGGAGGAGAAGCGGCTTTCCGAGCAAAAGGCGGCAGCCGCCGATACGGCGGGGAAAGCTCCGCTGATCAAAAAGGAGCTTGAAGCGCATAAAACCGCGGAGAGTGACTGCGCGGCGCTTATTAAGGGGCTTAAAGCGCTGTCCGCCGCCGAAGCGGAGCTTGCCGAGCGCGGCAGGGAATACGAATACGCGGCGGCGGCGTCCGATGAAAAGGAATACGAGCTTGCCGAGGCACAGGCGAGATTTTATGCTAATGCGGCGGGCAGACTTGCGGCACAGCTGGGTAAGGGACAGGCGTGCCCCGTATGCGGCTCGACGGAGCACCCTAAGCTTGCCGAAACGGTCGGAAATGCGCTGACGGAGGACGAGATAAACGCACTAAAGGAAAGCTCCGACGCGCTCAGGGAGGAGAAAAACGCTGCCGACAAGCAGCTTGCTGCGGCACAGGAGCGCCTTAATTCGGCGGAAGCTTCGGCGGCTGAAATGTACGCGCGCGTGTTCGGGGTCACCCCGGAAAAGGACGCGGTTCGTTCGGCGGGAAGCGCTGCGGCGGCGCGCCGAAAGGAAATTTCGGCGGGCGTAAAGGCTACGGAAAAGGCTCTCGCCGAGGCGGAAGCGGCTGCAAAGCTTGTCCCCGAAATAGAGAAGGAGCTTGCGGCGCTTGCGGAAAAAACGGAGCGGCTCAACGAGCGGCACCGTACTGCGCAGGAGGAAATTTCCCTTGCAAAGGAGAGATACGCCGCCGCCTCGGCGCAGCTTGAGGACTGTGAGAAAAGGCTTGCGGAATGCGCCGCGTCGATTAAAATGCCGTCCGGCGGGAATGTCCCCGAAAACGAAAAAGCAGCGCGTGCTGTTGCCGGGGAATGGGACGAGCGCGCCGCCGAGATAGAGAGAATTGTCCCCGAGCTTGAAAAACGGCTGAGCGACGCGCGGGGCGAGCTGTCGGAGGCGAACGGCGCGCTGGGCAAGTCAAGGGAAAGCGTCGCCGCCGCAGAGGAGGAGTCGGCGGCTGCGGAGCGGGAATTTGTCCGTTCGTCGGCGGAGAACGGTGTTCCGAGCACGCAGGCGGCGGAAAATGCGCTCATGTCGGACGAGGAATACCGAAGCCTGAGCGACGAGGTGAGCGGCTATGCGGAACAGCTGGCGGCGGCGAACCGTCTTTTTTCGGAAATAAGCGGCGAGCTTTCGGGAAAGGAGCGCGCGGATATCGCGTCGCTTTCCGAAAGAAGCGGCGCGCTTTTGCGGGAGCTTTCGGAAACGACGCGCGCGGCGGGCAGCCTTTCGACCCTGACACAAACGCTTGAAGCGGCTGCCGGACAGCTTTCGGCAAGGTATGAGGAGCTGCGCGGGCTTAACGCGGAATTTTCGGCGCTTGGCGAGCTTTCGTCGCTCGTCGCGGGAAAGGGCGGCGCGGCGAAGCTAAGCCTTGAACGGTATGTTCAGGGGCAGCTTTTCGACGAGGTGCTCCGCCGCGCCAATGTAAGGCTGGGCGAGCTGAGCGGCGGCAGATACAGCTTTGTCCGCCGCATAAGCAACGTAAAGGCGAGCAGGACGTCGGGGCTGGATATAGACGTTGCCGACCTTAACGCGGGGCCCGATACGGTGCGCAGCGTTTCCACGCTTTCGGGCGGGGAGAGCTTCCTTGCGTCGTTCGCGCTTGCGATAGGGCTTTCGGATTACACCATGGAGGTCAACGGCGGCAGGGCTACCGATGTGCTTTTCGTGGACGAGGGCTTCAGCGCGCTGGACGAGAATACGTTCGAGCAGGCAATGGAGGTCATCAACGGAATATCCTCCGAAAACAGGCTGATCGGTATCGTGTCCCATGTCCGCGAGATCCGCGAGCATTTCACCGAGGAAATTTATGTCCGCAAGGGTGAAAACGGCAGCCGTATCGAGCAGAAGCAGGCAATACTGCTGTAAAATGTCGAAAAACCGCATTTGTGCAATAAATTCACATAACTTTCACATAACTTACGCTATATTTACATAAGGGGCGGTTATAATTTGATTGTCGATGAGAGATGAACGGTTTCTCACCGATATAAAATTTGATACCGACCCTTTTTCATATAATTACCAACCAAACCAGCATCATGACCCTGTGAGAGATCGCGGGGTCTTGATGTTTTAAAATGGTATTGCCGCATGAAAAGAAGATTGAAAAATTATAAAATTTTTTGAAAAAGCTATTGACAAACAGGAATTGATGTGATATAATATACAAGTCGTCAGGAAACGGGCGATGCATAAAGAAGCGAGTGTGCTGGAATAGGCAGACAGGCACGTTTGAGGGGCGTGTGTTTCACGACGTACGGGTTCAAGTCCCGTCACTCGCACCAGTCGAGTGCCTCGACACGCATTTCGCGCGTTGAGGCGCTTTTGTTTTTTGGTTTTTTCGAAAAAACCTGTTTTATATACCATGTATAGGTTCAGCTGCGCGGCAGATCGTCTGGTTCGCGCTGCGCTTTGATATAATGTGATGTAATGTTAAAACCGCCGCCCGTGTATGACACGCGGGCGGCGGTGTTGTTATATTTTTGAATAAGGATCAACGGGAGCTTTTCTTGTCATACCCCGCCTTGTAAACCCTGCCGACGATGTAAAGCACGGCAGTGACGCAGATGAATATCAGCACGAAGAAATTTATCTCCTCGTTCCAGCGCAGCGCCAGCACTGCTGCATCACCTATAAGCGCGGTGACAAACGGCGCGGCGGCAAAGCTGTAAATTCCGTCGCCGCTGTAGAAGCCTCTCAGCATAACGGTGAAAAGGAGCACCAGCCCTGCCGATACAGCGACCTCAAGCGGCACGAAAAGCCACGAAAGCTCTATCTGCGTGTGATAAACAACGGGTATCGACATCGAAAACGCGACGATGTACCCGAACGACAGCCAGCGCATGAGCGCTCCGCCGTTCTCCTTTATTTTCTGAACGGTATGTATCGCCATGGACACAAGGATCATTCCGTAGGACGCAAACTGTATCGGGGGGATAGTTCCCACGGTATGCACCATTCCGCCGAGGAGGAGTATGCCCGCCGCTATTGCCAGCTTTTCAAAATTGTCGTTGTCGGGAGCGGGCGCCGCGGATACCTTGCCGTTAGGATATCTCTTAACATTCACGCGGCACTGCGTCAGAATGTATGCATATGCGCCGATTATCGAGAAGACCGTAAGACCTGTCATGTACCATTCCAGCCCGTCATATGCGGATATATTGCCCGTGAAAACGCTCACAAGGCTTATTATGCGCTCAATGGTGAGTATAAGGAAATACAGCATAAGGAAAATGAGCTTCGCCTTATCCGCTGCGCTTGTTTTCTCGGTTTTCAAATTCAACACTCCTTTTGTGCCGGCGGCGCGTGACCGCCGTTGCCTGGCTGTATTATAGCACTTCGGGGCTGTTTTGTCAATACTTATAAAAACAGGGCTCGTTTTGACGAAAAAATGTTGATAAAGCCCTTGACAAAGCCGTTTTGTTGTGATATAATAATAAAGCCGCATGTGCAGGGTTAATTGTAAGTGTTTGTAAAAACCGCCCCGACGCAGCGAGTCTGATAAAATGAGGTAAAAAATATGTACGCAGTAATCGAAACAGGCGGAAAGCAGTATCAGGTCAAGGAAGGCGACGTTCTTTTCATTGAGAAGCTTGACGCTGAGGGCGAAGTAACATTCGACAAGGTTATCATGGTAGGCAAGGATGACGGCGTGACCGTTGGCGCTCCTTATGTTGAGGGTGCTTCCGTAAAGGCTACTCTCCTGAAGAACGGCAAGGCTAAGAAGATCACCGTTTTCACTTACAAGCCCAAGAAGAGCTCTAAGAGAAAAATGGGTCACAGACAGCCTTACAGCCAGGTAAGGATCGAAGCTATCAACGCATAATGCTAAAGGCTGTTTTTTATCGGCATAACGGCTCCCCGACGGGCTTTTCCGTTTCGGGTCATGCGGGTTACGGCTATGAGGGAACGGATATAGTCTGCGCGGCGGTAAGCTCCGCAGTGATGCTTGTCTGCAATACTGTCACCGATTTTTTCGGCGCCAATGCCGATGTTTCGGTGGAAGAAAACCGTATCACCCTCAGGCTGAAGGAGAGAAACGAGGCGGCGGAAAAGCTGCTTGAATCCTTCTTTTACCACATGGAAGCAGTCGCCGGGGAATACAGCAAGGTAAAGCTTGAAACTCACGAAACAGGAGGAAAATAACAATGATCAGAATTAGTTTTCAGTATTTCGCTCATAAAAAAGGTATGGGTTCTACCAAGAACGGCCGTGATTCCGAGTCCAAGAGACTTGGCGTTAAGCGCGCTGACATGCAGAAGGTAAGCGCCGGCAGCATTCTGGTAAGACAGAGAGGCACCCACATTCACGCTGGCAACAATGTTGGCAAGGGTTCTGACGACACACTGTTCGCTCTTATTGACGGCACTGTTAAGTTCGAGCGCCTCGGCAGAGATAAGAAGCAGGTAAGCGTTTACGCTGACTAATTTCTGCAATCTATTGAACATAAGCCGGATTGCATAAATCCGGCTTGAATTTTTTCCAGACCGCCGCATGAATCGAATTCCTGCCGGCGGGAATGATAAAACAGAAAGCGAGGCGGCAGAAGTGTTTGTCGATAAGGTAGAAATATCCATCAAAGCCGGCAACGGCGGCAATGGCGCGGTGAGCTTTCACCGTGAAAAATACGTCAATGCAGGCGGACCCGACGGCGGCGACGGAGGAAAGGGCAGCGATATAGTTTTTGTCGCTGACGATAATCTTTCCACGCTGATAGACTTCCGCTACAAGAAGAAATATATCGCCCCGGACGGCGAGCCGGGCGGAGCCAAGCGCTGCTCCGGCAAGTCCATGGAGCCGACGGTAATTCGCGTACCGCGGGGAACTATCGTCAAGGACGCCCACACCGGGCGTATCATGGCGGACATCTCCGACGACGAGCCGGTGGTAGTCGCAAAGGGCGGCAGGGGCGGCAAGGGCAACGCGAATTTTGCGACGCCGACCCGCCAGATTCCGCGCTTCGCAAAGCCGGGTTTTCCGGGTGAAGCGTTCGACGTTATCCTTGAATTGAAGCTGCTTGCCGACGTGGGACTTGTGGGCTTCCCGAACGTGGGAAAATCCACGCTGATAAGCGTTGTAAGTGCGGCAAAGCCGAAGATCGCGAACTACCACTTCACCACGCTGACCCCGGTGCTGGGAGTTGTAAAGCGCGGCGAGAAGTCGTTCGTAATGGCGGATATCCCCGGTCTTATCGAGGGTGCCAGCGAGGGCGTGGGCTTAGGTCACGCGTTCCTGCGGCATGTGGAACGCTGCCGTCTTATCGTCCATGTTGTGGACGTTTCCGGCGTTGAGGGGCGCGACCCGCGGGACGATTTCGAGAAGATCAACAAGGAGCTTGCCAACTTCTCTGAGGAGCTTGCAGAGCGCCCGCAGATAGTCGCGGCGAACAAATCCGACATGGCTACCGAGGAGCAGATAGAGCAGTTCCGCAGCTTCATTGAGGAAAAAGGGCTGCCGTTCTTCACGATATCCGCGGCAACTACAAAGGGTACTTCCGAGCTTATCGACTGCGTAGCGGACGAGCTTTCAAAGCTGCCGCCGCCGAAGCGCTTCGAGGTACAGCCGCTCACCATTCAGGAGCTGGAGCAGCTTGAAAACGAGAAGCACAGCTTCACCGTGCAGAAAATCGACGGCGTTTACGTGGGCGAAGCGCAGTTCCTTGCGCCGATACTTTCCACCTGCAACATGGAGGACTACGAAAGCCTTCAGTACTTCCAGAGAGTGCTGCGTTCAAGCGGCATAATCGACGAGCTGGAGCGGCAGGGAATACAAGAGGACGACCTTGTTTCCATTTATGACTTTGAGTTCAACTATGTAAGATGATTCCGTGAGAAACCAATGGTTTCCGGGGGCTGAATATGAATTTTATCAGCGTTTTGTTGAATAATCTAGAGCGCTCATCTCCGGGCAGCGCAGACACTGCGCGGCAGGTCGTGGCGCTTCTGGGAAATATTTCACCGAAGTCCGCGCTGTT
>CAMERU010000054.1 GCA_945935925.1 uncultured Clostridia bacterium | reverse complement strand
CCGCGTCAGCGGAGATCCTGTCGGAAAAGTCTTTAGACTTTTTCGACAGACTGAGGCGCCTTGCTTACACGCAGGGCGCCTTATTATTTGACCGTCAAATGAAAAGATGCCGATGATCGGAGAAAACGCAAATCACGCATTAATACCTTTTTTCCGCCGCAGCAATGCAGTCAGCGTTACCGCTGCCGTAAGCAGCTCCGCCGCGGGAAAAGCGAGCCATACGCCGGTCATTCCCAGCAGCGCCGCCAGCAGGAACGCGAACCCTACTATCGCCGCCGCGCCCCTGAGTATCGCGCAGACAAACGCCGCGCCCGCGCGCTCGGTTGCGCTGAGGAAGCCTGTCCCGACGATGTTGAAGCCCGCGAAAATAAACCCCGTGAAGTAGATCCGTATCCCGCTTTCCGCGTATGCGGCAAGCTCAGCCGAGCCCTCGCTGTTGAACAACGCGGTGAAATGCGGCGCGAAAATTACCACCGCCGCAAGTATCAGCAGCGCCAGAACAAGCGCCGTGCCCTGCGCAAGGTGAAGCACCTTTTTTGCCGAGCGTTCGTCGCCGCTGCCGTAAAAGCGGCTGACGAGCGGCTGCGAGCCTAGCATTATCCCATTAAAAACCGAAGCCGCGACCATTGCGAAATTCGCTATCACCCCATAAGCCGCAACGCCGACATTGCCCGCCAGACCGATTATCAGGAAGTTGAAAACCGTTGTCGTGACGCCCGAGGAAATCTCCGAAACGAACGCAGAGATACCCAGTGCGCACGCCTCGCCGAGCCTGCGCAGCGATGGCAGACGCGGCAGGAAGCGCACAGTATTGCTTTTTGAAAAGAAATGCGTGCTGCATATCAAAACGCTTATCATCGGGGATATTCCCGTTGCGAGGGCTGCTCCGCGCATTCCCATTCCGAGCGGGAACATGAATAGGTAGTCAAGGAGTATGTTTGAAAGGCTGCTCGTGAGCGTCCCCGCCATTGCGACAGAGGGCGCTCCGTCGTTGCGGACGAATGAGGGAAAGATGTAGTTCAACATGAAAAACGGCGTGAACAGCATGAAAATCCGCGTGTAATCCGTCCCGACGCCGATTATCCGCTCGTCGCCGCCGAGCAGCCTTACCACCGCCTCGGGGCAGAATGCTCCCACAGCTATGAACGCAAGGCTTATCGCCATCGCGAAGAATATCGCGTTGAAGAAGCAGCCGTCGGCGCGCTCGTCGCCGCGCGCCCTTAGTATCGCAAAGCGCGTCGCGGAGCCTATTCCTATCATTGACCCTATCGCGAATATCAGGCTGTACACGGGCAGGACGAGATTGAGCGCGGTTATTCCGTCCGCGCCCTCTGCCAGCGATATAAAGAATGTGTCGGCGAGGATATACACAGATATCCCGACCGCCGACAGAATATTAAGCGATACATATTTTGCGTATTGACCTACTGCTCCCATTTTTTCCTTTTCCTTTATTTATCTGTTTTCAGGTCAGTTTTTCCGCGCAGAAGCGATGAGCGTCAGCGCGGCTGCGGACTCGCTTTCCCCGAGCGCAATGCGCCGAGCGGCGTTTTCCCCGTTGAAATCAAGCGTTCCGCTGTTGAGTATATTTGTGTTCCTTTCGCCGAGATAAATGTCCTCCGAGGGGACAAGCTCTATAAATTCCGCGTCGGGAAACTGCGATTTATCTATTGCGTCATTGCTCAGGTATGCGATGATGAAACGGCGCAGACCTATGTCGTAGAGCGGCTTTACGGGGGTATTGTCCGAAATGCCGCCGTCGCGGTACAATGTCCCGCCGATATCGACGGGCGCGAATGCTCCGGGGATAGCGGTGCTTGCGGCGAGAAGCCTTGTCACCGTTGCGGGCGGATAGGCGCGGATGTCGAAGTATTCCGCCGCGTCGCGAGAGGTGTTGTGAAGGCAGGCAAAGCAAGGGATAGGCGAGCGCGTAACGGCAGTGTTTATGCCGTTTTCCTCGATAAGGGAGATCATCCCCTCGCGGGAAAATAACCCCGAATTGATAACGTTCCCGATTTTTTCCCTGTTTATGGTCTTATCCTCCGACCGCGCGAAATTCACTATCGAACCGATGACCCTTCCTGCCGCGGAAAGCGGGTCTGCGATCTTACCCTGTGATATCTCGCTCCATATACGCTCTGCTTTTACGGAGCTGACAGTGCAGAAAAGCGCGGCGTTGAGCGCCCCGACGGAAGTGCCCGAAACGGCGGCGACAAAGCGCGCAAGCCCGAATTTCTCCAGCGTTTTCCATACTCCGATATGGTAAGCGCCGCGCCCGCCGCCTCCGCAGAAAACAAGTCCGTATTCCATTATTTCACCCCCGCGGCATTATATGCCGATGAGCCGTCCGCTGTTATCGTCGTTGTCGTTGTTAACGGCGTTATTTGTCACTGCGCCGCCTTGTGAATATCGGCTCGCTGCGGCGGTTTTTGCGGCGCTCCTTTTCTGCGCGCTCAAGCTCCTCCTGTTCGCGGCGGCGCTTTTCGCGCTCGGCTGCAAGCTGCTCCATCTTTGCCTTGCTGCGCTCCGCCATGTCGAGCAGCATGAGCCTGTTGTTGAACGACGGCTTGTCAAGAACTATTTCAAACAGCGCGTTCATGAGCTCGGCTGCCTCCTGCTCGCTGTGGACGAGGCGGCGGTCGAAAAGGTCGCGCTTTGTCACTGCGAGCTGGCTTATATTATAGCATTCGCCGTTTTCCGTTATTTCGGTCAGCGCCGTGAGCGCCGCGCGCAGCCGCTGCACCTCTGCGTTCTCGCTGTCCGCCTTCTTTGCCCTTGCGTCGGCTATCTCGCACTGAAGCAACTTTTTGAGATCTCCCGCGCCGAGGTCGTTTATCAGCCGCTTGAGCGCCTTTCTGTCGTCGGGTATCTTCTCGTCGTGGTGGTAGATCAGCCAGCTTATCTCCTCGGACATTTCGCGGTCAAATTCAAGGCGGCGCATTATTCCCTCCGCAAGCAGGCGGCCGCGCTCGGCGTGCCCCTTGAAATGCCCTCTGCCCGTACTGTCAAGGTACATACAGTCGGGCTTTCCGAGGTCATGAAACAGCATTGTGAAGCGAATTACGGGGTCAGGCACCGCAAATCCCACCGAACGCGTGATATGCGTCCACACGTCAAATTCGTGGTGCGGCGAACGCTGATCCACGCCGAAGCAGCGCTCCGCCTCGGGCAGGACGTATTTCAGAATATCGCCGTACTCGTCAAGGACGCGCGCCGCGAATTTTCCCATAACGATACGGGTCAATTCCTTTCGCAGAGCCGCCTTGTCCGCATAGTCGAAGCAGCTGACGTTCTGCCGCATTGTTTTGCGCGTCTGCTCCTCTATCTCGTACTCGCCCTCGGCGCAGAAGCGTATCGCGGACAGCAGCCTTACGGGGTCTGTGGTGAAGCAGCGGGACATATCGTAATAAGTTTCCGGCTCGGCGGGGGCGTTTTTCTTCCCGGGTTTGGCGGCTGTAACGGTGACATTCTCGCCGATGGCGACGACCCGCTTTACCTCCCCCGTGAGGCAGCTTCTTCCGCCGTATGGGTCGACAAGCCCGCTTCGGGGGGAATAAGCCATCGCATTCATGGAAAATCCGCGGCGGAAAAGGTCGGTTTCCAGATCCTCGGCGTACATTACGCGGTTTCCGACGACCTCGCGGCGGTAGGGCGATATCTGTATGACCATGCCTACAACGGTCACAAGTATCTCGCCGCGCGGCATTCCCTCGTCGGAGATACGGTAGTCCCTGAACGCAAAGAGGATATCGTTTATCCCCGCGTTGGTCACGATGTCGAAATCCTGCGGGCTGTTACCGATGAGAAGCTCGCGGACGCAGGAGCCGACGATATAAGCGTCATACCCCGAATTTTCGAGTATCTCTATTGCCGTGTTGACCTGTTCGGGAAGTATTATCATGTCAGTCTGCCCCCTTTAAGTTTTCGTATTTCAGTATTTCAAAAGCAATTTCGGTGGAAAAGCTGCTGTGCGTTCCGAAGTAGGAATAAAGCGCGGCGCTGTCCGCGGGGGAGGTCTTGTAATAATACGGCGTCATCATGAACAGCGCGTTAAGCGTTTCCTGACTGTCGAGCGTTATCACGGCGCGAATTTCCTCTTTCCCGAGAAATTTCAGCCCGTCGATATCATACGGCTTGACCTCGTTGTAATACGGCTCGCGGTACAGAAGCTGTTTCAGACCGTAGAGGTGCTCGCGGGCGGGTATCGCGGTGATGATGTGACCGCGCGGCTTTACGGTGCGGATAAGCTCGCCCGTGCAGAACGGCGCGAATATCACCGCGGCAAGGTCGGCTGCGCTGTCGGGGAGCGGCATTCTGAAGCAGCTCGCAGCGGCGGGGAAGATATCCTTTCCCGAAAAGCGCGGCTTTGCCGCCGATAGGACGTTCTTGCTGATATCGACAGCGTATATCTGCGGCTTTTTCCCCGCCGAGGAGAGGAAGCTGTATATCCCCGCGGTGTAGTAGCCCTCGCCGCAGCCGCAGTCGGCAATGACGGGCGAGGGTATGCCTGCGGTAAGCTCGTCCGCCGCGCGGCAAAGCCCGTCAAGCAGCGGTTCATATGCTCCCGTGTCGAGGAACAGCCTGCGCGCGGCTGCCATTTCCTTGCTGTCGCCTGGATCCTTGACGTGCTTGTGTGAGGAGAGCAGGAGGTTAACATACCCCTTTGACGATATGTCGAAGCTGTGCCCTTGCGGGCATTTCAGCGAGCCACCGAGCCGCGTAAGAAGCACCCGCCCGCCTTTTTCCGCGCATACGGGGCAGATAAACTTTTCCATACTATCCCTCCCGAAAAATATTGTATATCCTTATTATATCGTATTTTTCTCCCATAATCAATATTGTTTTTCAAATATCATTTGTGCATAATCAACAAAAAGCGTTTTAAGCATTTTGTATATAGATTTCCAATTTTTTTAACAAAAGCACTTGATTTTTGAGCAGTATTACTATATAATATTAACAAGGTTTTATGTGCGGAAAGTGTTTTTTAGGATAAAATACACAATTCCCGCGCAGCAATGCCATTTACCGACTGAACAGTCGTTAATACTATCATATCACGGAGGTAAACCTACATGAAATCATTTTCTGCCGACAATATCAGAAACGTTGTTCTTGCCGGTCACGGCGGCAGCGGAAAGACCGCCCTTGCGGAAGCAATGCTGTTCAAGTGCGGGCTCACCGACAGAATGGGAAACACCGCTGACGGAAGCACAGTGTGCGACTTCGACCCCGAGGAGATAAAGCGGAAGATCTCGATAAACGCCTCCGTGGTCAACGCCGTTTGGAATGACACCAAAATAAACATCATAGACGCG
This sequence comes from uncultured Clostridia bacterium, assembly GCA_945935925.1. Classification (GTDB taxonomy): domain Bacteria; phylum Bacillota; class Clostridia; order Oscillospirales; family Ruminococcaceae; genus CAG-115. Next base: position 8,991 of record CAMERU010000054.1, on the reverse strand, counting down.
CCCGGTCAGTTTGATTTCGCGGGCGGAATGTACGAGGGTATCCGCGCGGCGGAAAGCGTTATCATAACCGTTAACGGAAAGGACGGCGTATGCCCCGGAACGCTCAAGGCTTACCGCCTCGCAAATTCCGCGGGGAAGGCTTGTATGCTTGCCGTCACCTGCATGGAGGTGGAAAATAGCGACTTCTACCGCGTGTTCACGCAGATGAAAACCGTGTTCGGTCCGTCCGTCTGCCCGATCGTCGTTCCGTATGACAAGAACGGTCCTGTTGAGGCATACATAAACCTGCTCACCATGAAAGCGTACAACTACGACAAGAAGGGCATTCCTACCGAGGTTCCTATGCCCGCTTCCGAAAACCGTATCGCAGGTCTGCGCGCGGCAATGGCGGAGGCTGTCGCGGAAACAAACGAGGAATTTATGGATAAGTTCTTCAGCGGCGAGGAGTTCACCCACGAAGAGCTTGTCAAGGGTATCCACGACGGCGTTGCCGCAGGAACGATAACCCCCGTCGTATGCTGCGCGAACGACACGCTTTCGGGCGTTGATATGCTGCTCGACGCTGTGACGACAATGCTGCCATCGCCGAACGAAAGAAAGCTCGAAAAGGCGGACGGCGAGGTGCTGGAATACGACGAAACAAAGCCGCTCAAGGCTGTTGTATTCAAGACCGTTGCAGATCCGTTTGTCGGCAAGATAAGCTATGTCAAGGTGGTTCAGGGCAAGCTCACTGCAAAGTCCGAGCCGGTCAACGCGAACGGCGGCGCGGCGCTCCGCTTCGGCAAGCTTGTAACCGTATGCGGAAAGAAGCAGGACGAGATATCCGAGGTTAACGCGGGCGATATCGCCGCTGTCACCAAGCTTGACGCGAACACGGGCGACACGCTGTGCGACCCCGCAGACGTGCGCGCTCTCGAGGGCATTGATTTCCCGAAGCCCTGCTATTTCAGAACCGTGAAGCTGACGAGCGGCGACGAGGGCAAGCTTTCCACCGCTATCCGCAGACTTCTCGAGGAGGACAGGACTCTCGAATATATCCACAACCACGAAACGCACGAGCGCATTATCGGCGGTCTGGGCGAAATGCACCTTGATGTTGCCGCGACAAAGCTCAAGAGCAAGTTCGGCATGGACGTCACACTTTCCGCGCCGAAGATCGCTTACCGCGAGGCAATAAGCAAGAAGGTCACCATCGAAAGCAAGTACAAGAAGCAGTCCGGCGGACACGGGCAGTACGGTCATGTCAAGATCGAGTTCGAGCCGTGCGACAGCGAAAGCCTTGTTTTTGAGGAAAAGATTTTCGGCGGCTCCGTTCCGAAGAATTTCTTCCCCGCGATAGAAAAGGGTCTGCTTGAAGCGGCGGAAAAGGGGAGCATCGGCGGTTATCCCGTTGTACGCGTTAAAGCGACGCTTATCGACGGAAGCTATCACCCCGTCGACAGCTCCGAAATGGCGTTCAAGACGGCGGCGTCCATGGCGTTCCGCGACTGCCTTAAAGACGCGGCGCCCTATCTGCTCGAGCCGCTTCAGAACATGACGATACTTGTCCCCGACGATAAGCAGGGCGACGTTATGAGCGTGCTGTCAAAGCGGCGCGGAAGCGTCCTCGGCATGAACAGCGTCGGCGAGGGCATGACGGAGCTTACCGCAGAGGCTCCCGAGGCTGAAATGCAGGATTTCGCGCTCGTTCTCAGACAGATAACACAGGGTCTGGGCGAGTTCACGGCGGAGTTCTCACGCTACGAAATGCTGCCCGCAGGCGCGGAAATGCGCTCCTGACGGTTGACAAACCGCGCGGAATGTGATACAATATCAACGTAATAAAGGGGAATGACACCTCCCCGCGGGCTTTAGCCCCGAACCGTCTGTAAAAAATTACAAGACCGATGGTATCTGCCGTTACGGGAGAACTGTCGGTCTTTGCGTTTTCTCCCGAAAAAAGGGGGAATTTTCATGTTGCTGAGCATTGCGCTCGTGCTTATTTTCGGGTGGCTTTTCGGGGAGCTTTTCGGGAATCTGCGGCTGCCGAAGCTTATGGGAATGATCGCCGCGGGGATAGCGCTGAACTGCCTCGGGCTGTTGGACAGCCTTTTCCTGTCGGTATCGGGCGACCTGCGCAAGATAGCGTTGGTGATAATATTGCTGCGCGCGGGAATAAGCATTAAACCCGCCGAGCTGAAAAGGATCGGCAGACCCGCCGCGCTGATGTGCTTTGTGCCCGCCTGCTTTGAAATGGCGGGAACGGTGCTGCTCGCGCCGCCGCTGCTCGGGCTTTCATATACCGAGGCGGCAGTCCTCGGCGCGGTGCTGGGCGCGGTTTCGCCCGCTGTAATCGTCCCGAAGATGATAAGGTTTATCGAGGAGGGGCGCGGGACGGACAAGCTTATCCCGCATCTGATCCTCGCTGGAGCGTCGATGGACGACGTATTTGTTATTGTCATGTTTTCGGTGTTCGCGGGGCTGGAGCAGAGCGGCGGGGTCAGCGCGGGCGCGGTGATAAACGTTCCCGTTTCGATAATCAGCGGCGCGGCTGCCGGAGCGCTTGCGGGGCTGCTGCTCGCGTTCCTGTTCAAAAAAATACATATCCGCGACAGCGCGAAGGTCATTCTCCTCATGGGAACGGCTCTTTTCCTGACGGCGGCGGAGGGGCTTGTCGGCGGATTTTTCGGCTTCTCGGGGACAGTTGCGGTCATGGCGGCGGGCATATTTTTCGGGCAGAAAGCACCCGTACCCGCTGCGCGCGTCGCGCAGAAGCTGAATAAGCTGTGGCTGTGCGCTGAAATAATGCTGTTCGTGCTGGTCGGTGCGGCGGTCGACCTCAACGCCGCCGTTTCCGCAGGTGTGGGTACACTGCTGCTTCTGGCGGGGGCGTTGGTTTTCCGCGCGGCGGGAGTGCTCGTCTGCCTTATCGGTACGAAAATGTGCACAAGGGAGCGAATATTCTGCGTGTTCGCATATATTCCCAAGGCTACGGTGCAGGCGGCTATCGGCGGTATGCCGCTTGCAATGGGCATGGCGTGCGGTCAGACGGTGCTTTCTGCTGCGGTCATTGCGATACTGGTCACAGCACCCGTCGGGGCGTTCCTTATTGAATTTTTCGGAAAGCGCTGGCTCAATGCGAAAGCAGATGACGAATGTTCTATAAAAACACAGTAAACCGACCGAATTAATAGGTAAATTTCACAAAAGCGTTGAAATCATATTGACAATCCTGTCGAAAACAGATATAATATATAATTAGTATAGGGCAGTTGGCTTGTTCGGGCGCTGCCCTGACAGCTAAGGCTGAAAAAGAAAGGGAGAATAACGCATGAAACTTATTTACGACATCGGCGATAAGCCGAAATTCAGTCAGACGGTCGTCTTTGCGCTTCAGCAGATGATCGCGATCATGGCAGCAACGCTGCTCGTTCCTATGCTGGTTTCCGGCTACGGTCTTGCGGCAGACCCTGCCGCAGCGCTTTTCGGAGCAGGTATCGGCACAATTGTCTACCTTCTCTGCACCAAAAGAAAAAGCCCCGTTTTCCTCGGAAGCTCCTTCACGTTCCTTGGCGCTTACGCGGCGTCTATCGCGCAGAATTACGGCTATTGGGGAATGCTCATAGGCATTGCGTTCGCGGGCGCGGTTTATGTGATAATAGCACTTATCATCAAGGTGGTCGGCTCTGGCTGGGTAAATAAGCTTATGCCTCCCGTTATCATCGGGCCTATCGTTGCGCTTATCGGTTTAAGCCTTTCGGGCACTGCTACGGGCTGGCTCGCGACAAACGGCGGCGCGGATTACAACCTCATGACGATTGTCGTTGGGCTGGTGACATTCCTTGCTATCGTTATCGCCTCCGTAAAGGGCAGCAAGACGATCAAGCTTATTCCGTTCATAATCGGTATCGGGACGGGATATGTCCTCGCGCTTATACTTACTCTTATCGGAAATGCGGCGGGCATTGAGGCGTTCAAGATACTTGATTTCACGCCTTTTGTAAATGCGTTCGGTAATTTCAGCATCACAAGCATCGTCGATTTCCCGAAGTTCTTCTTCCTCAAGGCTTTTGAAACTAACGGTCAGTACCCGCTTGACGCGGCTGCTATCGGCAACATTGCGCTGATATATGTTCCCATTGCGGTGGTAGAGCTTGCGCAGCACATCGCCGACCACAAGAACCTCGGCAACATTATCGGCCGTGACCTCATCACCGACCCCGGTCTTGACAAGACGCTCATGGGCGATGGCCTTGGCTCCGTTGTGGGCGGAATTTTCGGCGGCTGCGCTAACACTACCTACGGCGAGTCGATAGGCTGCGTCGCTATCACGGGCAACGCTTCCATCGTGACGATATTCACCGCTTCGCTGGGCTGCATGATACTGTCCTTCTTCACACCCTTTGTTGCGCTTATCAATTCGATACCCAAGTGCGTAATGGGCGGCGCCTGCATTGCGCTGTACGGATTTATCGCGGTCAGCGGTCTGCAAATGCTCAAGCGTGTTGACCTCAACAACAGCAAGAACCTGTTCGTTGTCAGCGCGATACTTGTAACGGGTATCGGCGGGCTTACCTTTGATTTCGGCTTCAACGAGATAACAAACGGACCGATCCTCTCGATAACTTCCCTTGCGGTTGCGCTTATCGTTGGTATAATCACAAATATCATTGTTAACAACGGCAAGCTGGGAACAGGCGAGGAGGAGTTCGAGGAAGCTCCTGTGGTAGTCGTGGACGAGCCTAACGGCGAGATACAGCAGAGCAAAAAGGATAAGAAGTAATGGCTGTGATTGTTGTGAGCAGCTGCCTGCTTGGGTGCAGCTGCCGTTACGACGGGAAAAGCTGCCTTAACGACGAGGTGCTTGCCCTTGCGGGGGAGAACGTCCTTGTGGGCGTTTGCCCCGAGCAGATGGGCGGGCTTTCGACCCCGCGCGCTCCTGCCGAAATACAGGGTGAACGCGTCGTATCCAATGCGGGCGCGGACGTCACCGCCGAATATAAAAAGGGCGCAGAAACGGCGCTGTACATTGCGCAGCTCAACAAGGCGAAGTTTGCCGTGTTAAAGTCAAAAAGCCCGTCCTGCGGAAAGGGCGTTATCTATGACGGCACCTTTTCGGGCGGGAAAACAAGCGGAAACGGTGTGACGGCGGAGCTGTTCATGAAAAACGGCATAGAGGTTTTCACGGAAGAAGAGCTTGATAAGCTGAAAAATATTCTGTAAAGTGAGGGTATTATGGAAGATTTTCTGAAGAATGTAACGGTGTTCACCCACCCGCTTGTAGTCCACAAGTTCACAAAAATGTGCGACGTAAACACAGGCTCCAAGGAGTTCAACGAGCTGACAAAGGAGATAACCGCGCTGATGGGCTACGAGGTGCTGAAGGATCTCAGGACGAAAGATGTGCTTGTAAAAGGACCCGTGTCCGATTTCATGTCGCCTGTTGTGGACGAGGATTTCACGATCGTGCCGATACTCCGCGCGGGTCTTGGCATGGTGGACGGGCTTAGAATGCTGCTGCCGACGGCAAAGGTAGGGCATATCGGGCTGTTCCGCGACGAGGAAACGCTGGAGCCGCACAAGTACTATTTTAAGCTCCCCGTTGACGTTGCGGAGGGACCCGTTATAATCGTAGACCCCGCGCTCGCTACGGGCGGAAGCGCCGACGCGGCGATAAGCTTCATCAAGGAAGCGGGCTGCAAGGACGTGAGATTTATGTGCATTCTCGCGTCAGAGGTAGGCTTGAAGCTGCTGCACGAAAAGCACCCCGACGTTCGTATCTATACCGCGAAATACGCGCCCGGTCCTCTTAACGAAAAGGGTTACATTTACACCTCGTTCGGCGACGCAGGCGACAGGGTATGCGGAACGGTAAGCTACAAGCCGCAGGGCTGACAGCCTGAATAATCCGAATAATAAATATAGCCCGAGAGTAATCCCGGGCTTATTTTTATGTCAACATTGAATGTTATTCCGCGTCCGCTCTCATTTTAATGCGGAACACCGCAATTGCCGCCGCCATAACTGCCGCCATATAAGCAAGCGTGATAAGCAGGCTCGGCAGGCAGGTTTCAAAATCAAACGCCGCTGCCGCTCTTGCCGCGCGGGTGGAGTGGTAGAACGGGAGCACGCGGCAGATGTCAAGGAGAACGCCGCCTGTGCTGTCGGCGTCGAACCAAACTCCGCCGAGGAACGACGCAAGGGAAATGACTATCGAGCAAAGCCCCGGCGCAGCCTTTTCCCCGAAAAGACTGCCGAAAAGCAGTCCGAAGCCTGTCATCATCAGCGCGGAGGGTAAAAGCGCCGCAAGCGAGAGCAGAAGCCCCGCAGCGCTAAGCTCAACGCCAGTTATAAGCGAAACGATGAACGAAGCGATAAAGGTGATGACGATCTGAATAACGCACAGCAGGAACATCGGCGCCGTGTAGCCGAGGATAAAGTCGGCGGAGCGCATCGGCGAGGCGTAAAGTCTGGTCAGGAACGCACCCGCGCGGTCCTTGGATATACCCATGCAGGTGAACAGCATAACAAAGGTCAGACCGAAAACGGCAATTCCTCCCGCAAGGTTGTCTATGCGGAAAATCGTCATTCCTGCCTGAGCGGGAATGCTCTCGTTTACAAGCGTCATTATGACGAGCATAACGAGCGGGAATCCCAGACAGAATATGTAGCTCAGCGGGTCGCGGATTACCTCCTTGAAATTCCTTGATGAAAATGCAGCTATCGCGCTCATTCCGCTGCCTCCTTTCTGCCGCGTTCCGCAACGCTTACGAACACGTTTTCAAGCCCCGTTTCTCCCGTCATGCTTTCAAGCTCCGAAAGCGTGCCGAGGGCGGCGAGTTTTCCGTTTATCATGATAGCAATGCGGTCGGAGAGCTGTTCTGCCTCCTCCATATAGTGGGTGGTGAGGATTATCGTTATCCTGCCCTTTAAGCCCCTGATGACCTCCCACAGCTCGCGCCGCGCGAGAACGTCCAGCCCGAGCGTCGGCTCGTCGAGAAACAGCACCTTCGGCTCCGTTATCAGCGCCATTGCGATGGAAAGCTTGCGCTTCCAGCCGCCCGAAAGGGTCTTTGCGGCATTGTTTTCGTATTCGCCCAGCCCGAAGAGCGTTATCATCTCGGCGGTTTTGCTGCTTTTTTTCGCTTTGTCAAATCCGTAAATACCGCATATCATTTCTAGATTTTCGCGCACTGTCAGCTTTTCGGCGACAGCGGTGTCCTGCGGCGATATTGCCGCAATTCGCTTAACCTTCGCCTGCTCGGCAGAGCAGCTGTGCCCCATTATGAAGCATTCTCCCGATGTCGGTTTGGAAAGGCAGGAGAGCATACGCACGGTGGTCGTTTTTCCCGCGCCGTTAACCCCGAGCAGAGCGAAGAACTCGCCCTCGCCGACGGTAAGGTCGAGCTTGTCGACGGCTGTTTTTTCCTTGTATTTTTTGGTTAGCTGTCGTGTTTCGACTGAGATCATGGTTACCTCCGCGGCGGTTTATCCGCCAAATATTTCACTGATTTTGACCAGCGCGATACCCCTGTCCTCGTCGCCGAGAACGAGGAGCATACTGTTCGGCTTCAGGTCGAAAACGCTGCGGCACCGCTTGGGAAGCGTTATCTGACCCTTGTCGTTTATGCGCACTGCGCCGAACATATGCTGCTTGCCGGTGACGTTTGTGCCGGTTGCTTTCGTTACATTGCGCACCAGCGAGTCAACGGTTATTTCGTACAGATCGGCGAGCGCTATCACGTTGTCGATATCGGGGAGCGTTTCGCCCTTTTCCCATTTTGCCACCGCCTGACGCGAAACGCCGAGCTTCTCGGCAAGCTGCTCCTGCGTGTAGCCGTTCTGCTTGCGGTAGTATTTAAGATTGTTGGGGTCCATTGATAATTCCTCCCTGAAAGGCTGCCTCCGATTTTTCCGAAAAAGCACGAAGTCGCCGAAACGACTGTGCCGTTCAAAATGCCCCGATGCGGCGTTATCACTGCTTTGGCGCGCATTTACGTAAAATTTATCGGCGGCTGCCTGTTGAATTTATTATAGAAAAAATTCCGATGGACGTCAACCAATCGGAATTTACTTTAATGTTATGTTTGGTTTACATTTTAGTGTTTTTACGACAAGTCGGATTTTTCCTCAACAAGCAAAATCGGGTAGCCGTCAATGTAAGGCTTAACCATGTCGGGGTGCTCGTCGGCGGTGCGGAACAGCATTTCCGCGAATCCGTCCTCGCGGACGAAGCTGCACAGCCTGTCCAAAGGGAGCGACGATACGCCGGGGCAGACGGGCGACACGGTGATAACGCGCTTTCCGCAAAGCTCGTTCACCCTGAACGGCCACATGCTGCAATCGAACGGTTTAAGTCCGCCGAGAACGCAGCCGTGCTCCGATTCGGCGGGGCAGTAAACAAGCCTGTCGCCGTCAAATTCCATATCGAAAACATATTCATTCCCGCGGGGAACAAGATGAAACCCGAATTTTTCTTCGATACTGTCCTTGTTTTCGGGAAATATCAGCGGTATCTCCCACTTGTCCTCGTCAACAAAGCCGCAGCAAATGCGGCATTTTGCACAGGTTTCGGGAGAGAGTATTTTTTTCAGCATTGCATTATCTCCGTATATCATTCGCCAATGAATACCTGCGACCAGTAAGGCACGCCGTATGCATTATAATAGCCAATTGCTATGTACTTCAGATTGGGGTCAAGCATATTCTTCCGATGGGCGCTGTCGCTCATCCATGACTTTATCGCCGTTTTTGCGTCGGCGTAATAGTAGCAGAGGTTTTCGGCGCGGTCGTTGCGCTTCAGCCCCGCCTGCGCGAGCAGAGTGTGCCATTTCGTGCCGTCGGGACGTGTATGCGAGAAGTAAACCGAGCATTCCTCGGCGCGCTGCTGCGCTATTTTGTCAAGCTCGGGGAGCGTTTTCAGCGGCGCAAGCCCGTACTCCTCCCTTAGCTCGTTCACTGCCTCGTAAAGCGCCTGCCTGTGCGGCTCGTCGTAAGCGTTGTCGGATATGG
>CAMERU010000053.1 GCA_945935925.1 uncultured Clostridia bacterium | reverse complement strand
CGCCGCTCCACTCGTCGCGGATACGCTTGTACTGACCGAACATAAAGCCGATCTCGCGTGCGCCTGTGCCGATGTCGCCGGCGGGAACGTCGCAGTCGGGGCCGATATGTCTGCAAAGCTCTGTCATGAAGCTCTGGCAGAAACGCATAACCTCTCCGTCGCTCTTGCCCTTGGGGTCAAAGTCGGAGCCGCCCTTAGCACCGCCCATAGGCAGGGTAGTGAGGGAGTTCTTGAAGATCTGCTCGAAGCCGAGGAACTTGATGATACCCATGTAAACAGAGGGGTGAAGTCTGATACCGCCCTTGTACGGACCGATAGCAGAGTTGAACTGGATACGGAAGCCGCGGTTCACCTGAACCTTACCGTTGTCGTCAACCCACGGAACACGGAAAATGATCTGTCTCTCGGGCTCAACGATCCTCTCGAAAACGCCTGCCTCAACGAGGTCGGGGCGCTTCTCGACTACGGGCTGAAGGGTCTCGAAAACCTCTGTTACCGCCTGAATGAACTCGGGCTCGCCGGGATTTCTCTTCTTAACTGTTTCCAGCAGATCAACCAGATACTGATTTTTTAACGCCATTGTTAAAAATCCTCCTACAAAAAATTTCTGCCGTCTTGTGCCATTGCCCAAAACGTTATGTACTTATTATACACTATGATAATGATTTTTGCAAGAATTTTTTGATATTTTTTCATTTAGAAAATTCATTTTGTTGTTTTTGTACAATTTTGTAATATTGATTTATGCAAAACGTATATCGCTTTGTGCGGCGGCATAATGAAGCTTAATACCTGTCCTTCATTACTGTATCAACGGCTTTGCGCGCCGCGGCGCAGCTGTGCCGATGTGGAGTGATTGCGGGCGGCGTCGGAATGTGTTTTGCAGGATTAGGATAAAAAAGTTTCGCAGAATTATTTATTTTTGTGCGGGAGCAGTTTATCGCGCCCGTTTTTCGCAGTCCCGATAACGCAGCGGGTTCATACGCCGTGCTGTATCTTGCGGCGCTTCCCGTGAACTCAGCCGTCAGCAGCGCGCTGTTCCTCGCGGAGCTTCTTTATCTCTCCCGAGCACATCAGCCGCACCGCGGTAAACCCTATTGCAGTGCAAACCCCGCCTATAAGCCATTGCCACCAATAGCTCACCTCGGGGACAAGCTCCGTCAGCGACCCTGCCATGAACCCGAGAATAACGAGATAGCAGCCTCTCCCGTGATTTTCAATGAGCCTTTCCAATACCCTCGCGGTGAGGAACGTCCCAACGGCGAGCCCTGCCGCGGTCGGGAGCAGCGATAATATGTCAAGACGCGAGATGCTGTCCGTTATCGGTTCGTATATCCCCATCATGAGCATCATGTGAGAGCAGGAAATTCCCGGCAGGACGAGCGCAGCGGCAATTATTATTCCCCCCGCAAACTGAATGACGGAAGCGACCGCTCCGTCTTTCACGGGCGAAAACAGCCCCTCGGGCAGGCGGCTGAGAAGCAGCACCGCTGCCGCCCCGGCGAGAATGAGCGCTATGCAGCCCGCAGACAGGCGGTCAAGCTCCGCCTTGCGGAAAATAAGCGGTATTCCCCCCGCGACCGCTCCGAGGAAGAAAAACCTCAGCGGCAGACCCGCCGGTGTGTCCAGCGCCGCGCCGATAAGCCCTGCGAGCAGGAACACCCCCGCCGCCGCGCCGACGGAAAATTTCAGCAGGAACGGAATGCTCTGCTTTGGTTCGGAAAAAATACGGCTCATTGAGGAAACAAGGCGGTCATATATACCCGTTATCATTGCCGTTGACCCGCCGCTGACGCCGGGAACGGTCATCGAAGCCCCGACAGCAAGCCCCTTCAGCACCGTGATTATCGATTCTTTCATACGCATCTCCTTTTTATATATGTTATGCGCCGAGAGCCGTTAATATTATTTCGGGGGCATTTCCGCGGCGAATATTCAAACCATAATGAAAAAAATATCGTCACCTATTGCAAAATAAACGGAATAATGATATAATGGTAAGGTATAAAATGTTGAATTATGCCTGCGGCAGGATCGCAGGCGCAATAACAAAACGAAAGAGGGATATTTATGGCAGACACTATGCAGGGTCTGAAAAGAACGTGTTTATGCGGCGAGGTAACCTCCGCGATGAGCGAGGTCGTTGTCGGCGGATTTACACAGAGAGTCCGCGATAAGGGCGGAATTATTTTCATAGATCTCAGGGATAAGAGCGGTATCGTTCAGCTCGTTTTTGACGACGCGACCGACCGCGCGGTTTTCGATAAGGCAAAGACCGTGCGCTCGGAATATGTCCTTATGGCAAAGGGCAATGTCCGCGCGCGAGAGAGCGTTAATACCGAGATAGCAACGGGCGGTATCGAGATAATGGTGACCGACCTGCGCATTCTTTCCAAGGCGCAGACCCCTCCCTTTGAGATAACCTCAAACACCAAGACCAACGAGGAGCTCCGCTTGAAGTACCGCTATCTTGACCTGCGCAGAAAGCCGCTTCAGGACAACCTCATCATGCGCCATGAAATAGCGAAATGCGCGCGCGAATATTTCTATGAAAACGGCTTCGTTGAGATAGAAACGCCGATGATGATAAAGTCCACGCCCGAGGGCGCGCGCGACTACATCGTGCCCTCCCGCGTTCACAACGGAAAGTTCTATGCCCTGCCGCAGTCGCCGCAGATGTACAAGCAGCTTCTGATGATCTCCGGCATGGACAGGTATATCCAGCTTGCGCGCTGCTTCCGCGACGAGGACCTCAGAGCGGACAGACAGCCCGAATTTACGCAGATAGACCTTGAGATGTCGTTCGTTGACGTCGATGATATACTCGAATGCCTTGAGGGCTTTGTAAAGCGCCTTTACAAGCAGGTGCTGAATATTGATATCCCGACCCCGCTGCCCCGCCTGACCTATGACGAGGCAATGAGCCGCTACGGCTCGGACAAGCCGGACACCCGCTTCGGCATGGAGATAACGGATATTTCCGATATTGTAAAGGACTGCGGCTTTTCGGTATTCAAGGACGCGGTGGCAAACGGCGGCTCGGTTCGCGGTATCGTTGCAAAGGGCGCGGCGGACAAGCTGACCCGAAAGGAAATAGACAAGCAGACGGAATTTGTGCGCGGAATAGGCGCAAAGGGTCTGGCGTATGTCCGCTGGGTCGAGGACGCGCCCAACTGCTCCTTCGGCAAGTTCATGGGCGAGGGCGAGCTTGAGAAGATACTTTCCGCGCTCGGCTGCGAAAAGGGCGACGTTGCGCTCATCGTTGCGGACAAGGACAAGGTGACGCTGCCCGTTCTGGGTGCGCTGCGCCTTAAGATAGCGAAGCAGCTCGACATTATCCCCGAGGGCTGGAATTTCCTGTGGATAGTTGAGTTCCCGTTCTTTGAGTACGACGAGGAGAGCGGCGAGTGGCTCGCAATGCACCACCCGTTCACCATGCCGCTTGACGAGTGCATTCCGTATCTCGACACGGACAAGGCAAGGGTGCGCGCGAAGTGCTATGACCTCGTACTGAACGGTATCGAGCTTTCGAGCGGCTCTATCAGAATAACCGACCCCGAGCTTCAGCAGCATATGTTTGAAATGCTCGGCATGACCGACGAGGAAATTGCCGCGAAATTCGGCTTCCTTGTCGACGCATACAAGTACGGCGCGCCTCCTCACGGCGGCGCGGGAATAGGTCTTGACAGACTTGCAATGCTCATGTGCGGCTGCGACAGCCTGCGCGACGTTGTTGCCTTCCCGAAGGTAAAGGACGCGAGCGAGCTGATGAGCGAGGCTCCTTCCTGTGTCAGCGCGGAGCAGCTTGACGAGCTCGGAATAGCTATTGTAAGAAACGAGGACGACGAATAATTTAACGGGCGGTGTGTACAGATGGATAAACGTGAATATAAGGAGATAAGCGCTCTTGCCGCCAACGGCGACACGAAAGCTTTCGCGCACCTTTACGAAACGATTTACCGCGAGATGTACTACACCGCCTATTATACCCTCGCGGACGACGCGGACGCGGTGGACGTTGTTATGAGGACGGTCAAGGACGGCTTTTCCTCGGTGGGAAAGCTCCGCACCGAAGAAGCTTTCCGCACGTTCATGATGAAATCGCTGTGTTCGCGGATAAAGGCGCGGCTGAAGGAATATCCCGACGGGGAGCTTTCCTCGTATAACGGCGGCTCGGTAATAAAGCGGGAATTTGAGCGCCTTTCGGACAGCGAAAGGCTGGTCGCGGCAATGTATGTTGCGGGAAGATTTATCCCGTCGGAGATAGCGGCTTATGCGGGTATGTCGGCGGGCGCGGTGAAAAAGCGGCTGAAAAGCGTGCTGGAGCAGTTTGAGCTTGATTAAAGCGGAAGGAGAGAACGGAAGTGACGGTATCGCAGCTCAGGGACAGAATGACGGAAAAGGTCGTTCCCGAGAAGATAATGCCGCAGAACATCGCGGAATTTCTCATGGACGAGGACGCGGAGCTGCCCGAGCTGGACGCGTTCACGTTCCTTAACCGCCTGCGCGCGCTCGGAATAGGCTCGGCGGATTTCCTGTACCTCCTTAGCGGCTGCGGCGCGCCCGAGGAGGCGGTCGAAAAGGTACGCAGAAATCCCGCGATGAATTTGCAGTCGCTGATACTCACGCTTGACGGCGCGGGGCTTGGTCCGCAGGATTACACGCGAATGCTGTACACGGCGCGTCAGCTGTGGGAGCGCACGGTTACAATGCGCCTTGAAAAGGCGGAAAATTCTCCCGAAAATTCTGGGGACAGTGTTCCGGAAAATTATGAGGACATTGCTCTCGAAGAAATAGAGGACATTGCTCCCGAGAAAATTGAGGACATTGCCCCCGAGGATATTGAGGACAATGCCCCCGAGGAATTTGGGGATAGTGCTCCCGAGGAAATCGAGAACATTGCCCCCGAAAATTATGAGGACAATGCCCCCGAGGAAATCGAGAACATTGCCCCCGAAAATTATGAGGACAATGCCCTCGAAGAAATCGAGGACAGTGCCCCCGAAGAAATCGAGAACATTGCTCCCGAGGAAATCGAGGACAATGCCCTCGAAGAAATTGAGGACAATGCCCCCGAAAATTATGAGGACAGTGTCCCCGAAAATTATGAGGACAATGCCCCCGAAGAAATTGAGGACAATGCCCCCGAGGAAATTGAGGACAATGCTCCCGAAGAAATTGAGGACAATGCTCCCGAAGAAATTGAGGACAATGCCCCCGAGAAAATTGAGGACAGTGCCCCCGAAGAATCCGAGAACACCGCTCCCGAGGAAACAAGCGAGTTTCGTCCCGTCGACATGGAACTGCTGCGGCAGAGCCTGATCGCCGATGCGGAAGAAATATCCGGCGGGGAGGCTGCGCCCGAAAGCGCCGAAGCTCCCGGAACGGACGAGGACGAACAAACCGAGCCGCAGTATCACAAAGGCGCATTGATAACCTCCGTTGCGGGAGCGGCGGCGGTGTTCGCGGCGGCGGTTTCGGTAAGCCTTATGGGATTTGCGCCGACAGAAGCGCCGGACGCGCATTTCGCGGCGGACAGCAGCGAGATATTCGGCGCGATCTATTCCTCCTATAACAGCGGTATTGTCGGCGCGGATATTCAGCCGTGGCGCGGCGGGGGAACTCTTTTCGGCGATATCATCGTTGAAACGGACGGCTCGCTCGGTACATTTTTTGACGACGGCACGCTGTACACCGCTGCGGCGGACGGGATAACCTTTGCGGAAGCGGGCGGCGACAGCCTTTCCGCTGCGGAGGTCATTGAGCCGCCGACGGATACGGAGTTTATGTATGTCCGTATGAGCGGCGGCGCGCTTTATGCGGTGTTCGGCGGCGCGGAGTGCGGCTTTGTGCGCGTTGACAACGGAAAAGTCGTTTACACCGCGCGGCAGGACGGCGTGCTTACCGATTTCCGTTTCGATGAGAAAACGGTGCGTATCGGTTCGGTATTCACCCTGCCGTTTGCCGAGAGCTTTTCCTCGGACAGGACGGAATGCTTCCTGCCCTCGCTCGGAACGGGCGAGAAATCGCTTATTCCTCCCGAAAATATCCTGCTGAGCGGGGCGGACGGCTGCTCGTATGCGGTCAGCGCGTGCTATTCCATGGAGGACGGCGAGGTGCTCTCCTCGGCGGCGGCGCTCGGTTACCCCGTTTATTCGTCGGCAGACGGAACGGCGTTCATGGAGGACGGCGGGGAAGGCTTGCTCGTCCGCGTCGGAATGACGGAAAACGGGCTCGAATACACGACCGCGCGCATGGGAAAGCCCGTCTGCGCTGCGGGCGGCGACGGCGTTTATGCGGCGGCGGAAAATACCGACGAGGGTCAGTCCGTCACGATATACGACGGCGGGCTTGCTCCAGCGGCGGTGCTGAAGAATTTCGACCGCGGGGTGACTGCGCTGCGCTTTGACGGAAAGGCGCTTTACATAAGCGGCAGCGACGGCGAATTTATGGCTGCGGACTGCTCCGACGCGGCTTCTCCGGCGATATTCACCGAGAGGAAAAGCGGCGTGGTGATCGGCAATGACGCGCTTCTGACCGAAAAAACCGCTGACGGTTTTGAAATGAAGCTTTGCTCCCTTGAAAACGGGAAAGCGGCGGTGAAATATTCCTTCACGAAAAAACTGACTGCCGACGAGGCGGCAACGCTTGAAACGGGCGCCTGCGGAACGGTCTTCGTCGGAAGCGGCGTGTACGGCGGCGCTTACAGCTGGTTCGACGGCGTTTCCGTGGTGTCGGAATACGCGGTGTTCGGCGGGCAGAACCGCGAGATAACGCTGTTCGACGACAAAACGGGCTTTACGGCGGCGTTTGAGCGTGACGGAAAGCTTTGCCTTGTTTACGGCGGCGGCAGGATTTCATCAGAAATTCACATCTGAGGTATTGACAGCACTGCGGGGGCGGTGTATAATAAAAGTATTGACGATTTGTTACGAAAGGACAAAATATGGACGAGAAAAAGCGCCGTATCATGATGAGAATATTCAGGGTCATTGCCCTGATACTTGCGATAGTTATGATAGTCGGGATCGTTGTACAGTCGCTTCTGTGATCAATCACTCCGAAAGGATCTGCATTAATGGGATTATTTTACAACAATGACGTCGCCGGATCGGGCGTTGCGAAAAACGGACCGAAGAAAAAGCCGTTTTTCCGCTTCTTTGAGATATTCGGCAACAAATTCTGGACATTCTTCAAGATAAATCTAATTTATTTCGTTTTCTGTATCCCCGTGGTGACGATAGGTCCCGCTACGGCGGCAATGACGGCGCTTATGAGGAATATTTACCTTGAACGCCCGCAGTTCATTTTCCATGATTTCCTGCAGCAGTTCAAGAAAAATTTCAAGCAGTCGTTCGTTATCGGGCTTATTGATGTGATATTCGTTTCGCTGGCTGTTTTCAGCTATCGGTTCTATACCATGAACATCGAAAGCAACGATTATTACTGGTTCTTCTACGCGCTGGCAATGGCGGCGCAGGTGATTTTCCTGCTGATGAATTTCTATATTTATCCGCAGATCGTCGCGCTTAATCTGCGCATGGGCGCAATTGTCAAAAATTCGGTCATACTTACCTTTGCCAACCTTAAGGGCAACCTTATCACGCTGTTTTTCTTCCTGCTTTATGGCGTTCTGATACTGTTTTTCGGGATATATGTGCTTATGCTGGCGCCGCTGCTTCCGTTTGCTTGGCTGGCGTTCATCTCGGTGTTCAACTGCTACCCCGCAATACAGAAGTATATTATCAACCCGTTCTATGAGGCGAACGGCGAGAAAAACCCCGAGCTGCCCGACGATGACGGCGAGGCGGTGTTCGAGGATATGGGCGGAAAGGAAGCTCCCATCAATCTCAAAAAGTCGGATAAAAAGGGCAAGGTCATTAAATAACGCGCAAAAATCGGGAGAAAAATTTTCTTCCGATTTTTTGTGTAAATTTATGAAAAAGACTTGAAAAAAAACGTAAAATATGAGATAATATAAAAAGAGCAGTCTGTATTGACTCCGTGCCGCCCCAACGCTGCACGGGCTGAAAATATTTCAATTATCTAAGGAGATAGCTATGTCAAAAATCGTAGTTTTCGATCATCCGCTTATCCAGCATAAGATAACCCTGCTGCGCGACTGCACAACAGGCACGCGCGATTTCCGTATCCTTATCGAGGAGATCGCTTCGCTGATGGGATACGAGGCACTTCGCGACCTCCCTCTCGGAATGAAGGAGATCAAGACCCCTATTGAAACCACACAGTCCCCCGTTATTACGGGAAAGACCATCGCGATAGTTCCCATACTGCGCGCGGGTCTTGGCATGGTCAAGGGTATATTGAGCCTTGTTCCCACCGCAAAGGTAGGTCATATAGGTCTTTACCGCGACCCTGAAACTCACGAGCCGCATGAGTATTACTGCAAGCTTCCCGAGAACATCGAAGAGCGCACGGTCATCATTCTTGACCCCATGCTCGCAACGGGCGGCTCCGCTATCGCGGCAGTCGATATGCTCAAGGCGCGCGGCGTTAAGAGCATAAAGTTCATGTCGATAATCGCAGCGCCCGAGGGGCTTTCCGCGCTTATCACAAAGCACCCCGATATTGAGCTTTACTGCGGTCATCTCGACGAGAAACTCAACGAGAACAAATACATCGTACCCGGTCTGGGCGACGCGGGCGACCGCATTTTCGGCACGCTCTGATAATGGGCTGTGTTTATCCGCGCGGTAACGCCGTCTGCGGAAATTTATGAATATTCTGCCGTGGAAGCGGCTTAACAGAAATGAGGATTTGAAAATGTCATCTAGTGTTATTGTCGGCACACAGTGGGGCGACGAGGGCAAGGGCAAGATCATTGATATCATGGCGGCTAAGGCTGACGTGGTAGTCCGCTCCAGCGGCGGAAACAACGCGGGTCACACCGTTGTACACGGCAGCGAGGTGTACAAGCTGCATCTGCTCCCGTCGGGTATCCTTTACCCCGAAACGATATGCCTTATCGGCAGCGGCGTTGTTGTCGACCCTAAGGTGCTTCTTGAGGAGATAGACGGAATGAAGGCGCGCGGGGTTTCCTGCGACAACCTGAGAATAGACGCGCGCGCGGATATAATCATGCCGTGGCACAGAGAGCTGGACAAGCTTGAGGAAGAGTTCAAGGCAAAGCAGACGGGCGTTAACGTCGGAACGACCGGCAGAGGAATAGGTCCCTGCTACACCGACAAGGCGGAGCGCGTCGGCATAAGAATGTACGACCTCGTTCACCCCGAGTGCCTTAAAAAGCTTGTAAAGAACACGGGTGAGCTGAAAAATCTTATTATAGAAAAAGTGTACGGCGGCAAGGCGTTCGACCTCGACGCTGTTTACGAGGAATACAAGGCATACGGCGAGCGCCTCGCCAAGTATATCGCGGATGGCTCGGTTATCGCGTTCGACGCTTACAAGGCGGGCAAGAAGGTGCTGTTCGAGGGCGCACAGGCTACGCTGCTGGACATTGACTTCGGCACCTATCCTTTCGTTACATCTTCCCACCCCATCGCGGGCGGCGCCTGCGTCGGCACGGGTATCGGTCCGAAGATGATAGACGAGGTGATCGGCGTCGGCAAGAGCTATACCACCAGAGTGGGCAACGGTCCTTTCCCGACAGAGCTTAACGACGAGCTCGGCGACCTTATCCGCAACCGCGGCGGCGAGTTCGGAACAACTACGGGCAGACCCCGCAGAACGGGTTGGTTCGACGCAGTCATCATGCGGCACGCTGTCCGCGTGAACGGTCTGACCGCGCTTGCTATCAATAAATTTGACACCCTCGCGGGAATACCCGTGCTCAAGGTCTGCACCGCATACGAAACGACCGACGGCGAGATACTTAAGGACTTCCCCGTGACCCTTGAGGAGCTTGCAAAGTGCAAGCCCGTTTATGAGGAGATCGAGGGCTACGACGGCGATATCACGGGCTGCAAGACGTTTGAGGAGCTGCCCGAAAAGTGCAGGGCATATATAACAAGGCTCGAGGAGCTGTGCGGCTGTCCTATTACGATAATCGGCGTAGGCGCAGGCAGGGAAGACGTTATCTTCCGCTGATATGAGGGTTATTTTCATCGGCGATGTTGTCGGCAGAGGCGGCTGTGAAGCCCTTATGGCGGAGCTGCCGTTGATTCGGCGGGAATACTTTGCGGACATAGTTATCGTCAACGGCGAAAACAGCGCCGACGGAAACGGTATAGACCCGCGCTCCGCGCAGATGATATTCGACGCGGGCGCGGACGTTGTAACAACGGGTAACCATGTTTTCCGCAAAAAGTCGATAGACGAGGAGCTCGAGCGCAACGAACGGCTCATACGCCCCGCAAATTTCGGGGACGGAGTGCCGGGGCGCGGCGTGTGTACGCTGGACATGGGGGCATACAGCGCAGCTGTCGTGAACCTTATCGGGACGACCTATATGCAGCCCGCCGACAACCCGTTCAGGGCGGCGGACAGCATTCTTGACCGTATAGATTCAAGGGTCATAATAGTCGATTTTCATGCGGAGGCGACCTCCGAGAAGCGCGCTATGGGTTATTATCTCAGCGGGCGCGTTTCCGCGGTGCTCGGAACTCACACGCACGTTCAGACCGCTGACGAGCAGGTGATAAACGGCACGGGATATATAACCGACGCGGGCATGACGGGCGCGCGGGAGTCGATCCTCGGCGTGGAAAAAGATATTATCATAGAGAAATTTCTTACCTATTATCCAAAAAAGCACGTCTTTGCAGACGGCGAATGTGAGATTTGCGGGGTCTGCATGGATATAGACGCAAAAAGCGGAAAATGTCTTTCGATAGAGCGCATTAAAAGGCTCTGTCACAGCTGATACAGCCGCTGGGGGGATTTGGTATATTGCGGGTAAAACAGCAAATATATTTGCGGCATTTTAATGAAAGGCCGGTATGCGTTTTTTGCGGCATATCGGAATGGTGAGCATCATGGAAGTTGTAAAAGTATCGGCGCATTCTGTACCCAAGTCGGTTGCGGGAGCCATCGCGGCGGTAATTCGCGAAAACGGCGAGGTCGAGGTTCAGGCAGTCGGTGCAGGCGCGGCAAATCAGGCGGTAAAATCCATCGCTATCGCAAGGAGCTATATGGCGCTTGTCGGCGTTGATCTTATCTGTATTCCCGCGTTCACGACCGTTGAGATAGACGGCGAGGACAGAACTGCGATGAAATTTATCGTCGAGCCGAGGTGATCGGCTTTCAGAGCATTTGAGCGGCGGACGGAATGCCTTGTCCGCCGCATTTTGATACTATTATTATCTGAAGATAACGGAGAATCTGATGAAACGTATCCTTTTCCTTGCAACGGGCGGAACTATCGCCTGCGGACAGACCCCCGAGGGTCTGACCCCGAAAATATCATCGGAGGAACTGGTGTCGTTTCTCCCGCAGATAAACGAGTTGTGCGAGGTGACTGCCGAACAGCCGTTCAGCCTTGACAGCACGAATATGTCGCCGCGGGAATGGTGCGCGCTGGCGGATATTATAAGCCGCCGCTATGACGAGTTCGACGGATTTGTCATCGCGCACGGCACCGATACCATGGCATACGCTGCGGCAGCGCTTTCCTGCCTTATACAAAACAGCGCCAAGCCCATCGTCCTGACCGGCAGCCAGAAGCCTATGACCGCGCCCGAAAGCGACGCGGCGTTAAATCTGCGCGACGCGTTCCTATGTGCCTGCTGCGGCAGCCTTTGGGGCGTAACGGTCGTGTTCGGCGGGAGGATCATTGACGGGCGCTGCGCCGCGAAGGTGCATACGAGGGAATATGACGCTTTCCGGAGCATAAACCGCGCGGATATAGGGAGCGTTTCCGAGGGCGGCGTTATTGCCGCGCGTGATGAAAAGCCCGTCGGCAGCGCGGTTTTTTACAACAGAATGGATACCCGCATTTCCGTCGCAAAGCTGACACCGGGCGTGCCGCTTAACGTTTGCACAACTGGCGTCCGCGCGGTGATCGTCGAGGGCTTCGGTACGGGCGGTATTCCCGACTACGGCGGCGCGCAGGCGAAGCGCGAGCTGTCACGACTTTCGGCGGACGGCATATATGTAATTATGACAACGCAGGTCATGTGCGGCGGCACCGACCTTTCTGTCTACAAGGTCGGCAGCGGCGCGAAGGAGGAGCACATCATCGAAGCGGGGCTGATGACGCGCGAGCTGTGCGCGATGAAATCAATGTGGGCGCTCGCTTATTCCGACAGCCGCGAGGAATTTGAGGCGCTGTTCTGCGGACAAATATAGGAGGAGAAAAATGTTAGAGGAACTCAAGCAGGAAGTTTACGAGGCGAATATGCTGCTCCCGAAGCACGGTCTTGTAACATTCACATGGGGTAATGTTTCGGGAATAGACCGCGAGCGCGGGCTTGTGGTGATAAAGCCGTCGGGCGTGGACTATGATAAAATGAAGCCGCTTGATATGGTGGTGGTAGACCTCGAAACGGGGCACCGCGTCGAGGGTAATCTTAACCCGAGCAGCGACACGCCGACGCATATCGTGCTGTACCGCGAATTTCCCGACATAGGCGGCGTTGTGCATACTCACAGCCGCTGGGCGACCGTTTTCGCGCAGGCGGGGCGCGATATCCCCGCGCTGGGGACAACGCACGCCGACTATTTTTACGGCAATATCCCCTGCACCCGAAAAATGACCCCCGACGAAATAGCGGGCGAATACGAGCGCGAAACGGGCAATGTTATCGCGGAAGCGTTCAGAGGGCTTTCTCCGAACGATATACCCGCAGTGCTTGTCAATTCCCACGGACCCTTCGCATGGGGCACCGACCCTCACAATGCGGTACATAACGCGGTAGTGCTGGAGGAAATAGCGTTTATGGCATGGCACGACATGATGATGGAGCCGCAGCTCCCCGCAATGCAGCGCGAGCTTATGGATAAGCATTATCTCAGAAAGCACGGAGCAAACGCATATTATGGACAAAAATAAATCTCTTTTCGGGGGGAATAATAAAATGTGGTTGGTTTTTGCGATACTGTCGGCGGTATTCGCTGCGCTGACCTCGATCCTCGCGAAGGTCGGGATCGACGGGGTGAACTCAAATCTCGCCACGGCGATACGAACGGTAGTTGTGGTTGCAATGGCATGGGGAATGGTATTCCTGACAAACACGCAGGGCGGCATCGCCGAGATAAGCACGAAAAGCTGGATATTCCTGATACTCTCGGGGCTTGCGACGGGCGGGTCATGGCTGTGTTATTACAAGGCGCTGCAAATTGGCGAGGCATCAAAGGTCGTCCCGATCGATAAAATGAGCGTTGTCATAACGCTGATACTTGCGTTTGTATTTCTGCACGAGAAATTCACGCTGAAAGCGGCGATAGGCTCGGTGCTGATCACGGCGGGGACGCTTGTCATGGTTTTGTAGCATTGCAGCATTGATATCTGAAAGGAAAGGTTAGCGATATGAACTTCATTGATGTTTCCGAGCTTAACGCTCTGTCCGGGCGTCCCGAGGAGCTCATATACGACGGGGAGAGGTTTTACAGGGAGCAGATAGAAAAAGCGGCGCTCAGTATATATGAGCAGCGCGTGGAGCGCCCCGTTGTGCTTATTTCGGGACCCTCCGGCTCGGGAAAGACGACCACCGCGGCGCGCATACAGCATATCCTCAAGGAAAAGGGCGCGGCTACGCATACCGTTTCCATGGACAATTACTACCTGCCCATGCACGAAAATCTTGCAGCGATGGACGAGAACGGCAACATAGATTTTGAAAGTCCGCTTAGGCTGGATATCCCGCTTTTCCGCAGTCATCTCGAGCAGCTTCTGGACGGCGGGGAGATAACCGTTCCGCTGTTCGACTTTGCCGCGCAGCAGCGCCGCGAGGGCATGAGCCTCCGCTGCGAAAAGGGCGATATAGTGATAATAGAGGGGATACACGCGCTGAACCCACTGCTGACGGGCGACACCGACGACAGCACAAGCTGCGTTTACGTCAGCGTGAGAACGCGAATATGCAGCAGCGGCGAGCAGCTCCACCCGTCAAAGATACGCCTAATGCGCCGCCTTATGCGCGACAAGCTTTACCGCGGGCGCTCGCTTGAGGAAACGTTCGAGTTCTTCCGTTCCGTCGAGCGCGGCGAGGGGCTGTACATCATGCCGTATAAGCACCGCGCAGACTATGAGATCGACACGTTCATAATGTACGAGCCGATGGTTTACCGCGATATACTTCTGCCCGATCTGGAGCGTTCCTCGCGGGAATATACCGCGTATTCCGACTACGCGGACATTGAGAAGTTCCTGCGTATGCTTGAGCCGGTGGATAAGCGGCTTGTTCCCGAAAATTCGCTTATTCGCGAGTTTATCGGCTGATAATCCGTCAATAGTGAAAGAAGCCGCTCAGTCTGTCGAAAAAGCCCTGTCGGGCTTTTCCGACAGGATCTCCGCTAACGCG
>CAMERU010000052.1 GCA_945935925.1 uncultured Clostridia bacterium | reverse complement strand
TCATGGGCGCGTCTACTTCCATCAGCGTTACGGTGGGGTTGAGGATCTTCTTTTTTACAATTTTATACATAAAACTGCTCCCTCCTGTTGTTAAGCGGCTATTGCCGCAATCGTACAAAGCACATTATAACATAAAATTCTGCAAATTTCAATATAAAATAGTACAGGAAATAATTTCTTGGACATTGCCTATAATTTTTGTGTAATAGGAAAAGCAGTATTTTCATCATTTTTTCACAAGAAATTGCTTGACAAATTATATAATTTGCATTATAATGTAGCATATGCGACAAAAAAGAGGGGGGGTTAAATGGAAAACCACAGCATAGGCATGAGGCTGAGAATGATAAATAACGCGGTGCGCCGGTATATCGACAGGTACTACGAGGGTAAAAAAGAAATTGACAACATGACCTGCAGCAACGGCTGGATAATCGGAATGCTGTGCGACGCGGAGGAGTTCGGGCGCGACGTTATGCAGCGCGATCTTGAAAACGAGCTCGGGATAACCCGCTCCACCGCCTCAAAGGTGCTTATTCTTCTTGAAAAGAAAGGCGTTATCTCCCGCGAGAGCGTATCGCATGACGCAAGGCTGAAAAAGATCGTCCTGACGGAAAAATCCCGCGAGCTGGCGGGAAAGCTCCGCGCGGATACAACGCAGATGGAGGCAGTCCTGACAAAGGGGTTTTCGCCCGAGGAGCTGGAAGCGCTCAGCAGTTTTCTTGACAGAATGGAAAAAAATATTGAGTCTGCGGACAAAGGAAAAGGAGTGGATAAGATTGTTAAAAACTCTCAGTAAAAGCATAAGGGACGCCAAGCTTCCCGCGATACTTACGCCGATACTCGTCGTTTGCGAATCGGTGCTTGAGGTAATGATACCGCTTGTAATGGCTGACCTTATCGACAAGGGAATAACGCCGGGAGATATGAACGAGGTCGTAAAATATGGCGTTATCCTGCTCGTGCTGACAGCCGCGGCGCTGTTTTTCGGGGTGTTGTCCGGCTACACCGCGTCGCGCGCAAGCTCGCGTTTCGCGCGAAATGTAAGGCAGGATATGTACTACAATATTCAGGGCTTCTCTTTCGGGAATATTGATAAATTCTCTCCCGCAAGCCTTGTCACCCGCCTTACCACCGACGTTACCAACGTGCAGATGGCGTTTCAGATGATGACGAGGATAACCTTCCGCGCGCCCGCTATGCTTATTTTCGCGTTCGTTTTCTCGTTCGGGATAAATGCACAGCTTGCTTCGATATTTGTTGCGGTCATCCCGTTTCTGGCGATAGTTCTCGCAATAATCATAAAGATATCCTACCCCAGATTTACCCGTGTGTTCAAGACCTACGACAAGCTCAACAACGTTGTTGAGGAGGATCTTCGCGGTATAAGGGTAGTCAAGAGCTTCGTCCGCGAGGAGCACGAGAAAGACAAGTTCGGGAAGATATCCGAGGATATTTACAGGAATTTCACCAAGGCAGAGAAAACCATAGCCTTCAACGCGCCCGCAATGCAGATAGCCGTATATGCCTGCATAATGCTGATATCGTGGCTCGGCGCGCAGAGTATCGTCGCGGGAGGAAATATCCCCGGGAACGGGCTCACGACCGGCGAGCTGATGTCCATGTTCACATACGCTATGCAGATACTCATGAGCCTTATGATGATCTCCATGATATTCGTAATGCTCACCATGTCCAAGGCAAGCGGCGACAGAATTGCCGAGGTGCTCAACGAAAAGAGCAGCATTGTTGACGGCGAAAAGAACGTTTCCGAGGTTGCGGACGGCTCCGTTGAGTTCAGGAATGTTTCCTTCAGATATTCCGAAAAGGCGGAAAACGACGCGCTGCGGCATATTGACCTCAAAATAAAGTCGGGACAGACCGTCGGAGTTATCGGCGGGACCGGCTCGTCCAAGTCCACGCTGGTGCAGATGATACCGCGGCTTTACGACGCGACAGAGGGCGAGGTCATAGTCGGCGGCGTGAACGTTCGCGACTACAATCTTGACGCGCTGAGAAACAATGTCGCTATGGTGCTTCAGAAGAACGTGCTGTTTTCGGGGACAATCAAGGAGAACCTGCGCTGGGGCGACGAGAACGCCTCCGACGAGGATATTGAGCGCGTATGCCGCCTTGCCTGCGCGGACGAGTTCATACAGACCTTCCCCGATAAATATGATACCTATATCGAGCAGGGCGGCGCGAATGTTTCGGGCGGTCAGAAGCAGCGCCTTTGCATTGCCAGAGCGCTGTTAAAGAAGCCGAAGATACTTATTCTCGACGACTCGACAAGCGCTGTCGACACCAAGACCGACGCTATGATAAGAAAGGCGTTCGCGGAGGAAATCCCCGACACCACGAAGATAATCATTGCGCAGAGAGTTGCCTCGATAAGCGACGCAGACCTTATCGTTGTAATGGAAAACGGCGCGGTGAACGATGCAGGCACTCACGACGAGCTTTACGCCCGCAACGATATCTACCGCGAGATATATGATTCCCAGACGAAGGGAGGAAGCGCAGATGAATAAGAACGCGAAACAGATGCCCCCGCGCGGCGGCTCGCCCATGGCGGCTGTCAACGGAAAGGTTATTAAAAGGCTGCTCGGCTATATGAAGCCGTTCAGGGTGCAGATGATATTGGTCATCATAAGTATTGTAATAAGCAGTATCGCGAGCGTTGCTTCCTCGCTCTTTATAAAGACGCTGATAGACAGCTATATACTCCCGCTTGTCGGGGCGGAAAACCCCGATTTTTCGGGGCTGCTCGGCGCGCTCGGAGGTATGGCGGCGCTTTTCCTCGCGGGGATTATCTGCACGCTTGCGTATAACAGGCTTATGGCGAATATTTCGCAGGGAATGCTTAAAAATATCCGCGACGAGATGTTCTCGCATATGCAGACTCTCCCGATAAGCTACTTTGACACCCACACCCACGGCGACGTAATGAGCTACTACACCAACGACACCGACGCGCTCCGCCAGATGATCTCCCAGACGATCCCGCAGGTAGTTGCCTCGTTCGTCACTATCGTTGCGGTGTTCTGCTCCATGCTCAGCCTTTCGCTGTGGCTCACTCTCCTTGTTGTCGCTTTCCTGTGCCTTATGTTCTTTATCACGGGAAAGGTCGCGGGGAGCAGCGGTAAATATTTCATGCGCCAGCAGCAGTCTATCGGCGACGTCAACGGCTATATCGAGGAAATGATAAACGGTCAGAGGGTAGTCAAGGTGTTCTGCCACGAGGGTAAGGCAAAGGAAACGTTCGACGGAAAGAACGCCGGTCTGTGCGAGGACACGTTCAGGGCTAACGCCTATGCCAACGCCCTCATGCCGATAAACAACTGCATGGGCTATTTCCTGTATGTCGTGATCGCGATAGTCGGCGGCGTTATGGCGATAAACGGCGTTATGAATGTCGCGTGCTTTTCGGTGGGAGTGCTCACGCTCGGCGGCATTGCCTCGTTCCTTCAGCTTTCGAGAAGCTTTGTCGGACCGATAGGGCAGGTGTCCCAGCAGCTTAACTCCGTCGCAATGGCGATGGCGGGCGCGCAGAGGATATTCACCCTCATAGACGAGCAGCCCGAGAGCGACGACGGCTATGTGACCCTTGTAAATGCGAAGCGCGGCAATGACGGCTCGCTTTCCGAAACAGCGGAGCGCACCGGTCTGTGGGCGTGGAAGCACCCCCACGGCGACGGCACCGTTACCTACACCGAATTAAAGGGCGATATCGTTCTTGACGACGTGGATTTCGGATATGTCCCCGACAAGCTTGTTCTGCACAATATAAAGATATATGCCGAGCCGGGGCAGAAGGTCGCGTTTGTAGGAGCGACGGGCGCGGGCAAGACCACGATAACCAACCTTATCAACCGCTTCTATGACATTGCGGACGGAAAGATACGCTATGACGGCATAAATATCAACAAAATAAAGAAAGCAGACCTGCGGCGCTCGCTCGGCGTGGTTTTGCAGGACGTCAATCTGTTCACCGGTACGGTAATGGACAATCTGCGCTACGGCAAGCCCGACGCTACCGACGAGGAATGTATTAAAGCGGCGAAGCTCGCCAATGCGGACGGATTTATCAGAATGCTCCCGCAGGGGTACAACACGGTGCTCAAGGGGGACGGAAGCGGGCTTTCGCAGGGTCAGCGCCAGCTTATCTCCATAGCAAGGGCGGCAGTCGCAGACCCGCCCGTCATGATACTTGACGAGGCGACTTCTTCGATAGATACGAGAACGGAGTCCATCGTTCAGGCGGGCATGGACGCGCTGATGCAGGGCAGAACTGTGTTTGTCATTGCGCACAGGCTGTCCACGGTCAAAAACTCCGATGTTATCATGGTGCTCGACCACGGGCGCATAATCGAACGCGGCAGCCATGAAAAGCTGATTGCCGAAAAGGGTCAGTATTACAGGCTTTACACCGGAGCATTCGAGCTGGAATAACATTTATGACTTTACGACGTTCTCCCCGTTATGCGCGGGGAGAACGCTGTAAATAAGGTAAAATTTAGGCTTGAATTTCTTCCTCAAATGTGATATAATCAATATGATTGGATAAAAATACTTTTTGCACGGCACAAGCCGTTTTTCATAGAAAGGATCTGATTTGTTTGAAGCGTGTCGGGCTTGACATTGGCTCTACGACCGTTAAGGCGGCGGTTCTCGGCGAGAACGACGAGCTGCTTTACAGCAGGTATAAACGTCATTTTTCCGATATAAGAAAGACCGTAGCCGATATAATTTCGGGCGTCGGCGAGGCGTTCCGCGGAGAGCGAGTTTATATTGCGGTCACAGGCTCGGGCGGTATCTCCGTGTCAAAGTGGCTCGGTATTCCGTTCGTTCAGGAGGTAGCCGCGGGCACAAACGCTATCCGCGAGCTTATCCCGCAGACCGACGTTGCTATCGAACTCGGCGGCGAGGACGCGAAGATAACCTATCTCACGGGCGGACTTGAGCAGCGCATGAACGGAAGCTGCGCGGGCGGCACCGGCGCGTTCATCGACCAGATGGCGGCGCTGCTGAACACCGATATCGGCGGCCTTAACGAGCTGTCGAAGGAGCATACGACGATATACCCGATCGCGTCCCGCTGCGGCGTTTTCGCAAAGAGCGATATCCAGCCGCTGCTCAACGACGGCGCAAAGCGCAGCGATATCGCCGCGTCGGTTTTCCAGTCGGTAGTAAATCAGACGATAAGCGGACTTGCCTGCGGTAAGCCGATAAGGGGCAACGTTGCGTTCCTCGGAGGTCCTCTGCACTACCTTTCCGAGCTTCGTCAGAGGTTTATTGAAACCCTCGGGCTTACTCCCGAGCATATAATTTTCCCCGAAAATGCAAATCTTTTCGTGGCTATGGGCTGCGCATTCTCCGACGAGAGCGGCGAGGTGTCCATTGACGAGCTTGTCGGGCGGGCAAACTCCCTTGAGGGCAATCAGCTCCGCGAGGTAGAGCGCCTTGCGCCGCTGTTTAAGAATGAGGAGGAGCTTAATGCGTTCCACGAGCGGCACGCAAAGGCGGTCATTCCGACTGCGGAGCTTTCCGAAACAAAGGGCGCCTGCTACCTCGGCATAGACGCGGGCTCCACCACGACAAAGGCGGCGCTTATTGATTCAAATGCGGCGATAGTGTATTCCCATTACAGCGGAAACGGCGGCGACCCGCTCAAATCCGTCATAGGGATACTAAAGGAGCTTTATTCCCTCCTGCCGAAGGACGCGTACATAGCAAAGGTCTGCACCACGGGCTACGGCGAGCACCTTATCAAGGCGGCGCTCGGCGCGGACTACGGCGAGATAGAAACAATGGCGCACTATAAGGCGGCGGACAAGGTGCTGCCCGGCGCGGAGTTTATCCTAGATATCGGCGGGCAGGACATGAAGTGTATGCGCGTCAAGAACGGCGAAATAGAGTCCATTCTGCTCAACGAGGCTTGCTCCAGCGGCTGCGGCTCGTTTATCGAGAACTTTGCCGTTGCGCTCGGAATGACCTCCGCGGAGTTTGCGAAGCTCGGTCTTACGGCGGAGAACCCCGTTGACCTCGGCTCGCGCTGCACCGTTTTCATGAACTCCCGCGTAAAGCAGGCACAGAAGGAGGGCGCGACCGTCGCGGATATCTCGGCGGGACTTTCCTACTCGGTGGTAAAGAACGCGCTGTTTAAGGTTATAAAGCTGCGCGACACGTCTGAGATGGGCGAGAAGATAATCGTTCAGGGCGGAACGTTCATGAACGACAGCGTTCTGCGCGCGTTTGAGCTTATCTGCGGCAAGGAAGTTATCCGTCCGGACAAGGCGGGACTTATGGGCGCATACGGAAGCGCTCTCGTAGCGATGGAGCGCGACGACGGAAAGGGCACTTCTCTCTCCGACGCGGCGTCGCTTGAGAATTTCAAGGCGGAAAAGACCACCGCGCGCTGCGGAAAATGCAGCAACAACTGCCTGCTCACCATAACCAAATTCCCCGACGGAAAGATATATATAAGCAACAACCGCTGCGAACGCGGCGCGGGCAATGTTTCCGTAAAGGAAAAGATGCCCAATCTTTACGAATACAAATACAAGCTGCTTTTCGACAGGGAATGCCTGCCGGAGGCGGAGGCTAAGCGCGGCGTTATCGGGCTTCCGCGCGTGCTCGGTATGTATGAGAATTACCCGTTCTGGCACAGGCTCTTTACCGAGCTTGGGTTCAGCGTTAAGCTCTCCCCGAAATCCTCCCGCGCGATATATGACAAGGGTATCGAAACCATGCCGTCCGAGTCGGTGTGCTATCCCGCAAAGCTTGCGCACGGACATATACAGGCGCTTATCGACAGCGGCGTGAAGCTCATTTTCTACCCCTCCATGCCGTATGAAATGGGCGACGACAACGGCGGCGACAACCACTACAACTGCCCCGTTGTCGCTACATATTCCGAGGTAATAAAGAACTCCGTTCCCGAGCTTCGGAAAGATGTCAGGTTTATGAACCCGTTCCTCCCGATATTCAACGAAAAGCGCATGGGCGAGCGCCTTTACGAGGAGTTTTCAAAAGACCTGCCCGAGCTTGGCATAACGAAAGAGGAAATTGTTTCCGCGCTCGCAAAGGCTTATGCCGAGGACAGCGCGTTCAAGGCGGAAATGCGCAGAAAGGGCGAGGAAACGGTAAAATTCCTTGAAGAGAACGGAAAGCGCGGCATCGTCCTCGCGGGACGTCCCTATCACGTTGACCCCGAGATAAACCACGGTCTGCCCGAGATGATAGCGGGCTACGGCTTCGCGGTGCTGACGGAGGACAGCGTTGCGCACATGGAAAAGGTGGTGCGCCCGATACGCGTAGTTGACCAGTGGACATACCATACACGGCTGTACGCGTCCGCGCACGTTGTGGGAAATCACGACTGCCTTGAGCTTGTTCAGCTCAACAGCTTCGGCTGCGGTCTTGACGCGATAACCACCGACGAGGTGCAGGAGATACTCCGCAGCTTCGGCAAGCTTTACACCTGCCTTAAAATAGACGAGGTTAACAACCTCGGCGCGGCAAGGATACGCCTGCGCTCGCTCATTTCCGTCGTTGACGAAAGGGCAAGGCACCACTACAAGCCCGTCAGGGGTCACCTCGGATATATCCGTCAGCCCGAGTTCACCAAGGAAATGCGCAGCGATTACACGATACTCTGCCCGCAGATGGCGCCGATACACTTCGATATGCTCGAGGCGGCGTTCAGGCATTCGGGCTACAATGTCGAGATACTCACCGACTGCTCCAAGGCGGTGGTGGACGAGGGTCTGAAATACGTCAACAACGACGCGTGCTATCCGTCGATACTTATTGTCGGGCAGCTTATCCACGCGCTGAACAGCGGCAAATACGACCTCAATAAGACTGCCGTCATGATAACCCAGACGGGCGGAGCCTGCCGCGCGACCAACTATGTCGGAATGCTCAAAAAGGCGCTCAAGGACGCGGGCTTCGACAGCGTTCCGCTGATATCGCTGAATGTTGTCGGACTGGAAAAGCAGAGCGGCTTCAAAATAACCGTTCCTATGGCGGTGCGCGCGTTCATGGGTATAGTTTACGGCGACGTGCTGTCGCGCTGCCTTTACAAGGTGCGCCCCTACGAGGTCACAAAGGGGAGCGCGAACGCGCTTTATGAAAAGTGGCGGCTGTTCCTGCGCGAGGAGCTGAAATCGCTGTCTTTGAAGCGGTTCAACGAGAACGTCACGAACATAGTAAAGGAATTTTCGGAGTTCCCCGTGCTTGACATAAAGAAGCCTAAAATAGGGCTTGTCGGGGAGATACTCGTAAAGTTCCACCCCGTCGCGAACAATGACATAATCGGGCTGCTCGAAAGCGAGGGCTGCGAGGTGGTCGTTCCCGACTTAATGGGATTTTTCTACTACATCTGCTCCCACGGAGTAACCAAGAGAGAGCTGCTTTATCTCCCCGCAACGAAGAAATTCGTTCAGAACGCCGCGATAAAGGCGATAAGGTTCATGGAGCGCAGCTACCGCAAGGCGGTCAAGGGAACGAAGTTCGGCTGCCCCGGCGACATTTTTGAAATGCGCGAGGAGGTAAAGTCGATAGTTTCACCGGGCAACATTGCGGGCGAGGGCTGGTTCCTTTCGGCGGAGATGCTGGAGCTTATCGACGAGGGCGTGCCGAACATTGTATGTATGCAGCCGTTCGCCTGCCTGCCGAACCATGTCACCGGCAAGGGCGTTATCGGCGAGATACGCAGGCAGCACCCCGAGAGCAACATTGTCGCTGTCGACTTCGACCCGGGCGCTTCCGAGGTAAATCAGGTAAACAGAATAAAGCTCATGCTGACGCAGGCGTTCGCGCGGGCGGGCATAAGCAGGCGCGACGTTGTCGCTCCCGAAATAAAGGCAGAGGACAGATATTCGGAGCTTGTTTCCGCAGGAAACAGCATGAAGTGAACAATGGGAAAAGGAGAGTAACAAATGGCAGAACAGCGTTTTTCTACAAGCGGTACTTCGGATAACAACGGCAAAAAGAACATAGGCTTCTGGATCGCCGCAGGGGTCATTGCGGTGATAGTGATCGTTGTGCTTCTTAACAGCTTCACAGTAGTCAACGAGGGCTTTATCGGGGTCAAGTATCAGTTCGGAAAGATAGTCGAGAGCAATATGTCGGCGGGACTTAATTTCCACATTCCGTTCGTCGAGGAGATAGAGCAGGTCGACACCCGCGAGCAGATATATTCGGTACAGACCGACGCCTACACGAGCGACACGCAGACGGTGGACAGCCTTCACCTCAAGCTCAACTATTACTACGACGGGACAAAGCTCCCCGAAATAATCCGATCTATCGGCATAAGCAACGTTGAAACAAAGCTTCTTGTTCCGAATGTTGCGAAGATATCCAAGGACGAGATAGGCAAGGTCAAGGCGGAGGATCTCGTGCAGAATCGTTCGGACGTTCAGAATGCGATATACGAGTCCCTGAAGGCAACGCTTGAGACGCAGGGGATAATCGTCACCGCTTTCGCGATAGAAAACCTCTCGTTCGACGAGGCGTTCGAGCAGTCCATTCAGGCGAAGGTAATCGCCGCGCAGGACGCGCTCAAAATGCAGAACAAGACCGCCGAAAAGGAGGAAGAGGCAAGGCAGCAGGTCATCGCCGCGCAGGCGGAGGCTGACTCCCAGAAGATAAAGGCTGACGCCGAGGCATACGCTATCAAGGCGGTTCAGGAGCAGCTCGAAAAGAGCCCGAACTACATAGAATATCTCAAGGTGTCCAACTGGAACGGCGTGCTCCCGCAGGCTATCGGCACGGAGGTAAATCCGTTCATAGCGCTGGGCAGCGGCGACTACACCACCGCGACCCGTACAACAACGACAACGCCAACGACCGCGCCGTCCAATGCGGAATGACGCTGTAAGTGGATAAATAACAACGATAATGCTTGGGGGAGAACGTAGTTTTCCCCCGTAAGCAGTCTTTAAGGAAGGTAATATATGAACTATACCGAACTGAAAAAGCGCGCGCTGGAGAGCTTTTTCTCAAGAATGAACGATATGCAGCGCAAGGCGGTGTTCAAGGTAAAGGGCTCCGTTCTCATTATTGCGGGAGCGGGCAGCGGAAAGACAACGGTGCTTGTCAACCGCATTGCGAACATGATGAAATTCGGAAACGCGTATCACGATACGGAGGAGCGTTCGCTGTCCCACGAGGACGAGCGCTTTCTTGAGGATTTCCCGTCGCTTGAGCACACGGCGGAGAACGCGCAGCGGCTGGCGGACATTATTTCCGTCGAGCCGGTCAACCCGTGGAATATCCTTGCGATAACCTTTACGAACAAGGCGGCGGGCGAGCTTCGCGAAAGGCTTGTTTCCATGATAGGCGAGGGTGCGGAGAAGATAAACGCGTCGACGTTCCACTCCGCCTGCGTTAAGATACTCCACCGCGAGATAGAGCACGTCGGCTATAAATCGGGCTTCACGATATATGATGACGACGACTCCAAACGCGTAATAAAGGAAGTTATGAAAAAGCTGGACATCGACGAAAAGATAATGGGTGTAAAGATGTTCAGAAACGCCATTTCCCGCTGCAAGGACAAGATGATATCGCCTCGGGAATACGCGGTGAGCGCGCATGAAACGGCGGAAATAACCGCGATAAAGACCGCGCAGGTCTATTCGGAATATCAGCAGAGCCTTATTGCCGCGAACGCTCTGGATTTTGACGACATAATTTATCTGACCGTAAAGCTTTTCGAGGACAATCCCGAAATACTCGAGCATTACAGAAATCTCTACAAATACATAATGGTGGACGAGTATCAGGACACCAACGTCGCGCAGTACCGCCTTATATCGCTTCTGACGGGGACAAGCGGCAACCTCTGCGTAGTCGGCGACGACGATCAGTCTATATACCGCTTCCGCGGCGCGACCATCGAGAATATATTAAGCTTCGAGAAGCAGTATAAGGACTGCGAGGTAATAAGGCTGGAGCAGAATTACCGTTCCACCGAAACGATACTCGAGGCGGCGAACGCTGTCATCAAAAACAACACTCAGCGCAAGGACAAGCACCTCTGGAGCGACCTCGGCGAGGGCGACAAGATAAGAATAGACCTCTATCCGAACGAGGCAATGGAGGCTAAGGCTGTTGCGGACGCCATACTTGACGGCGTTAAGGAAGGTAAGAAATACTCCGATTTCGCGCTGCTGTACCGCAACAATGCGATATCGCGCAGCTTTGAGAATGCGCTCGCGCGTTCGGGAATACCATACAAGATAGTAGGCGGTCTGCGCTTTTACGACCGCAAGGAAATAAAGGACATCATGTCCTATCTCTGCCTTATCAACAACCCTTACGATATGATACGCTTCCGCCGCATAATAAACGAGCCGAAGCGCGGGATAGGTGAGTCGACCGTCAACGAGATAGTGCGCATTGCGGAGGGGCTTGGTATAAGCCCTACCGAGGTCTGCGCCAACGCGGCGGAGTATGAAACGCTGTCCCGTAAGGCTAACGCCTTGCGCGCGGCGGCAAACCTTTTTGAGGAGCTTGACGAGGTTGCGGACACGGCGCGCCTTGACGAGCTTATCGAGGCTGTCGCGGTGAAGAGCGGCTATATTCAGTCCCTCAAGGCAATGGGCGAGGAGGGCGAGCCGAGGATAGACAACATAAACGAGCTGAAATCAAACGCGCTGCTTATGCTGGAGGAAAATCCCGACGCGGCGCTGCCGGATTTCCTTGAGCAGGTTGCGCTTGTGTCCGACCTTGACAGCTACGACAGCGAAACGGACAGAGTGTCGCTCATGACAATGCACAGCGCAAAGGGCCTTGAATTTGACACGGTATTTCT
Source organism: uncultured Clostridia bacterium (assembly GCA_945935925.1). Lineage (GTDB taxonomy): Bacteria > Bacillota > Clostridia > Oscillospirales > Ruminococcaceae > CAG-115. Next base: position 3,003 of record CAMERU010000052.1, on the reverse strand, counting down.
TGTCGCGGCGGAGGATAATATATTCCCGAGCTACATGAGTATGTTCGAGCCTGCCGAAATGGAGGAGGAGCGCCGCCTTGCGTATGTCGCGATAACGCGCGCAAAGAAGCGCCTTTTCGTCACCCACACCGCCTACCGTATGCTGTACGGAAAGTCGAGCGCGAACAAGCTTTCCACCTTTATCAGGGAGATACCCGAGGAATATACCGAGAAGCACGGCGAGCGCCCGAAGTCCATGGGATTTTCGGGAGGGAAGCCGCCCAAGCGCAACTACCTTGCGGGGGAAACGGCGAAGAAGCCCGTCACGGCTACACCGCACGTTACCGGAGAGGTGTTCGCGGCAGGCGACCGCGTGCGCCACAACGTATTCGGCGAGGGCACTGTCACCGAAGCGAAGCGAATGGGCAACGACACCATGCTCACCATTGCGTTTGACACGGCAGGCAGCAAGAAGCTGATGGCGAATTTCGCGAAGATAACAAAGGCGTGAGGGATTGCGTATATTTGAACTGAATTGTAATATAAGGGACAACGACGAGCTGCGCGGGAGCTTCAATGCGCTGACGCACGAGGTGTTCTGCTTTGGCTTTGAGGACTGGTACAATTCGGGCGGCTGGGGCGATATGTATATACCGCACGCCGTCGTGGAAAACGGCGAGGTGATCGCCAATGTATCGGTAAACATAATGCCGTTTTCCGTCGGCGGGGAGAGGAAAAACTATGGCAGCACCGCACAATTAACGGCTAACGCCTTTTCCGTCCGCTTGCTTGCATATTTTCCGTCATATCGCACAAAATCGACTTGACGGGCGTCAGCCCGCCTGCGTCGCTTTTGTACAATCTGACGAAAAATCTGACTGCGCAATCGAACGAAAATAATTATGCGGTGTTGCCCTATATCCAGCTCGGAACGGTCATGACGCGCCCAGACAGGCGCGGCGAGGGGCTCGGGCGGGTCGCGATGGAGTTCGCGCTAGAAAAATACCTCGGCGCCCCCGACATTGACGGAATATATCTTTTCGGAAACGACAGCGTGCTTGACTTCTACCCGAAATTCGGCTTTGTAAAGGCGCGCGAGTTTGAATACAGCGCCGCCGCGCTGCCCGCGCAGCCCTATGCTATCGAAAAAACCGACCTTTCCGACGAGGAACGGAGCGCGCGGTTCTTCGGCTTGCTCGCCGCGGATAACGGCGCGGGCTCGGCGTTTGCCATGGTTGAAAATATCGGGCTTTATAAGTTCCGGCTTATGGCGGAGTACTGCGACAGCCTGTATTTTGTCCCCGAAACGGGCGGCTATGTTATCGCCGAAAAGGACGGCGGCACGCTGTTCCTGCGGCAGAGTATCGGCTTTTCGCCCGACCCGCACCGCCTTGCGGCAGCGTTCGGAGCGGCAGAGGTGAAATTCTGCTATACCCCCGCCGACAGGAGCGGTCTTGACTGTTCGGAGCACAAGGAAGAGGACTGCACGCTGTTCATCATCGGGGACGACCTTGCGCGCATGGAACGCGACAGGCTGATGTTCCCTGTAATTTCCCACGCATAATGAAAGGAGCGGCTTTATGACGCTGATTTTGGTTGCCGATAACGATTGGGCTATCGGCAGGGACGGAGGTCTGCTCGCAAGGCTTCCCGAGGATATGAAGTTCTTCCGCGAAACTACAACGGGTCACGCGGTGGTAATGGGCAGAAAAACATGGGAGAGCTTCCCTAAGCGTCCTCTCCCCGACAGGGAGAATTTTGTCATATCAAGGACGGTGAAGCAGCTCGACGGAGCGCGGGTTTTCGGCTCTGTCGAGGAATTTCTCGCTTTCTCGCGGGAATATGACGGGGAAATATACGTCATAGGCGGCGGCGAAATTTACGAGCAGCTTCTTCCTTACTGCGATACCGCATTGATAACCCGTGTGTACGAATGCTTCGGCGGGGATACCTTTTTCACCGACCTCGACGCGCTGCCCGAATGGGAGATCGCGGAGGCTTCGCCCGTTATGGAAACGGGCTGTCACAATATCCGCTTTTTCAGATATGTAAGAAAGGAGCGGAAATGACGAGGGAGGAATTTCTCGGCTTCTGCCGCACGATAGGCGGCGCGGCGCTGGATCAGCCGTTCGGCGAGGATTTCTCGTCGTGGGTGGCGCGGCATGAAAATAACAGAAAATGGTTCGCGCTGCTGATGGAGCACGACGGGCGGGATATAGTCAACCTTAAATGCGACCCGCAGGAGGCGGATTTCCTGCGCAGCGTATATAAGGGAGTGGTGCCCGCGTATCATATGAATAAGGTGCATTGGAATACCGTTTATCTGGCGTCCGATGTTCCGGCGGAAGAGATAGAGCGCATGACGCTGAACAGCTTCCGCCTGACCGACACCGTAAAGCGCGCCAAAAGGAGTAATAAAATGCCGTTTTCACAGCAGACAATAGATTTTCTTTTCGAGAACAGGCTGCATGACAGCAAGGAGTGGTTCGCCGGGCATAAGAGTGATTACACCCGTTTTGTCGTCGAGCCGTTCACCGAGATAGTCAACGCGCTTGCGCCGACAATGGCGAAGATCGACCCGCAGATAATCTGCGACCCGAAAAAGCTTTCCAGAATATACCGCGACGCGAGGTATGCGAAGGATTCGATATTCCGTGACGAAATGTGGTTCACGTTCGCAAGAAAGCGCCCCGACGCCTATACTGGACACCCCGGCTTTTATTTCGCCGTCGGCGTAAACGGCATGAACTACGGCTGCGGGTATTACTGCGCAGACAGCGCGGTAAGGGAGGCGCTGCGCGGGCTGATAATAAGTGACGATGAGAGCTTTAAAAGGGCGTCCGAGGCGTATAATAAACAGAAAAAATTCAAATTCTACGGTGAAATGTACAAGAAAAACCGCTTCCCCGATCAGCCGCCCGAGAAGTGCGAATGGCTCAACAGAAAGGAATACGGGGTGTGCTTTTTCAGCAATGACCCCGAGAAAATGTTTTCGGATAAGCTGGCGCAGACCGTCGCGAGAGC
>CAMERU010000051.1 GCA_945935925.1 uncultured Clostridia bacterium | reverse complement strand
GACGCAACTGTTCAACTTCAGCGGCCAAGGTGTTCATTTTGGGGCGACGTATTCAGGCAGCGGGTTACCGCCCGTGCGGAGTGTGTATGAAGGAATCCTATAAGCTTTGGAAATTAGAAAATGGAGGTAAGTAGCATGAAAGAAATAGAGTATGTTGCCCGCAAAGGAGTCCTCATTAAGGTAAAGGACGAGCATGAAGTCAAAGAAATTCGATTTTCCGACATCAAACCTTTTTGGCAATACGCAACGGAGAGTTATTTTGAAGGCGGAAATGCGCTCTTACTCGACAATATTGTAGTTTTCTCGATAATCGTTGCAAGCGGTCAGGGCGAAGTAATCGTAGGTTGGGACCTGGAACAAGACAAGGTTATTCACATCTCAAACGCAGATTACTGCATTGACTTTGCAATCTACAAAGATATGTTATATATGCTCTTTGATGTAAACAACTATACCACACCTTCTAACATTTCAGTTTATCGTATTCCTTTTGGCACGATGGACGCTAATAATGTTGGAACGAAACTTTGCTCCGAGAATTCGATTAATATTCACGGGGAACTAAAGATTGAAGTCAACGAGAGTGGTATATTCATCGTATCAAATAATTCACGAATCACTTTTGCCTCATCTCCTGAAAATGCACTTATTTCACCTGGCTCCGATGCGGAAAATAGTTGAAAGTTTGGCATTATTTGTCATTGTGAAGATTGATTTGCTTCTAAAATACTTGCTGCAAGATTCTTTCTCTTGCAGCATTTTTTCTTTAGTATAAAGCAATATATTACGCATTACGCCCACAATTTTGCAATCTCAACCAAACGTTGAAAATCATTTAGGTCAGAATCTTTTCCCCAACTAATCCTTATTGATTGGTCAGCGTGTTCGTCTGAATATCCCATTGCTTTGAGTACATGACTAGGTGTATGGCTGCTTGAATTACAAGCAGACCCATTGGACACACCGCAAAACGGCTTGCATTGTTGCATAAGTGCAGTTGAATTAACGCCGATAAAACGAATGTTAAGCGTATTCGGAATACAATATTCCTGACTTCCATTAATACTGTACTGCACTCCGGACGAAATAAGAATCTTAAATATAGAGTCTTTGGTTTCCTTATATTTTTTTAGGTTGTAAGAATATTCATCACACGCAATCTTACATGCTTCGCCAAAGCCTGCAATTAATGCAGTAGGAACAGTACCGGGACGAAATCCATGCTCTTGGCTTCCACCGTAAAACATTGGAGTTAGCGGTGGCAATTTGTATCTCTTTTTCCGCATTACTAATACACCAATGCCTTGTGGTCCATACATTTTATGAGCACTTGCTGAAAGAAAAGTATATTTTACTTCCCGCAATTCATCTACCAGTTTACCAAATGTTTGAGCAGCGTCGATATGAAAAAACACATCCGTTGAAGCGAGAGCCTCTCCAATTTCCTTTATAGGCTGGATAATTCCCGTCTCGTTGTTAGCATGCATTACACTTACTAAAAGAGTATCATCCCTTATTGAGTTTATTACCTCCTCGGAATTTATTCTTCCGGTTTCATCTGGGGAGATATAAGAAATTTCAAACCCCATATTCTCCAAATGCTTTATCGGCTCCATAACCGCTTTGTGTTCAATTGATGTAGTAACTATATGCTTTTTCCCTGTCTTTTCTGCATAATCTCTTAGACCAAAAATGACCATATTATCGCTTTCAGTTGCACCGCTGGTGAAAAACACTTCGTCTTTCTTTATTCCTAGCAAATCAGCCACGCATAGTCTTGCCTTATCTACAGCCTGACTTGCATTTTCACCAAACACATGGTTCATATTATCGGCGTTTCCGTAAGTGTTTCGATATACATCGAACATTACATTAAGAACTCGCTCGTCAATTGGGGTGGAAGCATTATAGTCAAGATATGTACTCATTGTCCATTCCTTTCCCTGGTTGCCAAATCAAGAAGATCCTGTATGTTTTTTATGAAGTTGGTTCCACTAAGGTATCCGATACCTCTTTCCAAATGCAGCTTGAAATACTTATTAATCACATCATCATTAGTGCCTAAATCATTCTTTATGCACCATGCTTTTATAAGCGCCTCATATATCTCATGATACTCGCCTGCAAATGTCAGCCAACTCATCTCAACATTGCTATCAGAGTCTATATTTACATCCGTAGGAATTGTTCCTTCATGCAAAGAGTAACAAAACGCCCATCGGCATAGCACATTCCAGTTCTGAATGCCAGTCTTTCCTTTCAGACGAGCAAGCTTTTCCTTTGCTAAATTAGACAAACGGATCTGCTTAATTATCATTTGAAATCTCCTCCTTGAAGTAACCATTCTCGATGGATGAGGACTTTGTTTCTTCATTGTAACGTATGGTATATTCGTTACTAACATAAGTCTTGATAATCTGATAATAAGTGCTATCTATCTCAGAATCTGTCGAAAGGATTATTGTCTGTTGACTAGCATTGGGGAAGTATTTTGTGATAAGTGCTTTCCTATGAATCGAATCCAATCGCGCTAGTGGCGTGTCGATAATAACAGGAAGGTTTTTCTTTGAGCATATTGCCAATGCCCAAAGCATAGATATCACCATAAGCTGCTTTTCGCCTGCCGACAATGAACTTTTGGGAATAATTTTACCGTCCTTGTCGACACAATAGTAATCTAATGTTGTATCATCCATCTCAATACGGTCAATAAGATTCTTTTTGTCAAGAAGTATCCTGTATCGTTCGGTCATTGTCTGAGCAAGGTCATGAATTTTTTCTTTCTGCAGAGCATACTTATATTTCTCGGCAACCTGTTGAGCGTATAAAGCATATTTCTTCATTCGCTGAACATCGTCATCGTGCTCAATTCTGCTTAGATAGCTTGAAACACACTTGTTAAATTCAGCAGTCGCACGGAGCATTTCACCATTGGCGACAGTTTTACTTTTCTCCAGTGTCTCAAGCTGTACCTCTAATTCAGTTATTTGTGCATTAAGCTGACATATTGATTTGTATATCCTCTGTATATTCTTTTCGTCCACATCAACAGCAAGATAATTATCAATTTCTTCAAGACGCTTCTTGGCGGCAAGAGAACTCTCTCTGTCAGCTAAATATTTGTTTCGGCTATTTTCAAGTTGATATTCCACAAGAGCAGAACACTGTAAATAAGCCATTTCAGAAAAATTATAAACATCAGGTACGGGATTGTGGTCTATTGCTGTTTTTACAAACTCGGCGAAATCATTAAGCACTTTATTCTTCTTTTCGCTTTGGTTATAGATTCGAATGAATTCACTGATTTTGTCTGCTGCAACGCGGGTATTTCGATCTTCGCGCTCAATTTTTGCTTGAGATTGAATATCAATAAGAAGAGACCTTACTAGCTCTAATGGCAGTTCTGAAGCTGCAAACTCTATTAAGTCACTGTTAATTTGTGACAACTTACCGTTAAGATTAGCCCGTTCCGAAAACAACGACTGTGCCTCTGACACAATATCTCCACCTTTGGCACGGAACTCTTCTTGCTTTGCGTCTAGCTTCTTGTTAAGCTGTACTATTTGCCCCTCAACATCAGCAATCTGATTTAATATAGCCGTATATGCAGCTTCCTTTTCTTCTTTCAGTAAACGAAGTTCTTCAACATGTGAGGTATCAGCAGTTTGAGCGTTTTCTGAGCCAAGTCTAGTGATGATACGCTGCAAATCGGAATAAAGAGTGTCAACGACATTTATGCCCAACAAGGATTTAATCGCATTTTTCATTCCCTCGTTAGTCTCGCCATCAGCAAGTTCAGCTATTTTTTCACCATCAAAAAAGAAAAAATTGGCAAGTCCACTAGGTAAAACACTTTCAATAAACATTGCCCAGTTCTTTGAAAGGAAAGAATCAGGCTTTCCATTTTTCATAACCGAAACTGCATCTGTTACTCTTTTCGAATTACCTTTCCATGACCTCATTATAGAATAAGTATTGTTATCCTCATCTGAATTCATATCGAATTCAAGCTGAACATAACTTTCTAATGTACCATCTGCAGTATTAACATGCGCTCTAAGATACTGACTATATGACTTTTGTTTACTTTCAGACACAGCAAACGAGTTTGCGCCATAAAGTGCTAATAGTATAGCCTCAAGGAAAGTGGTTTTTCCTCTTCCATTCATTCCACCAATCAGAATAACAGGTAGTTTCTGATTAAATGTAAACACATTATCAGAAGCATATACTCCAAAATTATGCAGAACTAACTTCTTAATTATCATTCATCATCACCATCAAATTCTTCACCTTCAGGCAAAACACCTTCAAAGGCTCGTTCATCATATTTGCCGCCATTATCGCGTCTGCGTTGGGTACGGTCATAGTAGTATTGTCTAGCATCTGTTTCGTCTACAAAGAAATGCTGCTTAAGTGTGCTTTCAATTTGTTCAAGGATACCTTTGCGATTATTCATTGTGTCAGAGTTCGCCTCAATATCAATTAGACTATACATCATTTGGAACAGCATACTATCATGCTCTGGAGCTTCAGCATTGTATTTTATTCTTTTGACATCGTTATCTGACTGTATGGGTAAGGGGTTTTCCTCACATACTCTCTTAAGAATATTCCATTCATCATTTCTAAAGGAACTGGTTATATATAGCGAATCGTCAGGGAAAGGTTTTCCCATAACTTCTTCATATATTCCAGGAAGAGAATCAACAAACTCATGCTTTTCTTTTACCCAGATCCGTCTAATCTCTTTAAGTTCATCAAGGGTAATTAACTCTAAACTTTCAAATTCTTCCGGACCATTCTTATTGATGTCCACTTGTATCTGAAGTAGCTTTTTCAACCACGCCTCTCGCTGACTACGGATATATGGTCCATGATTCAAGCGCCCTCCGCACCCTTGAAGATGTCCACCCATTCTTCTAAAATCACGACGTTCACGATCTCTATCTTTTGAGCCGCTATCCTCATAATACTCATTGCCAATTTCATTTCTGAATTCAAGCAGTGGTGTCATCCATTCCTTTTCGGAATCGTTTGCAATCATCGCTTCCATAGATTTGTCTTGTTCAACCATCGTGCATACCCAACAGCCAAATCTACTCTTGCCACAACTCGGAAGGCCTGCTTCTACCATCATTGGGCATTCACCATCCTCTGTTGCGCCCTTGTACATGGCAAGAAGATCATTGTTATCATATCCCCACGGGTTTTTGTACTGCATTAAGAAAACCCAAACATCATTATTATTCCAATCTTCCAACGGAGAAAACACAAGCTCATTTGCCATAGTCGGGTTCGGACTCAGAAGTTCTCTAACGCGTAACTTTTCGTAATAAGCCATCGTTTTTGCTCTGTTAGCGCTTTCAGCTTTTCGAGTACCAAGCACAAGGATTATTTCACCATGCGCTGCAATACACTCCTTAACAAAATCGTTAACAGGACGGATTTTTAGACGGTCAGTACACCACCTAAACCGCTTTCTCGGAAATGGGTAACCTTTTCCCAATAAGTTTACCCAAAAAGTTTCATTCATTTTAGGGGTTAGTCTATGTGTAACAAAAGGGAGATTTTGTTCTTTAGCGGCTTCGTCCATTTTCTTTAATGAATTATCAGCCCACATAGATACTACTGGCGACTCTACCAATGTATTTGTATTGATAATATGTACAGTTTTTTTGAGCTTATCTGAAGGAAGCGCTGCCAAAGACAGCCACACCAACTGTAGTGCGGCTGTACTATCCTTGCCACCAGAATATCCAATTACCCACGGAATATCGTCAGCTTGATATAAGTTCCGTATGGTCTCCATCAATCCGTCTATTATCTCTTTGGTAATAGTAACTTCTTTTGTTTTACAGGATTCACATTCAGCCATGATATTAGCCCCTTTTTTTTATTTCAATATACTTAAGTATAATATACTTAAGTATATACTTTTTTGGGCTTTTTGTCAAGGTATTTTTACAAATTGTCATAAAAAAAGACAAAAAAATATTATATAAACCGAAATGCTGTAGTATTCATTATTGCAATTTAATAATACTTATTGCTCACTCTATTGCTTCTCTCTTGCTACATCATCTTTTGAAAGCTCAATTCCATATAAAAAACTAGCGACACCCTACTGTCGAAGTGTCGCGCAATGATTTTTCCAGTTTATCATCTTGGGCAAGTAATTGCCAGAAACACAAATCAACCGAGCGTGGCTTGTTGTTACTTTATGCCCAGCAGGTCGTTAATTGATACATTGAGTAACCTAGAAATATATATCAACTCAATGTCGGTTACGAAACGCTGCCCAGACTCTATGCGCTGCACAGCGTTCTTGTCAATTTCTAAGCCATCGCTTTTCAGCCGGTCCGCAAGCTCACGCTGGCTGATATGCAGCTCTTTTCTGAGCTTTGCGACTACTGTGCCGCAGATATTGTTTCTTCCGTCAGTTGTTCTGTTTAAAAACATACATTATTCCTCCAACAAAAAAGTAAATTCGGTATTTCTATTGTATCATGCTGCACCGCAAATGTCTACATTATACAATAGGCTAGTCCTCAGAAATTCAAGTTATGTGATAAATAAGTGTTGGCATTGCTGCCAATGGTTTTTGTTCCTAGTGGCTTTCATTGTTTGTGACCGCTTTATGAACTGTCACCTATTAAGTAGAAAGTCCACAAACTCTTCAAGCAAATCTAATTGCTCTGCCGGTAGAGATTTGATTTTGTCTATTATAACGCCTTGTTTTCCTCCTTTCAATCTTTCTTCCTCCATCATCAGATAATATACGCTTACGCCAAAAAACTGCGATAAGTCAAACAGCGTTTTTGTGGGTATATCTCTGGTGCCGTCCTCGTAGCGTGAAATGTTTGATTGGACGGTATTCATTTCATCTCCAAGTTGCTTTTGTGTGAGTCCTTTTTTCTCGCGAAGCTCGCGTATCCTATTGCCAGCTTGACTTGAATTAACCGAGGACATAACAATCACCTCAAGTCAAAGTATAACATACATTCTGACAAAAGAAAACAGATTATTCCAAATAGAGATATTGTATGCCGAATAGAGATAAAAATATATTTTATGGTATAGCTTGTGCTATAATAGGGTCAGCAAACAGAATACTCTCTGCCAAGACATCACAATTCCACAATAATCGGAATTATTCGGATATGTTTATTTCGAGGTCAGAACAGGAAGGAAAACGTTTGCCTTAGATCATTGACAATTATATAGCAGAGCGATAACAAAACCATCAACCGCATCTCTTGATTGTGCGAAGATGTGCCTGTATTGATTCCGAGGAGCTATACATTATCCGTGACCACCTTCTTTTTTGCGCGAGAATAACAATAACTCCGAAAGTCTGCCAATATCAAACCGAACCGTAAACGCATACGCAGAGGCAAGGTACGAGCGCGAAGAGATTAACACTGCCAAGATGGGATAATGATACTTCCGGCTACGGCTATGCCACAGGAATGGCTAGAGGTGAAACTCCTATGTTCGGGTGCGGACTACCCGATAATCGCTCTGAGCAATACACACCAATAACGCAAACGGCTCACGCCGTAATAGCATGAGCCGTTTGCTTATATATCGGCTGCAACAGCCGTCCAAAAAATCATACTATCAATGAGACATATAATACACAACATGGAGGAAATGTATGTTAGAACAATATCAAGATGTTTTAAGTGTTGACGATATAGCAACTATCCTTCGTGTAAGCAAGGGTATGGTTTATAATCTCATTCACAGCAAGCAGATAAAGGGTTTTCTTGTAGGTAGAAAGTACAGGATACTCAAAACCGAGCTTATCCGTTTTCTTGATGATAGTAAAAACACCTAGAGTGTTATAAAAAAACACGACAGTATATCTTTTTAGATTTCACACGAATTAAGTACTGCAAAAGCTTGACTTTTGTACATTAAAGTGCTATAATGTAAATGTTGATATAAAGGTCGCTGTCTGTTGAAACAAGGAGGTATATTATGGACACAGACAGTGTAACAATAACAGGTAGTCTGCGCGAGAGGAATGGCAAGTGGCAGATGATTATTTACGGGAAAACAAGCATACTCTATCCCGAAAAAGAAGCTCTGACGCTTGACATAATGACTCGCAGGTGGATAAGCACTAATCTCTCCGCAACAAAGAAGAACTACTTTGAGGCAAACAAAATGCTCTACGACAAAATCGAGGAGTTAACGAGAATAGGTGCAAACAAACTTGCAAATCCAAAAGGAAATTGCTTAACGACAAGTGACAACAATCTCCTTTTTACAGAATTTGTTTCTTTTTGGCTCAATCAAAAGAAAGGGACAATTCAGCAGTCGACCTGGGAGAAATATGAGACCATTGCGGAGAGCCACTTGATACCGTATTTCTCTGAATTAGGCTTAACCCTTATGCAGGTTAAGCCGAGACATATCCTTGAATATTACAACTACAAGAACACTGGCGGCAGACGTGACGGCAAGGAGGGCGGCTTAGGTCTTGCATCGCTACGCAGTCATGCTGCGCTAATCAAAGCGATTTTCAATGAGGCAGTCGTTCTTGAGTACATTCAAGGCAATCCCGCACTTAATGTCACTGTTCCTAAAAGAGCAACTTCCACCCTTAGTAAAGACAAGAAGGTGTATATGACGGCAAGCGAGGCAAACAAAATGCTTGTCGATATTCGGAATGAAGAAATCTACCCGCTTGTTTATGTTGCTCTTTATTATGGCTTGCGTAAAAGCGAGGTGCTTGGCTTAAAGTGGGACGCTGTTGATTTTGACAATAACACTCTGGAGATAAAATCCACGGTCGTTAAGAACAAAACAATAGTATATAAGGATACCACCAAAACAGAAAGCAGCCACCAGGTCTACGAACTGCTGCCCGAAGTAAAGGCACTTCTGCTTGACATAAAGGCAAAGCAAGAAACGAACCGCAATCTCTACGGTGAGATTTACACTCCGTCAGACTACATATTTACGCACCCAGACGGCAGACTCTACCGACCGGATTGTGTAACAAGAAGTTTTCAGCGAGCCTTAAAGCACCATAATCTGCCCACCATGCGCTTTCACGACCTACGACACAGCACAGCTAGTATCCTATTTGACAAAGGCTGGGATTTGGAATCTGTAAAATCTTGGCTCCGTCATACGGACATAGAAACAACCAGCAACATATATCTACATATCTCGAATGGTCGCAAGCGCTTAATGGCAAATGACATAGCAGGGACATTCATAGCACCGTATTCTGCGAACGAAAATCCGCTTGGTACGGAAAACAAAGAAAGCGCCGTCTAGGGCGCTCAACAAACAACGAAGAACAGCATCTGCTATCTGATAATCATCTACATTTATGTTGATGATATGTTGATAGAGAAAAGCGAGCCACCCGCTAAAGTAACTCGCTTTCCGCTTTCTTATGCAATTTGCATTGGTCTGAGTGACAGGATTTGAACCTGCGGCCTCTACCACCCCAAGGTAGCGCGCTACCAATCTGCGCCACACCCAGTTGTTTAACGTGTTATATTATATCACAGTAATTTCGATTTGTCAACCCCCATTTTAAAATTTTTTCAAAAATTTTGCGTTGACGCTTTTGCCGAAAAAAACGCTGCCTACCTTGACAAACGGGAGAGTATGATGTATAATATAAGGTGAATATTTGTATTATACGGTTAAGCGAGGGTTCGTCCGCGAGTCCGAGCTGCCGCTGTATCAAACGCTCGCGTCACGCCGCGCCCGCCGCGGAGCCTGACCCGGCAAACAGAAAGGGAAATTGTATCCAATGGGTATTATCAAAAAAATCTTCGGCACCTACTCCAGCCGTGAGCTCAAGCGTATCGAGCCTATAAAGCAGGCTGTCCTCGACCTTGACGAGAAATACAAGAAGATGACCGACGCCGAGCTTAAAGCGCAGACGGGTATTCTCAAGGAAAGGCTCGCCAACGGCGAAACGCTCGACGATATCCTCCCCGAGGCGTTCGCGACCTGCCGTGAGGCTTCCTCCCGCGTTATCGGTATCAAGCACTACCCCGTGCAGATAATCGGCGGTATCGTGCTTCATCAGGGACGTATCGCCGAGATGAAGACCGGCGAGGGCAAGACCTTCGTTGCCACCCTCCCCGCCTACCTTAACGCCCTCACGGGCAAGGGCGTCCATATCGTTACGGTAAACGACTACCTTGCCAAGCGCGACAGCGAGTGGATGTCCAAGGTTCACCGTTTCCTCGGGCTGTCCGTCGGGCTTATCACACACGACCTCGACAACGACCAGCGCCGCGCCGCTTACAACTGCGACATAACCTACGCGACAAACAACGAGCTCGGCTTCGATTACCTGCGCGACAATATGTGTATTTATAAGAAGGATAAGGTGCAGCGCGCGCCTAACTTCGCCGTTGTCGACGAGGTTGACTCTATCCTCATAGACGAGGCGAGAACCCCTCTTATCATTTCGGGCAGAGGCGACAAGTCCACCGACCTCTACGAAAAGGCGGACAAGTTCGCAAAGACCCTTAAAATGAATAAGGTAGTCGAGCTTGACTCCAAGGAGGATTACGAGGACGTCCTCGAGGGCGACTATATCATCGACGAAAAGGCAAAGACCTGCAACCTGCTCCCCAGCGGCGTTGCCAAGGCGGAGGCTTACTTCCACGTCGAAAACCTTATGGCTCCCGAGAACGTTACCCTGCTCCACCATATAAATCAGGCGATCCGCGCGAACGGTATCATGCACCTTGATGTGGACTACGTTATCAAGGACGGAGAGATCGTTATCGTTGACGAGTTTACGGGACGCCTTATGTTCGGCAGACGCTACAACGACGGTCTGCATCAGGCTATCGAGGCAAAGGAGGGCGTTAAGGTCAACCGAGAGAGCAAGACGCTCGCGACCATAACGTTCCAGAATTTCTTCCGCCTTTACGCAAAGCTGTCGGGAATGACAGGTACCGCAATGACCGAGGAGGAGGAGTTCCGCCAGATCTACTCCCTCGACGTTATCGAGATACCCACCAACAAGCCTGTTATCCGTATTGACCACCACGATCAGGTGTACAAGAACGAGCGCGGAAAGTTCAAGGCGGTCTGCGATCAGGTTGAGGAATGCTATAAAAAGGGTCAGCCCGTACTTGTCGGCACGGTGACTATCGAGAAATCCGAGCAGCTCTCCAAGCTTCTCAAGGCGCGCGGGATAAAGCATCAGGTGCTCAACGCGAAGAACCACGAGCGCGAGGCGGATATCGTCGCGCAGGCGGGCAAGAAGGGTGCCGTTACTATCGCCACCAACATGGCGGGACGCGGTACCGATATCAAGCTCGGCGGTAACGCGGAGTACCTTGCTATCGCGGAGATGAAGAAGCTCGAATACTCCGATGAACTCATTCAGGAGGCGACAGGCTTCGCCGATACCGATAATGAGGAGATCATTGAGGCAAGAAAGAAGTATCAGGAACTCAACAAGAAGTATGAGGAAAAGATAATCCCCGAGGCGGAGGAAGTACGCAAGCTCGGCGGTCTGTTCATCATAGGCACGGAGCGCCACGAGAGCCGCCGTATCGACAACCAGCTCCGCGGCCGCGCGGGACGTCAGGGCGACCCGGGCGAGAGCCGCTTCTACATCTCGCTTGAGGACGACCTCATGCGCCTGTTCGGCGGCGACAGGGTCCAGAAGGTAATGGAAACCATGAATTTCGACGAGGATCAGCCTATCGAGGCGTCCTTCCTCTCGAATACGATAGAGTCCGCACAGAAGAAGATAGAGGGCAGGAACTTCTCCATAAGAAAGAACGTCCTCGACTTCGACGACGTAATGTCGCAGCAGCGTATGACTATTTACAGCCAGCGCTCCAAGGTGCTTGACGGCGAGGATATCAGCCAGAACATCATCGCAATGATGAATCAGAACATCGAGGAAACCGTTTCGATGTACTGCTCCGACAGCGTTGCGGATAACTGGAACCTTGATGGCCTGCGCGCGCATTACCTCAACCTTTTCGTTATGGACAGCGACCTGCGCTACACCACAGATGAGCTCAACAACATCTCCAAGCAGGATATCGTTGACTTTATAAAGGGGCGCGGTATGCTCATCTACAAGACGAGAGAAGCCGACATGGGCTCGCCGGCAATGCGCGAGGTAGAGCGCGTATGCCTGCTGAAAACCGTTGATAAGCACTGGATGGATCATATCGACGCTATGGAGGAACTCAAGCGCGGTATCGGTCTGCGCGGCTATGCACAGCGCAACCCCGTCGAGGAATACCGCTTCGAGGGCTTCGCGATGTTCGACGAGATGATCGCCGCGATACGCGAGGAAACGGTAAGGCTGGTGCTCACCGTGCCCGTCAGGATAGAGCGCCCGATACAGCGCGAGCAGGTGCTTCAGCCCGACGCTCCCAATTCGGGCTCAAAGACCCCTTACAGGGCTGAAAATAAGGTGGGAAGAAACGACCCCTGCCCCTGCGGAAGCGGAAAGAAATACAAGAACTGCTGCGGGAAGAACGAAAACTGAGTTTCCCGCGAAATATACCCGACCGCCTGCCCCGTGCAGGCGCGACGGCTTTTTCGGCATTATTTAACTAACATAAGTAACGAAAGGACGGAAAAGTTATGTCTTTATTCAGAGATGAAATCAAAAGCGAGCTCACCTCGCACATTATCCCTTTCTGGAACGCGCTTCGCGACGACGAGAACGGCGGCTTCACAGGCTTTATGGACAGCGATCTTCATGTTGACAAAAAGGGTGAAAAGGGTGTTATCCTTCATTCAAGGATACTCTGGTTCTACTCCAACGCTTATATGGAGCTGAAAGACCCCGCTTTGCTTGAAAACGCGCGCCATGCCTACAAATTCCTCACCGAAAAATGCGTGGACAAGGAGTACGGCGGCGTTTACTGGTCTGTGAATTACGACGGGACGGTCAGGGAGGATATCAAGCACTCCTACTGTCAGGCGTTCTTTATCTACGCCCTCTCCAGCTACTACCGCGCGAGCGGCGACAGGGCGGCTCTTGACCTTGCATACAGCGTATTTGACCTTGTGGAGAAGTACGCGACGGACGACATAGCTTACCTTGAGAAGCTCTCCCGCGACTGGAAAACCGAGCTTGCCAACGACGAGCTGTCCGAAAACGGGCTGATGGCGGACAAGACCATGAACACCACGCTCCACCTCATGGAGGCGTACACCGAGCTGTACCTCGCCGACCGGAACGAAAAGGTTCTGGAGCGGCTGATGTTCCTGCTTGACATCACATACGACAAGATATACGACAAGGCGGGGAGAAAGCTGTTCGTTTTCTTCGACAGGGAACTCAACGTTATCGGCGATATCCATTCCTACGGTCACGATATCGAGGCGACATGGCTTATCGACCGCGCCTGCGAGGTAATAGGCGACGCGGCTGTCACCGGGAAATTTGCGGGAATGAACAGGGAGATAGTGCGCAATATCGCGGATATTGCATACGACAAGGCGACGGGCTCGCTGCTCAACGAAAACGACAGCGGCGTTGTCAACACATGGCGCATATGGTGGGTGCAGGCGGAGAGCGTTATCGGCTTCACCAACGGCTTCCAGAAGGGCTACGGCGGACAGGAATATCTTGACATTGCACATAACGTATGGAATTACATAAAGGAAAAGATAGTCGACAAGCGCGAGGGCGGCGAGTGGTATTCTCAGGTGGACGAAAACGGAAATTACGCGAAATTCAAGCCTGAGGTTGATCCGTGGAAGTGCCCTTATCACAACGGAAGAATGTGCATTGAAATGATGAACAGGCTTGCGGCTATCGAAAAGTGACGCATGGGAAACATCGGGGAAAGGCGGTCAACATGAATTTTAAGCCCGCCGCAGCGGCTGCGGCTGTATTGCTGGCTCTGACAGGCTGCTCGCGCAGCGCCACGGAGGAAATAAGGCTGCCCATTTACGGCGGCTCGGAGATATCCTACGAGATCGCTGAAGCGAAATATATGGATCTCACCGAAACAAACGCCATTGCCGCGACGATAGGCTATCCCTACGCGACGAACCTTGTTTTTCCCGCCGAGGCGCAGGTGGTGTCGACGTCTGTCGTCAACAACTCCTATGTGCACGAGGGAGATGTCCTTGCGGAGCTTGACTCCTCCGCGCTTGATTTTGACATCGACAAGCAGAAAACAATAGTCAACGCCGCTTACAATGCGTCCCTTTCGGGGGGAACGGCGGCGCAGCTGCAATATCAGATAGAACAGCTGTCGCTTGATATGCTGCTTGCCAAAAAAGACTCCTATACGATACGCGCGCCCTTTGACGGCGTGATAACGTTCTCGCTGCGCGCAAGCGTTGGAAGCGTGGTCGAGGAGGGAGGTTACTGCTGCTCGATATCCCCCGCAGACATGGCGGCGGTGTATATCGAGGGCGGTCAGGCGGCGCAGTTCCGGTTCGGGCAGAAGGTTCAGGTCAAGATAGACGGCGTTACTTATGACGCGACAGTCGCCGAGGCGCCCGATTCCGCGCCCGATACGGCGGGAGTGCAGCGCGCGGTGTTCGACCTCGGCGAGGGAGTTCTGGGAAAAATTTACGAGGAGACCCCCCTTGCTATTTCGGCAGGCTGGGCGACGGTCTACGTCACCGAAACGCGCGACAATGTGCTTGCCGTCCCCGATTCGGCGGTAAGCTCCACGGCGAGCAACAGCTATGTCACCGTTGTCGACGGCGAGGAGCGGTATAAGCTGCCCGTTACCGTCGGTAAGTCGCTCGGCGGTTACACCGAGATAATAAACGGTATTTCCGAGGGAGATATCGTCATGGCAGAGGGAAGCGGCGTTTTCTCCTCGTCGGGTAACAGCGGCAATGACGGCGAGCCGCAGGATTAACGCATAAAAATTAAGGGGCTGAACAAACAGCCCCTTTTCTGTGTTCAATTGTCAGCAGCTTCGGTCATTTCCTCCGGCTTGTCGAGCAGGTCGCATATTACGACCTTGCTGTTTATGAGGTCCTCGGCGAAATCATACGAGAACCCGCTGCACCCGTGAGCGGCGGCAAGCTCCCTTGTGTAACTGCTCCATTGGCAGATATGAATATTGTCGAAGCCGCTGCCGTATTGCGTTATAATAGGTATTGCGCCCGCGTCGGAGAGCGTTATCTCGCCCGTTTCGGCGTTCTTGTTCACCGTTATTTCCCCG
>CAMERU010000050.1 GCA_945935925.1 uncultured Clostridia bacterium | reverse complement strand
CCTAGGGTATAAACGCCCTGATAAACGCCGTTAAGATAAAGGTTCACGGGAACGGCGCGCGGAGTAAATTCAAAGCTGCCCATCGCCTCTGCCATTGCAAACGCGGTGATATTGCGCAGGAGAGATTCATCGGCGTAGTTTGAAATAAGCACCCATTCCTTTGACGCGGTCATTCCGAGCAGGGATTCTTTATCCGAAAGCTTGATCTTGTACGGCTTTTTCGGCCATTCCCATGTGGAGTGACCCCTGCCGCGCACCTCTGCCGCGAGCGGCTTTGTGCCCGCAAATTCGTCCGTCATGGACGCGTCTATCTGAACTGTGCATTCCGAGTAGATATCGCGCTGTATCTCGCTGTTACAGCTTAGGAAAACCGACGGTATCAGCGCGTCGGAAGCCATTCCGACCTTGCCGGTGATCGTTTCGCTCATTATAGTGAGCGGTGTGGCGTCGGGCGAATAGTTTGCCTGATAATAGCTGTCCTCAAGAGGGACAACGGTTTTGGTACCGGAGCCGCCGCTGCTGTCGGGGACACTCGCTGTCGACTCTGTAACGGACGTATCCGGGCTCTCCGTGCCGCCGCAGCCGCTTATGAGAAGCACTGCTGCGAGAAGAACCGAGCATATCCTGCGCCGCATTTTCCCACCTCCGGAAAATATAAATTCGGTGTTATAATTTATATAAGGTCATTTCTGAAAGCCGGTTTGAAAAGGCAAAATTGCCGGAGTGCGTCGGCTGCGCGGAAAGCTAAAGCAGATGATGTGCTATGGCGATTTCGGCTCAAACTGGGTTTTTAGAAATGCCCATAATATATTATAATTCCTTTTCGTGGAATTGTCAATACTTTGTGCCTGTAAATCATTATATTGGGTAATTTTTATCATAATACGATAATGCCTTTAATGATATGTCAAAGTGTACAGAATATGCTTATATAATACTTAATTTATTGACAATCCAACTAATATATGCTATAATAAAAGTGTATGATTTCGGCATAAATAATGAGGTTAGACATGGTAAAAGCGGTAATTTTTGATATGGACGGACTTATCCTTGACACGGAAAAGCTCCTTGTTAAATACTGGTGCGAGGCGGCGAACGAAGCGGGCTTCCCCATGCAGCGCGAGCACGCGCTCAATATTCGCAGCCTTGCGAGGAAATTTGCGATACCGTATCTTCAGGGGATATTCGGCGATAAATTTGATTATGTGAGCATTCGCTCGCGCCGAATGGAGCTGATGAACGAGTATATTTCCGAGCACGGACTTGAAACCAAGCCCGGACTGAACGAGCTGCTCGACAGGCTGAATGCCGACGGTATTCCCGCCGCCGTCGCTACGGCAACGGATTACGAGCGGACAGAAAAATACCTTACCCAAGTGGGAGTGTTCCATAAATTTGACAAGATCGTCTGCGCGTCCATGGTTGAGAGCGGCAAGCCAAAGCCCGACATTTACATATACGCTGCCGCGCAGCTGGGGCTTGACCCGTCGGAGTGCATGGCGCTGGAGGACTCGCCCAACGGAGTGCGCTCGGCTGCGGGCGCGGGCTGCGTTACCGTCATGGTGCCGGACCTCACTCAGCCCGACGAGGAGCTTCGCGGGCTTGTGTTCGCCGTGGCGGGGTCGCTAGCAGATGTCCCCAAGATAATTGATAAAACCTGACACTAAGGAGGAAGCGCTATGGCATTCGACGAAAGCTTACTTGATAAAATTCCTCCGAAGGAGCTTATCACCGAACTCCCGAAAGAAGGGCTTAACGGACGACCCGCAGTGGACGGCAGGGTATCCGTCACCGCCGACCCCGACGGAATGGTAGCGAACATGGTAATGTACGCTCCGCAGAACGGCGGCAGACCGGTCACCGTTGAAAAGGTAATGGAGGAGCTGAAAAGCTGCGGGATAGTTTCGGGCATAGATGAATTTGACATAAAGGACATGGTTGAGGCGCAGGTGTATGAAACGCCGATATGCGTTGCGCGCGCGATACAGCCGAAGCGCGGCAGCAACGGTTCGATAAGCTACAACTATGACAAGGAGCACAAGCTGACGCCGCAGCGCGACGAGTTCGGCGTATGCAACTACCGCGAGTTAAATTCAATAGTTCCGATAAGAAAAGGCGACATTATAGCCGAGATAGTTCTCCCGACGGAAGGCATTCCGGGCAAGAATATCTACGGAAAGCCAATTCCCGCCGAAAAGGGAGTACCAGCGAAATATTACGTCGGCAGGAACACGATCCTCACCGCGGACGGCAAGGCTATAGTGTCCGCGTGCGACGGGCACATATTGTTCAGCAAGGGCGGCTTTATCGTTGAGGACACCGTTACTGTCAATACCGACCTTGATATGTCTATCGGAAACATCAATTTTTTCGGCGACGTGCGTATAAAGGGTAACGTAATGGAGGGCTTCACGGTCACTGCGGGGCGGAATATCAAGATAGACGGCAGCGTTTTCGGCAGCACGATCAACGCAGGAGGAAAGGTCACCATCGTCGGCGGCTGCATAGGCTCCACCGTTAACTGTGAGGCAAGCGCCGATATCGGCTTCTGCGAAAACACGGTCATTCGCGCGCAGGGCAACGTTGTTTCCAAGCAGTTCGCATTCTGTGACGTTTTCTGCTACGGCGCACTGACCGCAAAGGGCAATAACGGCGTAATAATGGGCGGTAAGATAACCTCCATGCACGACGTAAACGCGGGAATAATCGGCTCCGACAAATACACCATGACAGAGGTAAATATCGGCGACGGCTCGGTGCTGTATTCGAAGAAATGCGAGGCGGAGGAAGAGCTGGCGCAGGTTAAAAAAGCGCTGGACGAGGCGGTGCGCAATCTCGATTTCCTCAAGTTCAGAAAGACCCAACAGGCGGGCGTGCTGTCGGACGCGCAGCAGAAGCAGGTCAATGTAGAAACAAGGGCGAAGCTGCTCAACTCTATGCGCAAAAAGGAGCTTGAGGAGGAGATCGCGCAGCTTGAAAGCGACATCAGGAACAAGGACAATCTCTGTGCAAGGGTATCGGGAGTGATCTACCCGGGGGCGCGCTTCTGCGTGAATTTTCTGACGCTTGAAATATCGGAGATAACAAAGCGCGCAAGAATAACGATAGTTGATGATAAGCTTGCTGCCATTCCCATATAATATTCGGAGGAGAAAATGACGGGTGTAAATATTCTTTTTAACGATGGCTGGCAGTTTTGCTTGACAGATATTGACGAGATAAAGGACTTTGCGGAGCTCTCGCAGCGGCATTGGTACAATGTAGAGATCCCGCATGACTGGCTTATCGGGAACACCGCCGAGCTTTACAGATCCGGCGAAGGGTGGTACCGCAGAAAGCTTGCCGCGAACGCAGAAATGCTCTCGGGGCGGGTGCTCGTCAACTTCGACGGCGTTTACACAGACAGCACTCTCTATGTAAACGGCGCGGAGGCGGGCGGCAATACATACGGCTATTCCGCATTTGAAATTGACATAACGGAGCTTCTTCGCGAGGGCGAAAACGAGCTCCTCGTCAGGGTGCGCCACCGCTCGCCGAATACGCGTTGGTACAGCGGCGCGGGAATATTCCGTGATGTTGAGCTGAAGCTCCGCCCCGCGACCTATATCGCGACCAACGGCATTTATATCCACAGCGAGAAGCTTGACGGCGGCTCGTTTTCCACCGAGATAGAAACCACTGTTGTCGGGAAACCGTCCGATATACGGCTTACCCTTGAGGTAGTCGCTCCGCGCGGCGGCGTTATTGCAGGCTTTGAGCAGAAAGCGGTTTTCGGGGGAGGGGAGGAGTGCTTCCTCAACAGCTTCCGTATCGACGATCCGCTTTTGTGGGACATTGACGCTCCGAACGTATATACCATGAGGATATCGCTGTACGGCGGCGACGGCGCGCTTCTTCACTGCGCGGAGGAATGCTTCGGCTACAAGACCGCCGAATTTATCCCCGAAAAGGGACTTGTTCTCAACGGAAAGCAGATAAAGCTGCACGGCGTTTGTATGCACCACGATCTCGGCGCGCTGGGCGCGGCGTTCAATTTCCACGCGCTGCTGCGTCAGCTGCGGATAATGAAAGAGATGGGCGTTAATTCCGTGCGCACCTCTCACAATATGCCCGCAAAGCAGCTTATGCAGATATGCGACAGGATAGGTCTGCTTGTCAACAGCGAAAGCTTTGATATGTGGGAAAATCCCAAGACGGAATTTGACAACGCGCGCTTTTTCAGGGAAACTGCCGAAACGGACGTAAAAAGCTGGGTAGAGCGCGACCGCAATCACCCCTCGCTGCTCATGTGGAGCATAGGAAACGAAATAAGCGACACCAACGACCCGCACGGGATAGAGATAACCAAGCGCCTGCGCGACTATGTGCACAAATACGACCCCAAGGGTAACGCGCCCGCGACGATAGGCTCGAATTTCATGACGAGCGAGAATGCGCAGAAATGCACCGACGAGCTTAAACTGGCGGGCTACAACTACACCGAGCGCCTTTATGCGGAGCATCACGAGCGCTATCCCGACTGGACGATATACGGCAGCGAAACGGCGTCCGCTGTCCGCAGCAGGGGGATATATCATTTTCCCGCCGAACTTCCGCTGCTGACTTATGAGGATCTTCAGTGCTCCTCGCTGGACAACAGCGTTGTCGGCTGGGGCAGCTCCGCTATGAAGTCGTGGCGGCTCGACCGCGACTGCGATTTTTGCGCGGGTCAGTATATCTGGACAGGCTTTGACTACATCGGCGAGCCTACTCCCTACTCCACCAAGAACAGCTATTTCGGCATAGTTGACACCGCGGGATTCCCTAAGGATATCTATTATTTCTATAAGAGCGTGTGGCTCGACCCGAAGAAGCACCCCGTACTGCACATCGTTCCGTCCTGCTGGGACTTTAACCCAGGGCAGAAAATTGACGTTATAATTTACAGCAACGCGCATTCCGTGGAGCTTTTTCTTAACGGGAAATCGTTCGGCAGGCAGGAAATGCGCCTTTCGGACAGCGAGGAAATGCGCGCGCATTACATTGTTCCGTTTGAACGGGGCATAATAAGCGCGAAGGGCTACGACGCGGACGGCGCTGTGGTTTCTGAGAAGAGCCTCCGGTCCTGCGGCGACCCTGTTAAGCTTGTCGTGAAAGCGGACAGGACGACTATTGCCTGCGACGGCAGGGATATTTCGTTTGTTGAAATAACCGCCGAGGACGTAAACGGCGTTGAAGTCGGGAATGCGCGCAGCCGCGTCAGGGTAGAGGTGAGCGGCGCGGGACGCCTTGTCGGACTGGACAACGGCGACAGCACCGACTATGACAGCTACAAGGGCGACAACAGGCGGCTTTTCAGCGGAAAGCTGCTTGCTATGATACAGTCGACCGACGAGGAGGGCGAGATACACGTCAGGGTTTCCTCGGCAGGACTGGAGAGCGCACAGCTTGTCATTGCGGCAGTTGAGGCGTCGCCCCGTTCGGGGATAAGCGTTGTCAGGGAAAATGCGTTCCCCGTTGTCGGGACGGAATACACCGACGAGGTGCCCGTCAGAAAGATAGAATTGAGCGGCGGCGGAATGCTTGATAAGGAGCACCGCTGCGCCGAGGTGACCGCGAAGCTTTTCCCCGAAAACGCGACCTACCGCGACATAACATGGAAAGTGATACGCGAAACGGGCGTTGAGGTGCCGTATGCGGAGGTAACTCCGACGGAAAACGGCGTGATAATCACCGCAAAGGGTGACGGCGAGTTCCTGCTGCACGCCTCGGTCAGCAATGGCGGCAGCGTTCCGCAGGTTTACGCCGACCTGCCGTTCACCGTGAGCGGCATAGGCGCGGCAGTGCGCGACCCGTATGCGTTTATTTCTGCGGGAACGCTGGACGGCTCGGATATTCCGGTGAATTACATCGAGGACGGCGCGCTGGGCGGCTTTGACGGGAGAACTGTCATGCGCTATGACAATGCCGATTTCGGGCAGACGGGCTCCGAGGAGCTTTGCGTTCATATCGGCACCTGCGGCGACGCGTATATCGAGGTGTGGGACGGCGACCCGCAGAGCGGCGAGCTGCTTGTCGGCGAGGTGTTCCGCAATAACGGGCACTGGTGCGGCTTTGCGCCGCAGACGTTCGCGCTTTCTCACAGAATTAAGGGAAAGCACAGCATAAGCATTGTTATTGACAGCCGCATTATATTCGGCGGATTTGCGTTTGTTCCGATAAACAGGGCGTTCGATGAGAATTTCACGGCAGAATGCGACAGCATTTACGGCGACGATTTCAAGACAGAGGGCAGGAGCGTCGTGAAGATAGGCAACAATGTCATCATCAATTACAACGCGCTGGACTTCGGCGAGGCGGGAACGTCAAGCCTTATCATCAACGGCGCAACGCCCAATGCTTCCAACGCCGTTCAGCTTCGCTACACTCCAGCGGGCGGCGAGCAGGCGAGCGTGTTCCTCGATTTCGCGCAGGCGGAGCAGCCGATTGAAAGAAAATTTACGATACCGCCGCTTGCGGGTGTGAACGATATAAGCTTCGTTTTCCTCCCCGGAACGAAATTCGATTTCATAAGCTTCCGATTTGAAAAGCGGGACAGGGAATAAAAATTGAACTCAAAGCGGATATTGTAACCGATTTGTAAATAATTTGTAACCCCCGTGTAGTTGAAATGTGCAGATCAATATTGTATAATTAATATACAAGGTGTCATTGGCTCCGTTTACATAGAGGTGACGATATGAAAAACAACATTCTGCTTATCATTGCGGTGACCGTTATTTCCATGGGGATAATCGCGGCGGTCATTGTGCTGAGCACTGTCGGGAAGAGCGGGGAAGAAAGCTCCGATATTTCCTCCTCAAGCTCGCAGACCACCCCTGCGCCCGAAACGGATACACCCGAGCCCGAAACGGAGCCTGTCGTGACTGTGTCCGAAAAGGAAACGGCGCAGACCGTTCCCACCGAGCAGACCGACGACGGATCTGTCGCTCCCGAAGCGGAGGGAATAATCGCCACAGCAGAATCGCTTCTCGGTGTTCCGTTTGTTGACGGCGGCGAAACGCCCGACGGCTTTGACAATTCGGGATTTATCTATTATGTCCTGCGGCAGAACGGCTATATAACCTGCCCGAGAGGTGTTGCGGAACAGGCTGCAATGGGCACGACTCTTGAATATGACAAGCTCAAGGGCGGCGATCTCGTATTTTTCAGTAACGACGGGAGCACGGCGGCGGGCTTCGGCGGCATATATATCGGCGGCGGGAAAATGATCGCCTG
Organism: uncultured Clostridia bacterium; assembly: GCA_945935925.1. Lineage (GTDB taxonomy): Bacteria > Bacillota > Clostridia > Oscillospirales > Ruminococcaceae > CAG-115. The sequence goes on along the minus strand of CAMERU010000050.1, from coordinate 8,156 downwards.
CCTTATGCCGGGGACAGTCGTTAAGGAAGTCGACATCACGACCTCGTATTATATGGATCACTTTGTATGCGGAGTGAGCCTTTCGTAGAATAAACAAGACCCGAACGTAAACCGCGTTGGGGTCCGTTTTGTTATTGTTCAGCCTTTAAGCCCGCGGGACTGCCTGTCCATATCCTCGACGACGATATCGTATATCTCGCCGAGCGTGCGGCAGTATTCCAGCACCCTCCACGGCTCGTTCGTGTGGTAGTGTATTTTTGCGACGTCCTCGTCCGCGACAACAAGCAGCGAGTCGCCTGTGAAATTCGCGGTGAAATAGTCGAAAATCTCGTCCTCGTCGAGGTCTTTTCCGTCTATGAGAAGCTGTGTGTCATACCTGTATTCGATTGCGTCTGCCATGATGATTTCCTTTCCGCAAAAAATCGACTGACATATTAAGGCAATGCCCCGATTTGCTTACTTTTTCCACTTCATAGAAATATCGAACGCCTTAACGCTGTGGGTGAGCGCGCCGAGCGAGATTATGTCAACGCCCGTTTCCGCGACCTCGCGGATATTCTCCATGGTGACATTTCCGCTTGCTTCCAGCTTTGCCCTGTGGTCAACTATCCTTACCGCTTCAGCCATTGTGGGGCAGTCCATGTTGTCCAGCATGATAACGTCGACGCCGCAGGCTAAAGCCTCGCGAACCTCGTCGAGGTTCCTTGTTTCAACCTCGATCTGAAGCATATGCCCCGCCTTTTTTCGCAGCGCGGTGACAGCCGCAGTAATACCGCCGTATGCGTCGATGTGGTTGTCCTTGAGCATTGCCGCGTCGGTGAGGTTGTAGCGGTGATTTCTTCCGCCGCCCGCTGTGACTGCGTATTTTTGCAGCGCGCGCAGTCCGGGCAGGGTCTTGCGCGTGTCAGTTATGGAAGCGTTGGTGCCCTTGACGAGCTCAACGCATTTGTGGGTATAGGTCGCGATACCGCTCATGTGCTGGAGAATGTTCAGCGCGGTGCGTTCAGCTTTGAGCATAAGGCGGGTATGACCGCTGAACTGCGCTATGATATCGCCGTACTTAACCTCGTCGCCGTCCCTGAAGTGGCACTCTATCTTCATTTCGGGGTCAAGTATCGTGAAAACGCGCAGCGCGACTTCAAGCCCTGCGACAACTCCGTCCGCCTTTGCCATGAAATACGCCTCGGAAATGCTGTCCTCGGGGATAAGCAGGTCTGCGGTGGAGTCGATGTAGTTGATGTCCTCGGTGAGGGCGGTCTTTATTATATCGTCAACGTAAAAGGGGAGCAGGAGCATTATTTATCGTCCTTTCTGTCAATTACTTCCGTAAGGATTATGTATGCAACGGTAACGAGCGACTTTGTTTCCACAAAATCGGCAGTGATCGCGTAACCGCTGTTATAGACCTGATCCTTCAGTTCCTTTATGCGGGCAAGACCCTTTTCTGCCTCCTCGTAATTCGGCTTGATGAAATACGCCTTCTGCATGATGTGGCGTATCTCGGTGCGTATTCCTTTCGGGAGCGGCTTGCCCTCGGGTGAGGACATCGGGTATTCAATATATTCGCGGTCATCGGCGCTGCGGTTCTTGGATATATCCTCGGCAATAAGGCGGGAAAATACCAGCGCCTCAAGAAGGGAGTTGCTCGCAAGCCTGTTCTGCCCGTGAACGCCCGTGTGGGAGCATTCGCCCGCGGCGTACAGCCCGGGGATATTCGTTGCGCCCTTTCCGTCGACATTTATCCCGCCCATGAGGTAATGCTGACAGGGGTAAACGGGGAAAGGCTCCTTTGTCATGTCGTAGCCCTTTTCCAGCACCTTTCCGTATATCATCGGGAAATGTCCCTTAATAAATTCGGGGTCCTTGTAAGAGATATCCAGCCAGAATTCGTCGCTGCCCGTCAGCGCCTGTTCTTTCATCATGCATTCGGAAACCACGTCGCGCGGGGCAAGCTCCTTGCGCTCGGGCTCGTACTTCTGCATAAAGCGCTCCTTGTTGCAGTTGAGCAGGTAGGCGCCCTCGCCTCGCACCGCTTCGGAAATAAGGAAGCATTCGCGGTTCTTCCTGTCTGCGAACGCGGTCGGGTGGAACTGCACATAGCTGAGGTTCTTTATCTCCGCGCCAAGGTTGTATGCGAGCTGAATGCCGTCGCCGGTGGCGATCGCGGAGTTGGTGGTGAAGTCGTAGACCCTGCCGATGCCGCCCGTTGCGAGTATCACCGCGTCGGCGCAGTAGTAGCAGTGCTCCTGTCCGTCGGGGATATCGTTGTGCTCGATAACGTCCGCGAAGAATACCCCGTCCTGCCTTTCAAGACGGCAGAGCACGGAGTTGTTTATCACCGTTACATTTTCAAGCTCCTGCACTTGTTTAATAAGGTTGGTTTCTATTTCGAAGCCCGTTGTGTCCTTGTGGTGAGCGATACGGCGGCGCGAGTGACCGCCCTCGCGGGTGAGCTCTATGCTCCCGTCCTGCTTGAGGTCAAATTCAACGCCGTAATTGTCCTTGAGGCGCATTACATCTGTCGGACCCTGCTCCACAAGTATCTTAACATTGTCGAGATTATTCTTATAATGCCCCGCTATGAGGGTATCCTTTATATGCAGCTCGTAGCTGTCGTTTTCCTTGTCCATTACCGCCGCGACGCCGCCCTGCGCGAGCGCGGAGTTGCACAGCGTCAGCTCACGCTTGGAGAGCATGAGTATTTTCAGCGAGGGGTCGAGGTTAAGCGCGGCATAAATGCCCGAGATACCCGTCCCGACTATGATGACGTCAAATCTTTTGAATTTCAAAGCTATCAGCCTTTCTTTAGGCAGTGTCTGTATCGGAGGCACCGCCTTTTTTATACTTGACACACGGAAAAAATGCTGTTATAATAGCATTATGTGTGTAGTTTACAACTGTTTCCCTGTTTTTGCGGGGTCAAATTGTCCCTGAAAGGAGGACGATATATGGAAGAAAAAGTAATGACAAGAGCGATACTCGTAACCGCCGACACAGGCGAGTACGACTGCAATTCAAGCCTTGACGAGCTTTCGGAGCTTGCGCGCACAGCGGGCGCGGAGGAGACAGCGCGCGTCGTTCAGAAGCGCGACGCATATGAAAGCGCGACCGTTATCGGCGAGGGAAAGCTTGAGGAGGTAAAGGAGCTTTGCGGGACGCTGGGCGCGGAGCTGCTCATTTTCGACTGCGAGCTCACCGCGTCGCAGATACGCTGTATCGAGGACGTGACCGATGTGCGCGTTATCGACCGCACCATGCTCATTCTTGACATATTTGCGGGCAGAGCGGTGTCCCGCGAGGGTAAGCTGCAAGTCGAGCTTGCGCAGCTTCGCTACCGCCTGCCTAGGCTCATGGGAGTAGGCGCGAGCCTCTCCCGACTCGGCGGAGGAATAGGCACGCGCGGTCCGGGCGAAACGCAGCTTGAAACCGACCGCCGCCATATCCGCCGCAGGATAGACAAGCTGTCCGCAGAGCTGAAGGAGCTTGAGGAGCGGCGCGGCTATTCCCGCGAGAGGAGAAAGAAAGACAGCGTTCAGGTAGGAGCCATCGTGGGCTATACCAACGCGGGCAAGTCAACGCTGCTGAACCTGCTGACCGGCGCGGGAGTTCTCGCGGAGGACAAGCTTTTCGCAACGCTTGACCCGACCTCGCGCGCTATCGAGCTTCCCGACGGGCGCTCGCTGCTTCTGGTGGACACCGTAGGACTTATCCGCCGCCTGCCGCATCACCTTGTCGAGGCGTTCAAGTCGACGCTGGAGGAGGCGGCTTGCGCGGACATCATAATCCACGTCTGCGACGCGTCCGACCCCGAAGCCGCCGAGAAAGCCGACGTTACGCTGAAAACCTTAGCGGAGCTCGGCGCGTCGGAGATACCCGTTGTGACCGTGCTGAACAAGTGCGACAAGCTTGAGGAGGATTTCCCGACCGACAGCAGCACAGTCCGCATAAGCGCGCTGAAAGGCGAGGGAATTGACCGCCTGCTTGAGGTCATCGCGGCAAATCTTCCCGAAACCTCGCGCCGCATGAAGCTGCTGATACCGTATGACAAGGCGGGGCTGACATCTGTTATCCACGTAAACGGAAAGGTGTTCAGCGAGGAATACACCGAAAGCGGCATTTCCGTCGACGCGCTTGTCGACCGCATGAACATCAAGCAGATGAGCGCATATGTGGTGGATTGATATTTTTCGGGCGGGGCTTCCCGCCCGTTTTTGTTATCGTTAATTTTACCCCAAAACAACTTCCGTGCCGCCTATGGGACGAACGGAGAGTACATGGCAGGAGCCTGCGCCGAAGGTCTTGTCCATGTTCATCTTGAACTGCTGGAGCGCCTCGAGCGGAACGAACGCCTGAATGGTGCCTGCAAAACCGCCGCCGTGTACTCTGCACGCGCCCTTTCTGTGGAGCGTGTTTTCGGCAACGTTCAGCGCGATGCTGAGGCACTGGTGCTTTACGTCGGAGTTGGCGTAGATGTTCTGGAGGTACTTGAACGAGGAGTCGCCGCTTTCTTTTACGGAGGAGAGGAAGTCCTCGAAGCAGCCTGTTTTCAGCGCGTGAACGACCTTTTCGACGCGCTCGTTTTCATGGAAGAAATGTATCGAACGGAGCACCGCCCTGTCACCGAATTCGTGACGCAGCTCGTTCATATTGAGGATAATGTCCTCAAGGGAAAGCTGACGCAGGTTGTCGCAGTCGAAGAAGCGCGCCACCGCTTTCATTTCTGCGGGGATAGACGCGTATTCGTCGGTGAGATCGGCGTGATCTCCCTTTGCGTCGACGATACAGAGCGCATGACCGTACTCCTCAAAATTGCAGGGAACGCTCTCGATAACGGGGGATTTGGTGTCGCGGAAATCAATAGCGACGAACCCGCCCACGGAGGACGCCATCTGATCCATCAGACCGGAGGGCTTGCCGAAATAAACATTTTCGGCGTACTGAGCTATCTGTGCGATCTTGGGCGCGGAAATCTGTCCGCCGTTGAAAAGGTGGGAGAGAATTGTCCCCGTAAGCACCTCGAATGCCGCCGAGGAGGAGAGCCCCGAGCCCTTCATTACGTTGGAGGTAGTGTAAGCGCGGAAACCGCCCGTCTTATATCCCTGCTTGACAAATCCGTGCGCAACGCCGCGAATAAGCGCCGCGGAGGTGTTTTTCTCGTTTTCGCGGGCGCTGAGGGAGGACAGGTCTATCTTGTCCTCGGGGAAGCCCTCGGATTTGATGGTTATGCAGTTGTCGTCGGTTGGCTCAACGACTGCGATGACATCGAGGTCGACGCTCGCCGCGAACACCTTGCCGTTGTTGTGGTCGGTGTGATTTCCGCAGATCTCTGTTCTGCCGGGAGCGGAGAAGAAGCGGTGCTCGCCGATGCCGCCGAAATATTCGGCAAACGCTTTTTCCGCATTGTGATAGCGCTCCTCCTGAGCGGCGATACGGCTGTCGGGGTAGATTTCCTTGAGTGTGGATACTATGGGTTTCATAAGCTGACCTTTCTTTTGTTTGTCTGATTATCAGGTTATACCTGTGTGTTACTTTGTCAGTCCTTTTCGGTGTAGAACATATGCTTTGCCTTTTCCTTGTGGGTAGACACGCTGAGAACAAGACCCATTGACGCGTACATGGTTATCATTGACGTGCCGCCGGTGCTGATGAACGGCAGGGGAATACCGATAACGGGGATTACCGACAGCACCATGCCGATGTTGATTATGCAGTGGAATGCAACCATTGCGAAAACGCCTGTACAGATAAGCTTTCCGAGCATATCTCCCGCAGCGGAGGCGTTGGAGAGCAGTTTAAGGCAGAGCACGGTAAGCGTTATCACGACAGCCATGCAGCCGATAAAGCCGAGCGTCATGCCGATATATGAGAAAATGAAATCGTTGTATATCTCGGGAACATAGGTGTAACTGTCCGAATTAAAGCCAAGCCCCGTGAGCTGTCCCGAGCCGAGCGCGATAGTGCCGTTGTATTGCTGCATATATGCGTTGAGCCGTTCCTGCTCCTGAAGCTCCTTGTCGAACAGCATGAGAATGCGCAACCTGTGGTGGTCTGCCATGACGTAGTTCCAGGCAACATAAAGCACGGGCGGGATCGCGGCTGTAAACACAAGAATGTATTTCCAAGAAATTCCCGCAGCGAAGAGCATACACATAAAAATGAACAGAAAGACCAACGCGGAACCTGCGTCGCCCTGTTTGATTATGAGCGCAACGGGGAAAAGCCCGTGAACGCACAGAAGAAGCAGGTGCGGCAGACTGTTGAGCTTGTCGCCGAGCTTTGAGATATGCGTCGCCAGCGTCAGAATGAACGCGATTTTAAGTATTTCGGACGGCTGAATGGTCGTGAAGCCGAAATCCAGCCATGCTATATCGTCGTCGCGCTGTATCGCGAGCGGCGTGAAAAGCAGGAATTGCAGTATCAGCGCCGCGGGCGCATAGATATACCACACCTTTGACATGAATTTATAGTCGATCATGCCTATTATAATAGCGGCGACAAAGCCGATAACAGCGGAGTAAAGCTGAGTATCAAAGACCCTGATGTTGATATAGCCGTTTTCATACATTGAATGCACGAGAATGATGTCAAAAACGGTGAGCGCCGCGCAGATAAGCGGCAGTATTTTGTCAAGGTGCTTGAAGTACCCGCCGAGAAATTTCAATACAGTTTTCATTTCGCTCCCGGATCATCAAAGGGTAAAAAAATCGTTGTCTGAACAAAACCCTATACAATAATATTATAAACCATTTTTCCCAAGTTTGCAATAGAAAGAACAGGTAAAAAATATGTTAACGGAAATTTCGCCAAAAATGATAAAAAGCCGAGGATTTATTAAAAATCTTCGGCTTTTTTAACAATAATGTGATAGTCGCTTGATTGTTGATCACTTTCCGACAGCCGCGCTGCCGCCGACGAGCCTGCCGATAAATTCGGCAGAGTGCAGCGGTCTGCCGTTGTAGATCCCCTCCACAAGGTCGATGTCGAATTTTTTTACCCTGTCATAGGTTTCTGCGTTGTCTACGCCGCGTATGCAGACGGAAATGTCTTTTTCGTGAGCAAGATTTATCACCGAGCGCATGAACATATCGGAGATAGGATCGCCCTTGAAGCGGTCGGCGCGTATTTTAACGGTCTTAACCACCGAATTGTGCAGCGGCGCGGTGGTGAAAAAGCTCTCGCCTACGTCGTCGGCGATAATGTTCACGCCTATTTTTGAAAGCTGTCGGAGGTACATATTGCCCGCGTTGAGCGTGCCCGCGCTCTCGGACACGGAAATGCTGACTGCCGTCGGCGGGAGCGAATATTCCAGCAGCGCGCCGCGCAGCGCAGCAATGCAGGCGTCGGAGTTGAGGATATTTTCGGGGATAGCGAAGCTTACGCGGAAGTTCTCAAACCCATTTTCGCGCACCGTAGCGCAGAAATCGCAGATCTTGTCGGCAACGAATCGGTATATTTCCGCCGACATACCAAGCCTGTCGATTATCGGCAGAAATCTCCCCCGGGACACGATGATGTCCTCATTGCCCCAGAAAAGGTTCGCCTCGCAGCAGTGCAGCTCGCCTGTGTCGGCGGTGAGGACCGGCGTGTAAAGCAGGTAGAACCCGCGGAAATTATTTTCTGCTGCGTCGATTATCAGCTTCTTCACGCGGAGGTTGTCGCTGAGCTGCTCCTCCAGCCCTTCCGAGTAGAAAACTGCGTCGACGAGCCTGCGCTCCTTAGCGAGGCGGAGCGTCCGCGTGGCTGCTTTTATGCAGTCGGAGATATCCTCGGCGTCGTCGGGGCAGACAGTGACCCCCGCGTACACCTCAAGGTGGTGCTCGGTATCTCCGAGGAACCACGGCGAGCGGAATTTTGTAAGTATCGCCTGCGCGAGCTGACGCGCTTCATCGGTGCTGCAATCGGTGAGTGTGATGAAAAGAATGTCGTTGCTGAAGCGGTACACCTTTTTATGTGAGCTGCACGGTATCGCGGAAATGTATTCGGCGATGCTGCGGACGATATCGTCGGCATATTCGCAGCTGTATATTTCGGAGAGGTTTTTCAGATTGGCTATTTCCACGGAAATAACGGCGCTGTTTTTTCCGTCTGCTATAAGGGCGGGAAATTCCTTTTCGAGCATACTGCGGTTGGGGATATTCGTCGTGAAGTCGTAATAA
>CAMERU010000049.1 GCA_945935925.1 uncultured Clostridia bacterium | reverse complement strand
CGGCACGCTGTCGGGCGGCGAACAGACAAAGGCGCTGCTGGCGGCGCTTTTCCTGCGGGAAAACAGCTTCCTGCTCATCGACGAGCCGACAAATCACCTTGACGCCCGCGCAAGAAAGGTGCTCGGGCGGTACCTGAGCAGAAAATCGGGGTTTATCCTTGTGTCGCACGACAGGGCTTTCCTTGACGAGGCGATCGACCATATCCTTGTAATAAACAGGCAGAACATCGAGCTTCAAAGCGGGAATTTCTCCTCGTGGCACCGCAACAAGCTTGACCGCGACAACTTCGAGCGCTCGGAAAACGAGAAGCTGAAACGCGAGATAAAGCAGCTTGAAGCCGCAGCAGACAAGGCTGCGCGCCATTCCGAGAAGATCGCCGCGACAAAGATAGGCTTTGACCCCGTAAAAACCGAAAAATCGCTCACCCGCCGCCCGTCCGTCGCAAAAAAAGCGCAGAAGCTCATGAACCGCGCAAAGTGCATGGAAGCAAGAGTGGAGCGCGATATCGAGGCGAAATACTCGCTGCTGAAAAACATAGACGAGGCAGAGCAGCTGAAGCTCACGCCGCTGCGGTATCACAGCGAGGTGCTCGCGCGGGGCGAAAATCTGAGTCTTTCGCTCGGCGACAGGACGCTGTTCGGCGGGCTCGGGTTCGAGATAAGGCGGGGCGAACGCGTCGCGCTTTGCGGGCGGAACGGCTGCGGAAAGACAACGCTTATCCGTATGCTTTTGGGGGAGATCACTCCCGACAGCGGCTGTATCGCCCTTTCGAGCGGGGTTGTCGTGTCGGTCGTTTCGCAGACCGACGGGGAGCTTCGCGGAACGCTCGCCGACTACGCCGAGGAGCGCGGGCTTGACGTGAGCCTTTTCCTCGCGATACTGCGCAAGCTCGGGTTCCCGCGGGAGCTTTTCGACAGGTCGACAGACGGTTACAGCGCGGGTCAGCGCAAGAAGGTCATGCTCGCGCGGAGCCTTTCGGAGCGCGCTCATCTCTATATCTGGGACGAGCCGCTGAACTATATCGACGTGGTATCGCGAATGCAGATAGAGCAGCTGCTCACCTCCTCCGACATCACCATGTTATTCACCGAGCACGACAATGAATTTACCGAAAAAACCGCAACGCGGCGCATAGAGCTTGTTTAAATAACCCCATAAAAATACCGGCAGAAATAACCTCCTGCCGGTATTGTTTTGAATAATCAGAAGATATCCTTTTTCTTCCTGATATGCCGCCTGATAAGCACGAAAACGATAAGCGCGATACATAAAAGCAGGAATATCGGCACAAGCAGCCGATTGGGAGTTTCCTCCTCTGCGGACTTCATCTCCGTCCAGAGGTCCTGCATCTGCCGTCCCGCTTCGTCTGACAGATTGACGAAAACCGACGTATTCTCGGCGATAAATTCCTCGTCGGGATAGGAAACGGGGTTCTCCCTTACCTCCTCGTCAAGCATTTCAAACGCTGCGGAGTGCGGCGTTGAATAGCAGATATAGTCAATGTTGGAGTAGGCAATGTCGGGCTCGCACAGGAAATTTATATACATCTCGGCGGCTTCCTTGTTCTTGGCGCAGGTCGGAATACACATTGCGTCAATGAACAGATTTGTCCCGCTCTTCGGGACGACAAATTCAAGCGCGTCGTTGTCCTCCAGAATGGTCAGCGCGTCGCCCGCGTAATACGGCGCTATGAGCGCCTCGCCCGCGGTCATCTTGTCGAAAACCTCGTCCATTACATACGCCTGAACCACCTTTTTCTGCTGCTTGAGCAGCTCGGCGGATCTGATAAGCTCCTCGCTGTCCTCAGTGTTGAGCGAATACCCAAGCGAAAGCTCGGCAATAGCGAACGCGTCGCGCGGGTTGTCGAACATCAGTATCTGATCGGCGTAGTCCTCGTTCCAGAGAAGATCCCAGTCGATGTCCTCGCTGTCAATGTCAATAACAGTCGCGTCATATATTATACCTACCGTTCCCCATGTGTAGGGCACGGAATATTCGTTCGTCGGGTCGTAAGCCTGATTTCGGAAATTATCCATTATATAGGAAAAATTCGGAATATTGTCAAAGTCAAGCTTCTGCACCATGCCCTCTTTTATCATCTTGCTTATCATATAATCCGACGGGATTATGATGTCGTAGCTTGCTCCGCCGCCTTTAAGCTTGGCATAAAGCTCCTCGTTGGTGGCGTAGTTGGTGTAGTTGACCTTTATTCCGGTAAGCTTTGTGAACTCGGCGTTGACGTTGAGCGTACCCTCGTCCGCGCCCGTCGAGATGTACTCGCCCCAGTTGTAGACGTTTATCGAGATGTTGTCGTCCTTGAAGCGGGTGTAGTATTCCGGGTCGGACACGGTGAGCGTCTGCGCCTCGCTCTCCTCACTCTCTCCGCTCTCGGCGGTCGGCTCGTCGGTGACGGCGCTGTTGCCGCAGCCGCAGAGAAGCGCCGCAGAAAGCGTCAGCGCGGCAAAGATTTTTCTTTTCATACGCGCTCACCTCTCCCGCGCCTTGCCGCACGGCTTTCTATGATATTCTTGATAACAAGGATAAGCACGACTACCACGAAAATTATGGTGGACAGCGCGTTTATCTCGGGCGATATCTTGCGCCTTGTCATGGAGTAAATGGTTATCGGCAGCGTCTGCGAAGTCGAGCCGCTCGTGAAATAGCTGATAACAAAATCGTCCAGCGAATAGGTGAACGCCATGAGAAAGCCGCTGACAACGCCCGGCATTATCTCGGGGAGCACCACCTTGACAAACGCACTGAACGGCCCGCAGCCAAGATCCTGCGCCGCCTCGTAGAGGTGAGGGTCCATCTGACCGAACTTAGGCATAACGTTGAGAATAACATACGGCACGTCAAACGTGATGTGCGCTATGACAAGCGTCACAAAACCAAATTCGAGGTTCATTCTCGCCGCAAAGAACACGAAAAGCAGCATGAGCGAAACGCCCGTTACTATCTCGGGGTTGATGACCGGCATATTCGTGATGTTCATTATCACCGCCTTGGGAAACTTCCGCATACGGGATATTCCGATCGCGGCGAGCGTTCCGAGTATCGTTGAAACAACGCTGGCAATGACTGCGATGATTATTGTGTTAATGAGGGAGGAAATGATTATCTCGTTGCGGAACAGCTTTTCATACCATTCGAGCGTAAACCCGCTGAAAACCGAGCGGCTCTTGCTCTCGTTGAACGAAAAGACGATAAGCACGAAAATGGGCACATAAAGAAACATAAGCACAAGGCTCATGTATATCTTACCTAATTTTTTCACCTGCGCACCTCCTTACATCAGCACCTGATCGTCGGGGCTGAACTGGTTCATAAGGGTCATTATCACGAGGATTATGACCATCAGCACGAGCGAAATTGCCGCGCCGAGGTGCGGGTTGTAGGAATTGCCGAGGAACTGCATTTCGATAAGGTCGCCGATAAGCAGATTGGAGCCGCCGCCGAGCATTCTTGAAATAATGAACGTCGATATCGCGGGGACGAATACCATTGTTATACCCGAGGTCACCCCGGGGAGACTTAGCGGGAATATCACCCTGAACAGCACGCCGAACGACCCGCAGCCGAGATCCTGCGCCGCCTCGATAAGGCTCTTGTCTATCTTGACCATAACGGAATACAGCGGCAGTATCATGAACGGGAGGTAATTATAAACCATGCCGAGCACGACAGCGCCCTGCGTGTTGATAAGCTTGAACGGGCCCAGTCCGATAAGCCCGAACAGGAAGTTGATGATGCCGTTGTTGCCGAGAAGCGTCATCCACGCGTATGTCCTCAAAAGGAAATTCATCCACATCGGGAGCATAACTATCATCAGCATTGTCCCCTGCCTGTGCTTGTCCATTCGGGAGAGCATGAAGCTGACGGGATAAGCCATGACAAGGCATATCGCCGTTGCGATAAGCGCAAGCCATATCGACCGCACGAAAATATTCGCATACTGACCCACGTCGGAAATGTTGTCGAGGGTGAACTCGCCGCCGTCCGTCGTGAACGCGAAAAACGCCACCATTATCAGCGGCACAAGTATGAACACGACCATCCACACAAGGTACGGCGCGGCGAAAAGCTTCATTTTCATCAGCCGTCCACCTCCGTCTTTTTCATGATGTGAATGTCGTCGGGGTCAAAGTTCATTCCTATCATTGTGCCGACGGGCGCGTGCTTCGTCGAATGTATCATCCACTTATGGTCAACGCCGTCCACTATCATTTCATAATGAACGCCCTTGAATACCACCGACTCGACAATTCCCGTGAGCTTCGCGCTCTCCGCGGGGATTATCTTTATGTCCTCGGGACGGATAACCACGTCTACCGTTTCGTTGGGCGAAAAGCCCTTGTCAACGCACTCGAACCGCTTCCCCGCAAATTCAACAAGGAAGTCGCGCGGCATACAGCCGTTGACGATATTGCTCTCGCCGATGAAATCCGCGACGAACGCGTTGACAGGCTCGTTGTAAATGTCGGTCGGGGAGCCTATCTGCTGTATGCTGCCGTTGTTCATGACGACAACGGTGTCGCTCATGGTGAGCGCTTCCTCCTGATCGTGCGTTACATATACGAACGTCAGCTCCAGCGCCTGCTGTATCTTGCGCAGCTCTACCTGCATCTCCTTGCGCAGCTTGAGGTCGAGCGCGCCGAGCGGCTCGTCAAGCAGCAGCACCTTCGGTCGGTTTACAAGCGCCCTCGCGATCGCGACGCGCTGCTGCTGACCGCCCGAAAGATGATTGACCGAGCGCTTTTCAAAGCCCTTCAGGTTGACGAGCTCCAGCATTTCACCAACGCGCCTTACTACCTCCTTTTCGGGAGTTTTCTTAACGCGCAGACCGAACGCTATGTTCTCGTAAACGTTGAGGTGCGGGAACAGCGCGTACCGCTGAAATACGGTGTTTACATTGCGCTTGTGCGGCGGTACGCCGTTTATGCGCCTGCCGTCAAAGAACACGTCGCCGCTCGTCGGCTCGAGAAAGCCCGCGATTATGCGGAGCGTGGTCGTTTTTCCGCAGCCGGAGGGTCCCAGAAGAGTTACAAATTCCTTGTCCTTTATGTCAAGGTTAATTCCGTGGAGTATCTGCTCCCCGTCTTCAAAGTTCATCACGAGGTTTTTTAAGCTGACAATGTTATCCATATTATTTCTTTTTATCCTTTCAAGAAGCGTATTGCACCATAATATAATATACCCTAATTCGACACATATGTCAATAGGAAAACTATTATGCGGCAAATTTTCTATTGCCAAAATTATCGGAATGTGATAAAATGGATAAGGCAATGACCACACGAAAACAAAGCGAGGTAAACAAATGAAATTAGTTATAGCGGAAAAGCCCTCGGTGGGCAATTCGATAGCAAAGGTGATTGGCGCGAACCGCCGCGCGGAGGGCTACACTGAAGGAAACGGTTATATCGTGTCATGGTGCTTCGGGCATCTCGTCGCGCCGGCGGGACCCGAGGAATACGGCGAGGCGTACCGCCGCAAGCCGTGGCGCTTCGAGGATCTGCCGATAATCCCCGACGAATTCAAATGGACGGTGCTCGAAAGCACCGCCGAGCAGTTCGAGCGTATCAAGGCGCTGATGGAGCGCCCCGACGTTGACGAGGTGATCTGCGCGACCGACGCGGGGCGCGAGGGCGAATGCGTTTTCCGCTATGTTTACAACGAGGCGAAATGCACCAAGCCCATAAAGCGCCTCTGGATAAGCAGCATGACCGACGAGGCGATACGCGACGGGTTCCGCGACCTGCGCGACGGGAGCGAATATGACGCGCTGTACCGCTCGGGGCTTGCGCGGAGCAAGGCGGACTGGATCGTCGGAATGAACGCGACGCGGCTTTTCACCTGCAAGTACCACAATCTCCTTTCGGTGGGACGAGTTCAGACCCCGACGCTCGCAATGCTTGTCGAGCGCGAAAAGAAGATCGAGCAGTTCAACTCCTCGAAATATTTCACCGTTGTGATAAACTGCGGGAAATTCACCGCCGAAAGCGGCAAGATAGAGGGAGAGCTCAACGCCAACCGCACGGCGGAGCACTGCGGCGAAAGCGCAAAGGTTCTCACCGTAACGACCGAGCAGAAAAACTCCAACCCGCCCAAGCTTTACGACCTCACCTCTCTCCAGCGCGACGCGAACAAGCTTTTCGGCTACACCGCGCAGCAGACCCTTGACTGCGCGCAGAAGCTTTACGAAACAAAGCTGCTCACCTACCCCCGCACCGACAGCTGCTACATAACCGACGACATGGAGCAGACCGCTGCCGAGGCGGTAAGGCTCACCGCGGCGGCTTTCCCGTTCGGTAAGGAATTTGAGGAGCAGCACTGCGAGCCCGACATAAAGCGGCTCATCAACAACGACAAGGTGTCCGACCACCACGCGCTTCTCCCCACAAAGGAGATAGCCCGATTTAATTTCAACAATTTAACCGAGGAATGCTGGAACGTGCTGTATCTCGTTGCGGCAAGGCTGCTCTGCGCGGTATCCCCGAAGCACAGCTACGAGGCTGTCACCGCCGAGCTCGACTGCGGCGGCGAGAAGTTCACCGCGCGCGGAAAGACCGTCACCGCGGGCGGGTGGAAAGACCTCAACGCGGCGGCAAAGTCCCGCCTTAAAGGGATAGATACCTCCGCAGACGAGGACGACGAGGAGGAAGCGCTCGGCGGCAAGCTCCCGAAGCTTGCCGAGGGCGATATTATCCCCGTGAAGTCCGCGAAGCCCGTCGAGCACAAGACAACTCCGCCGAAGCGCTACACCGAGGATATGCTGCTCTCCGCAATGGAGCACGCGGGCAACGACGACTACAATGAGGACGACGACGTTGAGAAAAAGGGGCTCGGTACGCCCGCGACCCGCGCCGCGATAATCGAAACGCTTGTCAAGCGGCAGTACGTCGAGCGCAAGGGCAAGCAGCTCATTCCCACCGACAAGGGCGTTCGCGTTATCGACGTCGTGCCCGAGAACGTTAAATCCGCGAAAATGACCGCCGAATGGGAAACGGTGCTCCAGCAGATAGCGCGCGGTCAGGCGAGCGACGAGAAGTTCCTCAGCGATATCATAGCTTTCACGCGGCAGCTTGTCCGCGACAATTCCACCGCCGAAAAGCGGGAAAGCAACCCGTTCAGATTTTCAAGGCTGCCGCTCGTCGGAAAATGCCCCAAATGCGGCAAAAACGTCTATGAAATGCAGAAAAGCTACTCCTGCGAGGACAGCAGGGGCAGCTGCGGCTTCTTCTTCATGAAAGAAATGTGGGGCAAGGAGGTGTCCCCGACGCAGGCGAAGCGTATCGTTGAAAAGGGCAGCTCCATCACGCTCAAGGGCTTCGTCACAAAGCGCGGCGATACCGTCAGCGGAAAGCTTGTTCTCGGCGACGACTTCCGCGTGCGCGTTGAAATCGAGAAATAAGGTGCGCTATGAAAATTGTCAAGCCGCGGTTTTATGATGATTTCGTGTGCATTGCCGACAAATGCACCGACAACTGCTGTATCGGCTGGGAGATAGACATCGACCCCGCCGCTATGGAGCGCTTTAACAACGCAAAGGGAGCATTCGGCGAACGCCTCCGCTGCGCGATAATACACGGGGAGCAGCCTTCCTTTGCCAACACTGCGGACGAGCGCTGCGCGCTGCTTCGCGAGGACGGGCTGTGCGAGCTGGTGCTTAACATGGGCGAGGGCGCGCTGTGCGACATCTGCGCGCTCCACCCGAGATTTTTCGGCTGTTACAACGATATTGAGGAGGCGGGGCTGGGGCTTTGCTGCGAGGAGGTCTGCCGCCTGCTGTTCTGCGACAGCGCTCCGCTCTCTTTTGTTTGTGAGGACAGCAGCGAGCCTTCCTTTGAAAACTGTGACGAGGAGCTTCTGCGCGCCGTCCTCTCGGCGAGGGAGCGGGTGTTCGCATTGCTTCGGGACAGGTCGCTCCCACTCGGGGAACGGCTGCGGAGCTGCACGGCGTTCGTCCGCGCCGCGCAATCCTCCCTCGACAACGGCAGCCCGCTGCCCGAAAATGTCCCCGAAAATACAAAATTGACCCCGAACGAGCGCCGCGAAACCGCCGCCGCGCTGCTGAAGCTGCTGAACGACGGCGAGCCGCTTAACGCCGAATGGACGGCGAAGTCCACGGAGCTGCTGTCTCGCGCGGACGAGCTTTTCAGCGCGCTGCCGCGTTTTTTTGAGGATAACGGCGGCGCGCTGTGGCAGTACGAGCATATCGCCGTTTACTTCGTGTATCGGCATTTCACGACGGGAGCGCTCGACGGGGAGATCGTTTCGGGAATGGGGCTTGCAGCCGCAGCGGTGCTGTCGGTCGCGCTGCTTGACTGCATGACATGGCTGGACAGCGGCACACTCTCCGAATGGGACAGGATATGCAATGTCAAGCTGTATTCAAAGCAGACGGAATATTCCGAGGAGGTCGGGCAGCAAATGCGCGACGCGTTCTGGGATATCCCCGAGCTTGCCCCCGAAAGGATAGCGGGGTGTATTCCCATATAAATACAAAGCGGCACCACATAACGGTGCCGCTTAATTTATTATTCCGCTGTATCAGCCTTTTTTCCGACAAATTCAAAATCAATGAACCCGCCGTTTACGTTGACCGAAACGCACTTCACCCTCACCCTGTCGCCGACGGTGAAAATGCTGCCGTCAGCCGCGCCGGTGAGTATAACGCCGTGCTGTACCTCGTACTCGCCGAGCGGCAGGTGCGCCACGGACACCATACCCTCGACGGTGTTCCCGAGGGTAACGAAAACCCCGCTCGGGCTTACCCCCGAAATAAAGCCGTCGTATTCCTCGCCGATATGCTTCTTCATATACTCCGCCATGTAAAGGTTCTCGCACTCGCGCTCGCAGCGCACGGCGGAAAGCTCGGTGTTGCTCGCCTGAAGCGCCGCTTTAACCGCGAAGTCGGTGTATTTTTTGCAGAGCTTTTCGGTGCTGAGCGCGTACACATAGTCGGTCAGAATGCGGTGTATCGAAAGATCCGCGTAGCGGCGTATGGGAGAGGTGAAATGCGCGTATTCCGGCATAACAAGCCCGTAATGCCCGAGGGGCTCCTCGGAGTAGCGCGCTTTCATCATGGTGCGCAGGACTATGCGGTTGATGACCTCGTAGCGGTCGCTGTCCTTGTTTTCGCGGATAATGCGCGCAAGGTCGGCGGCGGAAGCCTTTTCGGTTATCCCCTCGGGGTTGATTCCGAGCGCGGTCAGCGTTTCGTTCAGCGTGATGAGCTTCTCTGCGGCGGGCGCTTCGTGAACGCGGTAAACGAACGGTATCTTTTCTTTCATCGCGAGCGCCGCGGCGGAATTGTTCGCCATCAGCATGAACTCCTCGATTATCCGCTCCGCAACGCCGCGCTCCCTCGGCTTAACATTGATACATACGCCGTTCTCGTCGGTGATTATCTTGCTTTCGGTGGTGTCAATCTCGGGCGCGCCGCGGTCCTTACGGTTCTTTTCGAGCGTCTGCGCAAGCTCCAGCATTATCGGTATGCGGTCGATAACGCGGGAATATTTCTCCTTTACGGCGTCGTCCGCTGTACCGTCGATTATCGCGTTGACCTCGGAATAAACGCCCTTTACGCGGCTGCGAATGACCGATTTTTCAAAGCGGTAGCCAAGCAGCTTTCCGTCCGCGCTTACGTCCATAAGGCAGGAAAACGCCAGCCTGTCTACGTTCGGGTTGAGCGAGCATATGCCGTTGGACAGCTCCTTCGGGAGCATCGGCACTACCATATCCGCGTAATAAATCGACGTTCCGCGGAAGAACGCTTCCTCGTCAAGCTTGCTCCCCTTTTTTACATAGTGGGAAACATCGGCGATATGCACGCCGAGCTTGTAGCCGCCCTCAACGCGCGCAATGCTTACCGCGTCGTCGATATCCTTTGTGTCAGCGCCGTCTATCGTGAAGATCGGCTCGCCGCGCAGGTCGAGCCTGCGTGAAACCTCGTCGGGGTCGGGGTCATCAATGTTAAGCTTTGAGGCCTCGAACAGCACCTCATCGGGGAACACGGTGTGAAGCCCGTTCGCGAGCATATACGCCTCGGCGCCCGCGCGCGCGTTTTCGCAGGAACCGAAGCTGTCCTCTATTGCGACGGTGTGGTCAAAATGGCTCTCGCCGCGCTTCTTTATTGAGAATACCACCTTATCGCCCACGGCAAGCGGCTTCTTCCCTGCCTTTGCGATAACGAGCGGCTCGCCGCAAAGCTTGTCGGGGAGGACTTTCAGCCTGTTGCCCTCCGCGACGATAACGCCCGTGAGCAGCCGGTCGCTTTCCATCAGCACGTCCAGCACGACTGCCTCGGCGCTGTGGTGATTTATCTCATCGGCTCCGCATATCTTTTTCGCAAGAACAATGTCCCCGGGGACAGCGCCCATCATGTCGCGCCCGCGCACGAAAAATTCCTCGGGCAGTTCTCCCTGCCTTGTCATAAAGCCCGACTTGGGCGAAACGCGCGTTATTACCGCCTCGAAATAATCCTCGGTATTTTTAATGCGCCAAACGCCTTTTTTGTTGGTTATGTCGCCGAAGCGCTTCATATCGGCGAGGGCGTCCGCAAGCTTCTTTGCGCCCTTTTTCGTGAGCTCAAGCGCCTTGATGAGCTCCTTTTCGGACATACCGTCCGCGCCCGCCGAGAAAAGCGCGCAGATAATGTTTGTTTTCAGTCTGTTCATACAATATCCTTTCGCAGTGCTGCGTTATATTATTCCCGCATACGAACGATTTAACATGGAATTAACAAAAAGGACAGGCACAAAGACCTGTCCGAAATGTTTTATTCGGCTGCTGCCGAGGAAACGCTCTCCGAGGTTGCCGAGCCTGCGTCAGCCGTTGCGTTGGTTTCAATGACTATCTCCTCCAACGTTTCGGCGGTGCCATCTTCTGTTTCCGTCACCGACGAGCTTGTCTGAGCCGAAGAAGTATCGGAATCGGTTTTATTGCCGCCAAAGTAAACATTAATGATATTTACCGCGAGCGCGAGCACAAAGAATATCACAGCGGAAGCGATCGTTGCCTTGTTGAGCATTGCTTCCTTGGTTCTGCCGGCGTTCTTCTGGTAGAAGCTGTCGGAGCTGGAGCCCGAGATCGTCTGCGACATCTGCGTCTTTGTGTCCTTCATGAGGACGATTATTACGATAAATACACAAGCCAGAATCAGAACGATAGCGCTGATTATCTCAAAAATTCCCATTAGCTGAAATTCCTCCGATATAAATTGATCATATATGTAGCGCACTACATTGTTATACCATACCATAGAATTATACCACAGGTTTATAAAAATTGCAAGGGGTTTTTAAAAATTTATGAGAATATTTTAAAAGAAAAAGGGGCTGCCTTGATGACAGCCCAAAAGGGAAAGGGAGCGGGATATCTTAAAGCGAGAATCGCTTTAAGTCATGTTTCATCTGCGGGATATCCGCAGCGATGACACCCGCTGTTCACTAAACGTTATCAAACGTTGAACAGCAGCTCATCGTATGTAGGATACGGCCAGTAGCTCTCTCCTACAATGGTTTCAAGCTCGTCTGCTACTGCGCGCAGGCTCTGCATAGCGGCGAATACCTCGTCGTGATAGTAGCGCGCGTTCTCGAGCGGGTCTGTGATCTCCTGAGCCTTAACAACGGCGTCGGACAGCGCGTCAGCCTTTTCCTTGAGCGCAATGGTGAGGGTGTTGACCTTCTTAGCCATCTCGACCTCAACCGTGGGCTCAACGCCGACAGCCTTCTTGCTTGCCGCCATATCGCATACGTCCTTGGCAAACTTCATTACGGCAGGCAGGATCTCTGTCTTTGCCATGTCGGCAGCCGTAAGAGCTTCTATATTGATAACCTTGGAATAATTTTCAAGCTGGATCTCTTCCCTGGAGTGCAGCTCGACCTCGCTGTAAACGCCGTACTTGGTGAACAACTTTACATTCTTCTCTGCGGTCAGGCAGGGGATAGCGTCGACGGTGGACTTGAGGTTCGGCAGACCGCGCTTCTCGGCTTCTACAAGCCACTCGGGACCGTAGCCGTTGCCGTTGAAGATGACCTTCTTGTGCTCCTTGATGTTCTTTACGAGCAGGTCATGCAGAGCGGCGTTGAAGTCATCAGCCTTCTCCAGCTCATCCGCAAATTCTGACAGAGAGTTTGCAACGATGGTGTTGAGAACGGTGTTCGGTCCCGCAACGTTCAGGCTGGAGCCTGCGCTTCTGAACTCGAACTTGTTGCCCGTGAAAGCGAACGGAGAGGTTCTGTTTCTATCGGTAGTATCCTTCGGGAAATTGGGCAGCGAGGAAACGCCAACGTTGAACATCGTTCTGCCGGAGGTGTACTCCTTGCCCTCCTCGAGAGCCTCGATAACGTTCTCAAGCTCTTCGCCGAGGAAGATAGAGATGATAGCGGGAGGTGCCTCGTTTGCGCCGAGTCTGTGGTCATTTCCGGCGGAAGCAACGGACAGACGGAGCAGGTCTGCATATTCATCGACAGCCTTGATGATCGCAACAAGGAATGTCAGGAACTGTGCGTTCTCCATGGGGCTCTTGCCGGGATCGAGCAGGTTCTGACCGTCGTCGGTGGACAGCGACCAGTTGTCGTGCTTACCGGAGCCGTTTATACCCGCGAAGGGCTTCTCGTGGAGCAGGCAAACAAGCCCGTGCTCGAGAGCGATCTTCTTCATCAGCTCCATTGTGAGCTGGTTCTGGTCTGTCGCAAGGTTTGCGGGAGCAAATATGGGAGCATTCTCGTGCTGAGCGGGAGCAACCTCATTGTGCTTTGTCTTGGAGGTGATACCGAGCTTCCAGAGGTGCTCGTCAAGATCCTTCATGTAGCTTGCAACGCGATCCTTGATCGTGCCGAAGTAGTGGTCGTCCAGCTCCTGACCCTTGGGAGCGGGAGCGCCGAACAGCGTTCTGCCCGTGAAGATAAGGTCTTTTCTCTTGTCGTAGGTTTCCTTATTAACAAGGAAGTATTCCTGCTCTGCGCCGACAGTCGCAACAACTCTCTTGGCGGTGGTGTTGCCGAACAGCTTGAGTATTCTCAGAGCCGCGTCGGAAACAACGTCCATGGAGCGCAGAAGAGGAGTTTTCTTGTCCAGCGCTTCGCCGGAGTAGGAATAGAATGCGGTGGGGATATATAAGGAGCCGCCCTTTACGAAAGCGTAGGAGGTAGGATCCCATGCGGTATAGCCTCTCGCCTCGAATGTGGCTCTGATGCCGCCGGAGGGGAAGCTGGACGCGTCAGGCTCGCCCTTGATAAGCTCCTTGCCCGAAAATTCCATGATAACGGTGCCGTCGCCCATCGGGGAAATGAAGCTGTCGTGCTTCTCGGCGGTAATACCTGTCATCGGCTGGAACCAGTGAGTGTAATGTGTTGCGCCCTTTTCGATAGCCCAGTCCTTCATGGCGCTCGCTACCACGTCGGCGATAGAGCTGTCAAGCTCCTTGCCCTCTGCGATAGTCTTTTTCAGTGCCTTGAATACATTCTTGGGAAGACGCTGCTTCATCGTTTCTTCGTTGAATACGTCGATACCGAACTGTTCAACCACGTTAAAATTTTCTGCCATGTCCCTTTTCCTCCTTGAGAGTTGTTTTGTTTAGTTGTCCGATAAACACAAAAAACGGCGTTCGGAGCGCAGGAAGCCTGCCCTCGAAACACCGTCGTTTCGCTTATCACAGTTATTATTATAGCGGAAAAATGCCGTTTTGTCTACTGCATTATTGAACAAATCGCCGTAAATTTTTCCGAGCATTTTCAGCACCTTGCACAAACAGAGGCAAAATTAATGCAATTGCGCAAGCTTCAAGTTTCTCCGCAAGGCAATATTTCCCTCTAAAGATAAAGAATAAGCGCAAT
This sequence comes from uncultured Clostridia bacterium, assembly GCA_945935925.1. Taxonomy (GTDB): domain Bacteria; phylum Bacillota; class Clostridia; order Oscillospirales; family Ruminococcaceae; genus CAG-115. Next base: position 1,969 of record CAMERU010000049.1, on the reverse strand, counting down.
TTGTGCAAGTTGTGCCGTTCAATCTTGCAGCGATGTTTAAGCAGCGCAAGACCCGCAGCGCTGCCGCCGCGGGTCGATAAGTTATTTTCCGAACATATCCCTGAACTTCGAGAAAAACGAGCTGCGCTTTTCGTAATTCTTCGGCTCGAGCGTATCCTCGAACGCCTGAAGCGCGTCCTTCTGCTTCTTTGAAAGGTTCTTCGGCACCTCGACGTTTATGCGCACCATCTGATCGCCGCGGTCGCCCTCGTTGCGCTGGAGCTTCTGAACGCCCTTTCCGCGGAGGCGGAACACCGTACCGGGCTGCGTCCCCGCGGGGACGTTATAGCTCACCTTTCCGTCAATGGTAGGCACTTCTATTTCCGCGCCGAGAGCCGCCTGCGCGTATGTTATCGGGAAATCTATCCATATGTTGTAATCCTCGCGCTCGAACATCGGGTCCTTGCGGACGGTTATGCGCACCTTGAGGTCGCCGCGCGGACCGCCGTTGCTGCCCACGTTGCCCTGTCCGCGCACGTTCAGCGTCATGCCGTTGTCGATACCCGCAGGCACCTTCACGCTGACCGTCTTGCGCATATTGACCTTGCCCGAGCCGCTGCACTTCGGACAGGGATTTTCGATTATCTTACCCTTCCCGCCGCACTTCGTGCAGGGGCGCTGGCTCATCATAGAGCCGAACATGGTGCGCTGCTGAACGCTGACCCTGCCCGAGCCCTTGCAGTCGGGGCAGGTCTTGGCGGTGGTACCCGCCTTGGCGCCCGTTCCGTTACAGTCGGGGCAGTCCTCTACCCTGTTCACGGTTATATCATGGGAAACGCCCTTGCAGGCTTCCATGAAGCTTATGTCGAGCTGAACGGCGATATCCGTACCGCGGCGCGGAGCATTCGCATTCCCACCCGAGGAACGCGAGCCGCCGAAGCCGCCCATGCCGCCAAAAATATCCCCGAAAATATCGCTGAGGTCAACGCCGTCGAAGCCGCCGCTGAACCCGCCGAAGCCGCCCGCACCGCTGCCCGCGCCGTAGCTCGGGTCAACGCCGGCAAAGCCGAACTGGTCGTACTTTGCGCGCTTGTCAGGGTCGGACAGCACCTGATTTGCCTCGTTGACTTCCTTGAACTTTGCCTCTGCCTCGGGATCGTCGGGATTAAGGTCGGGGTGATACTTCTTCGCCATCTTGCGATAAGCCTTTTTTATCTCGTCGTCGGAAGCGCCCTTTTGCAGCCCGAGCACCTCGTAATAATCTCTCTTTTCCATATATCATCAATCCTTTACGGGAAAATTCCGCCGCCGAAAACGTCGGTCATGCGCGGTACAAGACAACGCCCTGCGGCATTATGCCTCAAGGCGCTGCCCCCTATTCACCGGCACCTCAGCCGCAGCAGCGCGCGTTACTGCAATGCCGCCGAAAATTACTTCTCGGTAAACTCAACATCTACCGCGCCGTCATCATTGCCGCCCTTATCCTGTGCGGCGTTCTGTGCCGCCTGCGCAGCCGCAGCCATATCCTCGGGATTGCCGCCGTTAGCCTGATAGATCCTGCCCGCAACATCGTAGAATGCGGTCTGGAGCTCCTCCTTAGCCTTCTTGACAGCCTCGATATCGGTGCCCTTGAGCGCTTCCTCGAGCGCGGTGATCTTGGGCTCTACCTTAGCCTTGTCGTCGGCAGTTACCTTGTCGCCGAAGTCTGTCATGGACTTCTTTATCTGATATACCATGGAGTCCGCTTCGTTGCGCGTGTCAACGTCCTCCTTACGCTTCTTGTCCTCTGCCGCGAAAGCCTCTGCTTCCTTGACAGCCTTGTCGATGTCCTCCTTGCTCATGTTGGTGGAGGCGGTGATGGAGATGTGCTGCTCCTTGCCTGTGCCGAGGTCCTTTGCGGATACGTTTACGATACCGTTCGCGTCGATATCGAACGTTACCTCGATCTGCGGGATACCACGGGGAGCGGGAGCAATGCCGTCAAGACGGA
>CAMERU010000048.1 GCA_945935925.1 uncultured Clostridia bacterium | reverse complement strand
CGAAATTTGTGCAATATGGCGGAAAAGATGCAAGCAAGATGCGTGCCAAGCCGCCGGGCGTGATTTATTCAGTGCTTCCTTAGTTTCGCACAATATGGTGGTTATTTGTTATGGCATATGTGAATTTTTGTGCGAAACCAGACGGGGCGATTTTGTTTTAATCAGCGTTTCCCCGGGATACATAAGGAGATGTATAATATGACAACGGAGCAGAACTGCAAGTCTGCACTTGAAATTCTCAGAAAGAGTTATGGCAGCAGCATAAAATTACCTAGTGGTATTAACTTTTCGATCAACGAAAGCACCTGTAAGATTGTTCTTGATGCCGAGATAATAAGCAAAACTAATATGCAGGCGGACTGTAATGCTTTTGAAGGCTGGAGCATTGCAATGTATATCGCAATGAAAAAACAAGGAATTGCTTCTCCTTGTGTTGAACTTGAAATATCCGGCGATTTTGATAACAAGAAAGGACACAAAGAACGTTTTCTGTATAGGGCACTTCGTTTTTCAGCACAGTATTCGACGTGGTTTACGCTGTCTGACAGATTGAAAAATGAAACTGCTGCCTTTGCAGGGTTTATGCAAAAAAACATCCTGACAAACAATATCGGTTACGGAGACGCAGGCGTAAAAAATGTTCACAACACGGAAAACGTTATTGAGAAGCTGCTCTCCGAAAACGGAAATTTATCGAGAGTTATCGGCAGCGGTATTGTCGGGAGCAATAAAGTGTACAGGCAGCTGCCAGTGGGGTTGTTTATAAATGAGGTCAGCACGGATAACGCTGTTTTTACCGGCAGACACTCTGCGATCGACCTGTGGACATGGAACGGTTCCGTGTTTGACGTTGTTGAGCTGAAAGCGCATAATGCAATGATGGGCTTAGTGACCGAGATATTCTTCTATTCAAATTACATGAGAGACCTGCTGACTGATGGCGGAGCGTTTTCTATCAATAAAGCAGTGAAAAATAAGAATACCAGAGGATATGCTGAACTTATCCGCCTGCATGACGATAAAGCGATCGGCTCAATATGCGGTATAATGCTTGCCGATGCATTTCATCCTATTATCAACGAGGATTTCCTGAATACGCTTAATGCAAATAACGTCAATATTCAATATCAAAAGGCAATGTACAATTCCGACATCGACCTGAGCTGTGTTAGTATCTCCCCGTAACGTATTCCCGGAGGGAGGCTTTGAATATGTCTGACTTATCCGACCTCGGGCTATTTCCCAAAAAACAAAGCGTCAAGTCAAAATATGGCATGACATTCAAAACGTTTATCGCAGAAGAACTATTCGGTCTTTTAATTCCTGTGGAATATCGAGGTCATAAAAGCCTGACGAGCTCTCTGTATGTATTGGGTAGATCGCCTCTTTCGGCGAAACAGCTCTGATGACCTCGGCGATCGTATCAGGGTCTGCATGACCGCTTGTGTGAAGATATATTACCTCAGCTCCGTTTCCTTTCTGCTCTTTCAGAAAGTCGTCCCAGATTTTGTTGTATGCAGGGTGATTGACGTTAAGAAAACCGTCCCACATTGAATAAATTATAACAGGTGTCAGGTCGATAAACATTTCGATATACCTGCGGCAGTAGTCCTCAGGCTTGATTATTACCAGAAAGCCGTAGTCTCGCATAAACTGCGCCTGTGTCTTCGGCTTTTTCCACTTTTCATGTGTAAGCTGCTTTTCCGGCTCAAGCAGGTAATATCCGCTGAACCTATATGTTCTGTCAGAACTGCCTGCGGTATCGGAAAAGGTTTTTAACTGCTTGCTTATATAGCTGCTGTAAACAAATGTCTGCATTCCGAATGACTTTGCCGCATTGTGGAAGGTGGCGAGAGAATCAAGATTTGTTGAGGAGCATATCAGAAACGCATATCTGTTTCTGCTGAAGATATTCCCGGCTTCCTCCTTCATCTGTTCTTCGGTCATGACCTTTTTGACATTACGGCTCATCATTGTACCTTCTGTGATCAGGATATCAATGTCACGCTCACCATTTCTCCTGACCTTTTCCCGGATAAGAGGAATCAGTTCTTTCCCATGATATCCGTGCGCCCTGAAATCTCCTGTGTGCAGTATCTTTTTGTCGGGAGTTTCTATGAGAAACATATATGCGTCATAAGCCGAATGATCTGCGGAGTAAGGAGTTATCCTGATGTCCCCGACTGAAATCGTGGCTTCGCTCTTAAATAACAGGAGAGTGTTATTGCTCTCACGCTCTTTCATCTTCCGGGATCTCAACTTGTCAACTCTTTCCCAGATATTCTGCAAAATTTTGTAGGACGTTTCGCCCATGCAAACCGGTACGCTTTCCGGGATCTCGCCTATCCTGCCAATATGATCGCCGTGATAATGTGTGAAGAACACGGCATCTGTGCCCTGAAAATCAAAGGGGGACTTATCGGGGTTTTCGCAGCCCGGTAGGTCTTCTCCGAAATCAATGACTATCCGTGATGTGTCAGTCGATATGACCGTCACGCACCCGCCAATCTTATCGGCTCCGAAAAATTCTATATCAGTACTCATAATGTGCCTCCTTTTTTTGAAAAGTACCGTGTTAAATAATTTATTCTATTGCTTTTTTTATTTGTTTGTGCTACAATTATACCACATCTTATGTACCATAAATGGTACATCAACGATAATATAGGGAGGATCAAAGTATGTATGCCACCGCTAATAAAAAGATGCTCAATATGCTTATCCTGGAAATACTTGAAAACTATACGGACGAAAATCGCCGTCTTACTCAGCTTGAAATTGTTGATATCTTACGCAGAGATTACGGCATGGAGTGCGACAGACGGGCAGTACGCAGGAATATAGATTCTCTGCGGGATATGGACTATCTCATTACTTACGAGGGCGGATATTATAAAAGCATCTTTCAGCTATAACGGGCTGTTTTCAATGGGTATTTTCCGGCTGGACGAGGACAATGGATTTGATGAGTTAGTCGGCAATTTTGAAAAGGAACGCAGCGCATTTGTGTACCATGTTATTGAAGACAATACGGAATACGGCACGCTGATTACATTAGGTCACCTCTAAAAACCTCCTTCACGGCAGCTTTTCTATGACTTGTATCATCTGCTGCGTTGTCAAACCTTGAAATACATCAAGTATTACTGCGGTTTGACGCCTTGCATCTGATACAAGTCATTGACGAAAATCTGCTCGTGTCCCGGTTTTTAGAGGTTCCCATTATTGTATGTTTCCAAAGAGAAGTATCAGCAGGAATGGGAAATGGAGCGGCTTTGCAATAATGTGATCCATGCTTATGTCTACAATCTTGACGAGAAATTCGGCGAGATCGGTTCTGTGAAGCTTGATGCGGTAAACAATACTCTGATGGCAAACGTATAATTCTTGATTAACCGGGTGGTCAGTAAAGGAGATAATAAGCGAATGACTTATGTTATGAGTGACATACACGGCGAATATACGAAGTACATCACAATGCTGGAAACGATCGGCTTTCGGGAAACAGATACCCTTTATGTGCTCGGCGATGTAGTTGACCGAGGACCGGAGCCTATCAGGATCCTAATGGACATGATGAACCGCGCGAATGTTTTTCCGCTTATGGGAAATCACGACCTGGCCGCTCTTGCGGTATTGGAGTTATACAAATCCGAAGCTTTGCGCGGTTCGTTCAGCAATGATTTTTTGCAAGTACTTAAAGAATGGGTAGAGGACGGGGGAAAGCCGACGATAAAGGAGTTTTTCGCTCTTAGCGAAGAACAGCAGAACGATGTTATTGATTTTCTGAAAGAGTTTTCTCTGCTTGAGGTGGCAGAAACCGATGACAGGACATTTGTTCTTGTCCACGCCGGACTGGGAAACTACCGCCCCGGGAAAAAGCTCAGCGAATACACTAATGAGGAGCTGCTTTTTTGCCGTCCCGATCCGGCAGAGCAATATTTTGACGATGATAGTGTATTTGTGGTAATGGGTCATACGCCGACGCCGTATTTTTCCGGCAAAGCCGAAATCTACAATAACGGCAGAAATATCTTTATAGACTGCGGCGCTTGCAGTCCGAAAGGTAAACTGGCATGCCTTTGCCTTGAAACGCTGGAGCAATTTTATGTATAGGGCACCTCTAAACGCCGATGAATACTGCTGCGTAAGCTTCGTTTCGACCGAGCTTGCGGACGAACACCCCGATATAGCGGCGGCATTTACAAGAGCCGTGCTGAAGGCGTCCGCTTATGTGACGGCATACCCGGAGGAAACCGCGAAGATACAGATAAAGGGAGAGTATGTCAGAGGCGACCCTGAATTTAACGCGGAAATACTGAAAAGCTACAAGTATATTCGCTACACCGCAAACGACGCCTCCTTTGTCAAGGTGGAATACACTGCGAATACCAGCTTAAAAGTCGCCGCGCAAATGAAAGACTGCTGCGGATAAGATCATTCTCATAAAAAAACAGCCCGTCTGAGCATTCGGACGGGCTGCGTTTTTGGACAATCTGCGCTCCCGCCTGAACAGCGGGAGCTTTCTCATTATTTTTTCATGTAATCAAGCGCGGCGAAAAAACATCTCGTAAACATCGTCCCACCCATCGGGAGTTTCGACCCCACCGCCGTTTACCGAACGGCACATTGCGGCGCAGGTTTCCTCGCCGTCGTAGAGAAGCTCCGCTGCGGTTATCGGGAAGCCCTCCGTCGTGGCAAGCTCGCAGAGCGCGTTTACGGGGTTTTTCTCGGTTCGGGTTGCGTAGATCCGCTCTGTGAGCGCTTTGTCGTTCTTTGCCTTTTCAAGAAGCATTGTAAGGCTGTCATTCATGGTATCACTTCCTCTGTATTTCATTCTACCACTATTCTTCGGAAAATGCAATAGGGAGCGTTTGCGGCTGAATTTGGTACGCTATGCTTTATCCGGCGTGTTGCCACAAACAATACAGATTGATCAGCGGAAGTATAAAAGCAGGTTCTGTTACCGTATCGGGAATGTGCGGTGTTGCCTTAACGCTCCTATATTTCGATAACAGGAAAACGCGCGCCGTAGAAGCCCCAGGCGCGCGTTTAAGGAGAATGATCACTTTTTGTCGGTGCTGCCGAAGCCGCCGTTGCGAGTATCCGCCGCGTCATCGTCCAGCGTTATCCCGTACTCGACGAAAATACCCTGCGCAAAACCCGTGCCCGCAGGTATCTCGAGAGTTTTTCCCTCGTTGGAATCATTGGTTATCTTGATGAAAATATGCCCCTCGTTGTCCGAGCAGTAGTAATCGCTGTCGATTATCCCGACGGTGTTATTGAGCTGAAGACGGTATTTGAAGCCCAGCCCGCTTCTCGGATATATTTTGAGCACCCAGCCGTCCTCGATCCACACACGAATGCCGGTGGGAATCTTCGCGGTCTCCCCGGGGGCAAGCGTCACCGCATATGGCGCGAAGAAATCATAACCCGCCGAACCTGTCGTTGCGCGGCGCGGAAGCTTTATCCCCTCATATACAGCAGCGGCGTTTTCGCCCTCGAACCCGCTTTCAAACTGACCGAAGCTTACCTTTTCAAATCTGGCAACACGTTTCATTATCGACCTCCGAAATGTATTCATAAAACAAAATCGCCGACAAAACAGTCGGCGATCGATTTGGTTGCGGGAGCCGGATTTGAACCGACGACCTTCGGGTTATGAGCCCGACGAGCTACCGAGCTGCTCCATCCCGCGATATTCAATTTGTTAAGCTTTCCTTAACGCTATATTATTATAGCACATTGATTTTGATTTGTCAACCCCTTTTTAAAAATTTTTTAAGAAATTATCGGCGCCATTTTTTGGGGCGCCGATAAATCTTCTGTTTTGATGCCGCCGAGTCAATCGAAAAGCACGATCTTCCCAAGACGGAGCGTTTCCTGAACATCTATAACGCGCTGGTTGGAGCTGCCTTTCCAATGCAGCTTACCGTCGAAAAGCTCCTTTACGAACCTCCCGTCGACAAGCACGTCCACCAGCGGAACTATCTCCAGATCACATATTTCCTCCCACGAAAACCCCGTGTAGAGCCATATCGTCTTTTTTGGGAACAGCTCGCGGCACTTTTTTGCAAGCCGCGTAACTTCTTCCCTGTTTCGCGGGTGGAGCGGGTCGCCGCCGCTGAATGTCAGCCCGCTTATATAATCGGTCGAAAGCTTGTCGAACAGCTCCTTCTCCGCGTCCTCGTCGAACGGGATCCCGCCGTCAATGTCCCATGTAATAGGGTTGTGGCAACCCTGACAGCGGTGTGTGCAGCCTGCGACCCAAAGCACGGTGCGAAGCCCGTCGCCGTTAAGCATATCGTCTGTTGTAATATTATGGTAACGCATATCTTCTCCCGTTTATGACAGTACGCGCGCAGGAACGTCTTATGGTTACTGCGCGGCACCGAATTAATGTCACATACTCTTTCTGTCGCGTATTTCCGCCATTTTAGCGGCATTGAGCCTTGTGTCGCCCTTGACCCTTGAATAGGAAAGGTAGCCGTTCATTCTGTCTATCTTGGTGAGATTTCTGCTTCCGCATTTGGGGCAAACGTCCATTTCAAGCTGCTGATATCCGCAGTCGTCGCAGTATGCAAGCGAAAGATTTACGCCCTCGTAAAAGCCCTTTTTCATCGCGCGCTTGACAAGCGTTTCAACGGCGCCCTTGTTATAATCGATGGGATAGCGGACATACTGTATCTTTCCGCCGTTAAAGAGGTTCCAGAAACGCTCCTCAAGATCCTGCTTCTGTATCGGGGTTATATCCTCGCTTACATGGCAGTGGAAGCTGTTGGAAACATATTCGCGGTCGGAAACGTTTTCGATTATGCCGTACTTCTTGCGGAACTGCTGTATCTGAAGCCCGCAGAGATTCTCGGCAGGCGTGCCGTAGATGGCGTAAAGGTGACCGTCCTCTTTCTTGAACTCGCTGACGCGCTTGTTGATAAATTCCATGGTCTTGAGCGCGAACTCGCCGCCCTCCGCTATCGACTTCTTGGTGGCAAGCTGTTCCAGCTCGTTCAGCGCGGTGATACCGAACGACGCGGTAGCCGACTTGAGCAGCGGCTTTATCTTGTCGTGTATCCCCAGATGACCGCCGAGGAATCCGCCCTCGCAGTAAGCGAGAGGATTGGTGCTCGCCTTCATTTCGCCGAGATAATCATAGGTGCGGATATGGATACGGCGGATAAGGTTGAGGTAATAGTCGAGAACCTCGAAGAAATCCCTGCCCTCCTGCTGTGACTTTGCGTATATCATGGGCAGGTGCAGCGAAACTGCTCCTATGTTGAACCTTCCGATGAAAACAGGCTTGTCATTCTCGTCCGCCGGCTCCATTCCTCCGCGCTCGAACCACGGCGAAAGGAACGCGCGGCAGCCCATCGGGCTGATGATCCTGCCGTATTTCTTGTACATTTCCGCAACATAGCCGTCGCCGCTGAGCGATAGCCAGTCGGGGTACATTGCTTTCTGCGAGCAGGCGATACCCGCGTCGAACACGTCCTCCAGCGGGCAGCCCTCTCCATGGAGCTTTTCATCATAAAGGAAGATTATTTTCGGGAAAAGGACGGGCTTCTTGCAGGATTTCTTGCCCTGACCCTTGCGGCGGACGTCAAGCATGGTTATGCTCGCCATTTTTGCGAAGCGGCCTGTTCCCGTGCCTGTCGACATGGCGATAAAGGGGTAATCGCCGCGGCTGGAGGAAACGGAGTTGAATTTGTATTCCCAGCCCTGAAAGCCCTGCTCGAAGTCATTCTTAACATCAGCCATCGCCTCGCGGTCCGCGACCTCCTCGGACAGCCCGAGAGATCTGTAACGCTCGTACTGCTTGGCGTAGGTCTTTTCGGCATACGGCTCGAGAAGCAGGTCAACGCTCGGAACGGTAAAGCCGCCGTACTGCTGACTTGCCGCGGAAAGCGTGATATCTCCGATAACGTCGAACGCGACGTCAAGCGTTTTCGGTTCGTTATACCAGAGATTTCCCATTTCAAAGCCGCCCTCCAGAACGTTCTTAACGTCAAAAAGGCAGCAGTTCATGGTATCGCGGCGGGCTGACATATCGTGAACGTAAATATAGCCGTCACGGCACGCCTGAAGCTCCTCCGTTGTCATGAAGAACTTCTGATAAAGCTCCTTGTTCAGCTCGTTGAACACAAGGCTGCGCTTTGTGGATACAAGCGCGCTGTCTGTGTTGGAGTTCTCCTTGTCGCCGATATACATGATGGACTGGCTCTTTTTGTAAACCTCGTCCAGCATCTGCACAAAATCCTGCTTGTAGTTGCGGTAATCCTTGTAGCTCTTTGCTACCATGGGATTAGTTGCCTCAAGCGCGCCCTCGACGATATTGTGCATTTCAGAGATGGAAACCTCTTCCCTGCCAAGCTTTTGCACCTTGTCCGTTACAAAATTACAGATATAGTCGATCTCCTCGGGAGAAAACGTGTACATAACGCGCGTCGCAGACTTATTGACGGCGTTGACCACCTTCCGGACATTGAATTCTTCCCGCGTGTTATCTTTCTTTATTACCTGTATCATTTTGTAATGCCCCTTTCACCGACTATATATTGTAGATTAATATAAATGATAGCACATTTTATAGGGCTTGTCAACCACATTACCGAAATATCGGATATAAAATTTCGGACAGCATTTTCGTGCATTTTTACAATTGACAAACAAACGGCTTTACCGCGCGCTTTTTTCCTGTTCGCTGCGCTTATACTCCGCAATAACGTCCATAAATTTCCTGCCATAGCGCTCCGCTTTCCTGCTGCCTACCCCCGAAACAGAAAGAAATTCCTCGTTCGTCTGCGGCATTTTTGCGCACATATCGCGCAGCGTCGCGTCCGAAAACACAACATATGCCGGTACGCCGAGCGCTGCCGCAAGCTTCGTGCGCAGCTCCCTGAACCGCCGCATAAGCTCTGGCTTCTCCTCGGCGGGCAGCGTCTGAGCAGTCTTTTTGGGCTGAATTTCTTTCGGAAGCTTCATAATAAGCGTTCCGCGCGATTTTACAAATTCGTTCGCCGAAGCTGTCAGCGAGAGGGTCATATATTCGGGCTCGACCGCGATATACCCCTGCTGCACCAGAAACTCGATAATATCCCTCACGCGCGCCTGCGTAACGCCTTTCATTATCCCATATGTAGACAGTGTGTCCAATCCGCCGTTTACGATACGCTCCTCCCTGCTCCCCGTGAGAATGGCGGCGATAAGCCCCTTGCCGCCGCTGCGCCCGCGCTGTTTAAGGCGGAAAATGCAGGAAAGAATCTTCTGTGCCTCAACGGTTATGTCCACCGTTTCAAAATTAGTGTTGCAGCTGCCGCAGTTTCCGCAGTAATTCGGCGCCTTTTCTCCGAAATAATCAAGAATGAACCCGCGAAGGCAGCGTGTTGTTGTTGAATAAAAAGTCATCTGCCTGAGGCGCTCGCGGTCGCGGCTGCGTATCTCGTTCAGCTCCTGCACCGACAGCCCCGCGTCCTCGTGACCGTTCTCAATGAGGAACTCCGCCGTCCTGACGTCCTTCTTTGCGTACAGCAGTATGCAGCGGGCAGGGCTGCCGTCGCGCCCGGCTCTTCCCGCCTCCTGATAATAGCTTTCGATATCCTTGGGCATATTATAATGAACAACAAGCGACACGTCCGATTTGTCGATACCCATTCCGAACGCATTTGTCGCGACCATGACATTGCAGCGGTCATATATGAAGTCGTCCTGCGCGCGCTTTCTGTCGCCGTCGGAAAGCCCCGCGTGATACATAGCGGCGTTCACGCCGTTCAGCCGCAGCATTGCGCACACGCTCTCGACAGCTTTCCTCGTCGAACAGTAGACGATACTGCTCCCGCCGGAGGAGTCTTTTATTATCCCGAGAAGCTCTGCGTCCTTGTCAAGGGGCTTTCTTACCTCAAAATAAAGGTTAGCGCGGTCAAAGCCCGTCGTGACAGAAAACGGCTCGCGCAGGCGCAGTATCCGCACTATATCGTCCTTGACTATATCGGTCGCCGTCGCAGTGAACGCGGCTACAACGGGACGGCGCGGAAGCGAAGATACGAACCCCTCAATTTTCAGATAGCTCGGTCGGAAATCCTGCCCCCAATGCGAAACGCAGTGCGCCTCGTCCACCGCGACGAGCGGGATATCAAGCCGCCCGCACAGCCGCAGGAAGCCCTCGGTTTCAAGGCGCTCGGGCGCAACGTACAGTATCTTATACTCCCCCGCCGAAGCGCCGCAGTACACCGCCTCCGACTCGGCGGGAGAAAGCGAGCTGTTTATGCAGGCGGCGCTGACGCCCGACTGACGAAGCGACTCAACCTGATCCTTCATAAGCGAGATAAGCGGTGAGATCACTATTGTCACGCCGTCCAGAATAAGCGCTGGCACCTGATAGCACACCGATTTCCCCGCGCCCGTCGGCATAACTCCGAGGCAGTCGCGTCCCGAAAGGATATTATCTATAAGCTCCGACTGACCGCTGCGAAATTCCGAATGACCGAAATATTTTCTTAAAACCTCCGTCTTTTCCAAAGCTGCACCTCGTACTTAAATATAAATCACAAAAATACCGAAGAGCGGACTGCCCTCCGGTAGATTATTTAATTACCGCATTCAATGCTTATCTCGTTGAACTTTCCGAGGATATCCTCAACGGCGAGCCGCTGTTTTTCCTCTCCCGAAATGTCCATTACCGCGCTTCCTCCGTGCATCATGAGCAGCCTCGAGCCGTATTCCACCGCGAAGCGGAGGTTATGCGTCACCATGAGGGTCGTGAGCTTCTTCTCACTTACGACGCGCTGCGTTATCTGCATGAGTGTTTCGGAGGACTTCGGGTCGAGCGCCGCCGTGTGCTCGTCGAGTATCAGCAGATCTATATCCGCCATTGTCGCGATGATAAGCGCCAGCGCCTGCCGCTGACCGCCGCTTAGCGACCCCGCAAGCACGCCCATTCTGTTCTCCAGCCCCATATTGCAGGTTTCCAGCAGCGAACGGTAATGATCCTCGCGCTGCCTGTTTACTGCGGGGGCAAAGTTGAACGGGCGGTTCTTGTTGTCCGCGAGCGCCATGTTTTCGAGTATCGTAAGGCTGCCGCAGGAGCCCATCTGCGGGCTTTGCAGCACTCTGCCTATCATGCGGGCGCGTTTGTATTCGGGCAGCTTCAGAATATCGGTTTTCCCGAAGGTTATCGAGCCGCTGTCGGGGATAAGCGTTCCGCATATCATATTGAGCAGCGTTGTCTTGCCGCTTCCGTTTGAGCCGACTATTGCGACGAACTCGCCGTCGTTGACGGTCAGGGAGAAGTCGCTGAAAAGGCGGTTTTCGTCCACTGTCCCCGCGTTGAACACCTTGTTTATCTTATTCAGGCAGAGCATTGTTTCCCTCCTTGACAGGTTCGCGGTGGCGCTTCACAAGCCCCTTAAACAGCTTAGTGAGGTGAGGACCGCCGAGAATGAGCGCGATAAGGAATATGAGCGCCTTTACAAGGTTGTTCCACTCTGTCGGAACGCCGAGCGAGAGCACTATCTGATAGCTTGCCTTATAAACAAGGCTGCCGAGGATCACGATAGTTGTGCCCTTCATGAACTTTACGCGCTTGAAAATGCTTAGACCGATAATAACCGAGGCAAGACCGAGGACAACCATTCCGACGCCCATCTGCTGATCCGCGCTTCCCTTGTTCTGCGCGATCACCGAGCCCGCGAGCGCCGCGAAGCCGTTGCCGAGCATAAGCCCGAGTATCTTAACGGTGCCGGGGTCTTTTCCGAGCATTACGGTGTAGCGGTCATTGTCGCCCGTTGCGCGGAGCAGAAGCCCGCTCTTTGTCTTGAGATAAAGGTCGACAAGTATCTTGCAGACAACAACGATAACAAGCGAGATTATCGCCGTGCGGAGCGTAAAGCCGCCTATCTTCGCGGGGATAAGCTCTGCGAGTCCGGAATTGAATATGGTGTTTTTTGTAAAGAAGGAAGCGATAGCCATTCCTCCCGTGCCCGTCTTGATTATGACAAGGTTTACGGAAAGCATTGCGGTGTACATGATGATACCGCAGAGGAGCGGGATAATGTTGAGCTTGACGTGCATTATGCCCGTTATCATACCTGCGAGCATTCCCGCCGCGAAAGAAATAAGCAGGCAGAGCCACGGGTCAACGCCCTGCATTATAAGCACGCCTGTCAGCACCGCGCCGAGCGGGAATGTTCCGTCGACCGAAAGGTCGGGGAAATCAAGTATGCTGTATGTTATATACATACCCATAGCGAGGATGGCGTACATCAGCCCCTCCTCAACTATTCCTATCAAAATGTTTATAATTACGTTCATTTCCGCCCCTTAGTAAGTGATGTTTTATCGCCCGCACCTTGCGGCGGGTAGATCGCAGCTTTATTCAGCCTCGGTATTTGTAACTACCTGCTCCGCGTCGGACAGGGACTCGGGAAGAGTGATTCCGAATGCAGCGAGAACCTCGGTATTTACAACCGGTGTGCCCTGCGAGATCTTGCCGACAGGCATTTCGGAGCACTTCTTGCCGTCGAGCACGCTGATACCCATTTCAGCGGTCTTTTCGCCGAGAGCGATGTAATCGATGGAAACGGAAGCGATGCAGCCGTTCTTTACCTGCTCTATCTCGGAGCCGTAAACGGGAACGCCCGCCGCATTTGCCTTTTCAAGCAGTACGGAAAGGTTGTTTACAACGTTGTTATCGGTGAAGTTGTTGATGCAGTCTACCTTGGAAGCAAGATCTGCGGCAGCCTGAGGGATATCGGCAGCGCCGGATACGCCCTGATCTACTACCTCAATACCCTGACCGGAGCAAACTTCCTTGAGAGTTGCAAGCTGGGATAAGGAGTTAGCCTCTGTTGTTGTGTAGAGAACGCCGATCTTCTTTACATCGGGCTGGAGGGTCTTAATAAGCTCTACCTGCTTGTCGAGCTCAAGCACGTCGGACGTGCCGTTGCAGTATTCAAGACCTGCGTCGAAGTTCTCGGTAAGACCTGCGGCAACGGGGTCGGAAACTGCGCAGAATATCACGGGGATATCGGAATCCTTGGCAGCCGCATATGCGGAGAGCGCCGCGGGAGTTGCGATCGCGAATATCATGTCATATTCCTTGGCAGCCATTGTTGAGGCGATAGAGTCGCAGGTTGCGGAATCGAACGCGCCGTTCTGTGTGTCAACGTTGATCCTGTCGGCATAGCTGCTTGCCTCAAGACCGTTCATAATGCCCTCGTAGCAGTTGTCGAGCGACGGGTGCGAGCCAAACTGGATAATACCTATGTTCAGCTTTTCGCCGTTGCTGTCGGTATTGCCGGCGCTGTTGCTGTCGGCAGTGCTGCTTGTTGAACCGGAGCAGCCTGTAAGTGCCATTGTGAATGCAAGCGACGCTGCCAAAATGCTCTTGAAACCAAATTTTCTCATGTCAAAAACCTCCAAATTTGCCGCTGTGTACGCGGCTGTATCGTTGTGAGGGACAAAAAAAATCCTGCCCCCCTGCTGAAATCATGGGACAAGATACTGACGTTATCCTGCGATACCACCCAAATTCGCCCTAAGGCGCACTCACGCGTGCTTTCACACGCCTCCGCTTTAACGCTCGGTTGCGTCCTTCCTACAAGGCTTTCGCCGTTCAGTCGGCCCTCGCGGGTCCATTCGGTCTTGCATACGCACCGCACTCGCACCATCGGCGGCTCTCTGAAACGCAGCGGCAGAACTTACTCGTCCCGTTCATCGGTTTAAGGTCACATCTATGCAGTACATTTTCATGTACGGTGTTATTATAGCACATCTTTCCCCCGCTGTCAAGTGCTTTTTAAAAAATAAAGCGGCAGGACAGCCCGCCGCCTTGATATGTTACTTTGTACCGAAAAGTCTGTCGCCGCCGTCGCCGATACCGGGAATGATATACAGCTCGTCATTAAGACCGCTGTCAATTGCGCCGCAGATTATCTCAACGTCGGGGTGAGCGTCGTGGAGCGCCTTAATTCCCTCGGGACAGGTCAGCACGCACATGAACTTGATGTTCGCGGCGCCCGCTTTTTTAACGGCGTCGATCGTCTTGACAGCGGAAACGCCCGTTGCGAGCATGAGATCCATTATAATGACCTCGCGGTTCTTTATATCGGACGGGAGCTTGCAGTAATATTCCGCTGCGGAATTGCTGTTCGCCTTGTCGCGGTAGATCCCGACATGACCCACCTTAGCCGCAGGGACAAGCGCCAGCGCGCCGTCAACCATGCCCAGCCCCGCCCTCATTATCGGAACGAATGCGACTTTTCTGCCGCTGATTATCTTGGAATCGGCAAGCGCAAGGGGCGTATCGATCTTGACCTCTTTAAGGGGCAGGTCGCGCGTTGCCTCGTAGCAGATGAACATGGATATCTCGCTGACAAGCTCCCTGAACTCCTTTGAGCCCGTGTTCTTGTCGCGCAGCAGGGATATTTTGTGCTGCACAAGCGGATGATCGCATACATGAACGTTTTCCATATTATTTGCCCTCCAGATTCATTATCTTATCAACGCGGCGCGCGTGCCGTCCGCCCTCGAACTCCGTAGAGAGGAACACATCGGTTATCTCGCAGGCAAGCCCCGCGCCGATAACGCGCCCGCCCATGCACAGCACATTCGCGTCGTTGTGCAGTCTTGTGTACTTTGCGGAATACCAGTCGCCGCAGAGTGCCGCGCGTATTCCCTTTATTTTGTTGGCGGAGATCGAAATTCCGACGCCCGTGCCGCAGATGAGTATCGCCTTGTCAGCCCTGCCGGACGTTACCTCCGCGCAGGTCTTTTCGGCAATATCGGGATAATCCACGCTCTCGCCGCCGCAGCCGCAGTCGTTGTACTCGACCCCTGTTTCTTCAAGGTGCTTTATTATCTCGCATTTAAGTGCGTAGCCCGCATGATCCGAACCTATCGCTATCATATTTTATCCTCTTCCAAAGAATATTTATCTGTCGATATACCTTTATTATACGACTTTTGTGCCGCAAGGTCAAGGGGAAAATTCAAATTATTTCCCCTGCTCCTTTGCAATCCGCTCGCGCTCCGCCTGCGGGAGCCTTAAATAGCTCGGCATGAGCGCTGCCGCGTCTATCCGCGCTTTTCCCGCTGCCGCCGCGCACACTCCCGCGCCGCGCTGATATCTGAGCGGATACGGAGCAAGCTCGTACTTCTGTCCGGTGAAACTGTGCATAAGCTCTGCGCCGTCGCCCGCGAAAACTATCCTGCCGCTCATTGTATCAAGCTCCACGGCAAGCTGCTCGGCGCGTATCGCGCGGTCGCCGCACATACGGGTAACATTCCCGTTTTCGATACGGAACAGCGCGTTGTAAACCTGATTACACCGCGCGTCCATGCAGGCGCAGACAATGCAGTCCGTGCCGACAAGGTTGTACGCTATCGCTTCAAGGGTAGAAACGGGAACGCAGGGCTTCCCCGCGCCCATCGCCATGCCCTTAACGCAGGCGACGCCTATCCTTAACCCCGTGAACGAGCCGGGACCGACGGTCACCGCAACCGCTTCAATGTCAGCAAGGGTAACCCCCGCATTTTCAAGCATACTCTCCACCATCGGCAGGAGCGTCTGCGAGTGGGTGTGCTTTGTGTTGAGGAACTCCTCCGCGACGATCTTCTCCCCGTCGCAGAGCGCACAGCCCGCAGTGATAGCGGAGCTGTCTATTCCCAAAATCATTCGGATCACTTCTTTTCTGTTGGACAAGCCGTCAGTCCCCGAATACTCCGCCCTTGACGGTTATTTTCCTGCCGTTTTCGGAGAGCTTGTCGATTTGTATTTCAATGACCCCGCCAAGCTCCTCGGCAAGCCCGGGGACATTTTCGCTCCATTCCGCCGCAATAATGCCGCCGCGGTCAAGGTAGTCGAAAAATCCAATGGCGTAAAGGTCGTCGTAGCCGTCTATGCGGTACAGGTCGAAATGGAATATCGGTATATCGCCGTCATACTCGTTTACAAGCGCGAAGGTCGGGCTGGAAACGCTGTCCTCCACCCCGAAATACCGCGCAATTCCGCGCGTGAACGCCGTTTTTCCCGCGCCCATTTCTCCTTTATAGAGGATAATATCCCCCGCCCTGAGCCGCGAAGCCACTTCGCCCGCCGCGGCGAGAGTTTCCTCCTCGCTGCTTGTGATAAACTCTTTCATCAGAAAAGACCCGTGATAACGCCGTTCTCGTCGACGTCGATATTATCAGCCGCGGGAACCTAGGGACGCCCCGGCATGGTCATGATGTCGCGTGTGTAGGCCACAACAAAGC
>CAMERU010000047.1 GCA_945935925.1 uncultured Clostridia bacterium | reverse complement strand
TGCAAGCAAGATGCGTGCCAAGCCGCCAGGCGTGATTTATTCAGTGCTTCCTTAATAAATGCAAACCCGGTCAGCCGTCAAACCATTCTCCCATTTCGATAGCGACAGGCTTTGCGATATCCCCGCGCAGCTTATATTCAACAACCAGCCTTATCCCGCCGTCGTCGGGGAGATATTTCTCCTCTGCCGACGCTATCTCATATTCGGAGTAGAAATTCTGCTCGTGATCGGTTTTAAGGCGCTCCAGCTCGCGCCTGCAATCGTCCGCGCTTCTTGTGACGCCGATATCGCGGTAGGCGGTGTATGTTCCCGTTTTAATGCGGAACGGCATTTCCGCGCCGAAAATATGCACAAGCGCTGTTTCCTCGGAATAAACCGCGTCGGGGACAGAGGCGTTTCCGAAGAAAAGCGGATATTCGTCGTCGTTGAACACGAGATAGCTGAATTTGGTCTGCTCGCCGTCGGCGCGGCGTATCGTTTCGTTATAGGGGACGTAAAATTCCTGTGTTTCGGTGAACTCGCCGATTATCTCCGCGTCGGCGCGGACAAACAGGACGTTCTCGCCGCCGTCGGGTACGGTCCCGCTGACAAGCAGAGCGCCCTCCGGTACGCCGCTTCCCACCGTGACCGCGGAAGCGCCCTCGCGCACGGTCTGCTCAACGATCACCGCCGCGCGGGAAGCAACGATGTTTCGGGGCGTGTCCTCCTCCATTTCGGGCTTTGGAGTGCCCTTTTCAACGCGGACATTCACCCTGAAACCGACGCAGGAAACGTCTACCCACGAGCAGTCCTCCACCTCCAGCATTATCTGCTGCTCGGCGCGGGACATTTTAAGGGAGTATTTGTCCGCGCCCTCCTCGATGCCGTTCTCTTTCAATATTGCGAGTATCTGCCCGCGCGAAACGTCGCCCTCAATGGTTATAGCCTCAACCCGCGACTGAAACGCCGACAGCATAAGCGCGAACACAAGCGCCCCGATATACAGTCCGACCCTTGATTTATAACGGCAGAGCGTGAAATACAGCCCGCGGCGCTGTCCTGCGCGGAGCCTTACCCCGTTGCGCCGCGCGGCGCTTGCGGCGGTGTAATAATCGAGCGGGGACACCTCGCCGCTCATCTCGCTGCCGTTTGTTTTCACCCTGCGCAGCACTATCCCGCTTTCAAGCAGCTCGGTTATCATTTTCTCCTGAAACCCGCCGAAGCCGCGGAAGCTTACTCTCCCGAAATACAGCCCGCGGCTTTTTTCCCGCGCCGTTTTTTTGTTCATGCCTTTCATGTCAATGCTCCTCCAGCGTCAGAGAATGTATCTTCCCGCTTATTTTAACGCCGTTCACGCCGAAGCTTTCCAGCGTCAGCGGCGCGCCCGTTACACGAATATCCGCCCCGGCGACCGAGAGAGTTATGAAATTGTCGTCGCATTCCTTTATGCAGCGGCAGTTCTCCACATACAGCTCCCGCCCGTCATGCATGGTTACGGTGCAGTGACGCGAAGCCTCGTTTTCAAACGAGATAAGCTTATCCTTTATGCTCATAGCTTCTCCTTTATATTCGTTATTGATCAATAAATCATATGAAGCGCATTCATGAAAAATGACGATCCCCCGCCTCTGTCCCCAAAAAGCAAAACCGCCCGACTTTGTACCGTCGGGCGGAAAATTCTGTTATATTTGCTCTGTTATTCCGAGAGCTTTTTCCTGATATATTCCTGTATTGCCTTGGGCGAAGCCGCGCCCTTGAGCGTCTTGTTCGCCTGTCCCATGAAGAAGCCGAACACCTTCTGATCGCCGTTTTTGTACTGCTCGACGGGCTTGGGGTTGTTCGCGATTATCTCGTCGACCACCTTTGCGAGGAGATCGTTGTCCTCCTTTATCCAGAGATCCTGCGCGTCGGCAATGTCCTTGGGGCTGCCGCCGTTTTCAATCATTTCGCGGAGTATCGTCTTTGCGTTCGCCTGCGAAACCTTGTCCGTCTGCATGAACTCGACAAGCTGCGCAAATTCCGCGCCGCCGAATTTCAGGTTCTCCATATCCGCCTCACCGAGGTTTATGCGGCGCATAAGCTCGCCGATGATATAGTTCGCGATAGCCTTGGGGTTGTTGTAGGCAGCGGTAGCTTCATCAAAGAAGTCGCAAATCTTTTTGTTGCCGACAATGATGTCCGCGTCCTTTTTGTTGATGGAGTATTCCTCGACATAACGCGCAACGCGCTGCTCGGGAAGCTCGGGTATAGACGCCCTGATCTCCGCAAGCTCCTCCTCCGTGAAGATTATCGGCGGGATATCGGGGTCGGGGAAGTAGCGGTAGTCGTGCGCGTCCTCCTTGGAGCGCATCGCAGTCGTTTCGCCGAGCGCCTCGTTAAAGCGGCGGGTTTCCTGAACAACCTTTTCGCCGTTGTCGAGCAGTTCTTCCTGACGCTCGATCTCTACCTCGATAGCGCGCGCTATTGCCTTGAGGGAGTTGAGGTTCTTGAGCTCCGTTCTGGTGCCAAGCTCGCTGCTGCCCTTGGGGGCAATGGAGATGTTGACATCGCAGCGGATAGAGCCCTGCTCCATCTTACAGTCGCAGATACCGGCATATTGCAGCAGCAGCATTATCTTCTCGATATAAGCGATCACCTCGTCGGCGCTGTGGAAGTCGGGCTCGGTGACTATCTCGATAAGCGGCACGCCGCAGCGGTTGTAGTCCGCGAGGGAAATGCGGTTCACCTCGTCGTGGACGAGCTTGCCCGCGTCCTCCTCAAGGTGTATGCGGTTGATTCGGATATCCTTTTCCTCGCCGTCAACGTTTATCCTGACCTTGCCCGCAAGGCAGACGGGGCGGGGCATTTGAGATATCTGATAAGCCTTGGGCAGGTCGGGGTAGAAGTAGTTTTTTCTGTCCCATTTTGTGAAGCGGGAGATATCGCAGTTCATGACATAGCCCGCCTTGATGATGTATTCCACCGCGCGCTTGTTGAGCACGGGGAGAGTGCCGGGCAGACCGCTGCACACGGGGCAGCAGCGTGAGTTCGGCGTTCCGCCGAATTCTGCGGAGCAGGTGCAGAACACCTTTGAGGAAGTGGAAAGCTCCGCGTGAGTTTCAAGTCCAATAGTGGGTATATAACGGCTCATTTTCGCACCTCCTTATATTTGGGGAGCAACAGGCGTAAAGCCCTGCTCGAATGCGTCCGCGCACTGGAGAATAGTCGCCTCGTCAAAACGCCTGCCGATGACCGACATACCTATCGGCAGTCCGCTCTCGGTGTAGCCGCAGGTGGTGTTTATTCCGGGAAGCGACGCGATGTTTACCGTAACTGTGCAGATGTCCGCAAGGTACATCTTTACGGGGTCGTTGTCCTGCGCGCCGATCTTGTATGCGGGAGTGGGGGCTGTGGGGGTGAGGATAACGTCAGCGATATCAAAGATGTCGTTGTATTCCTTGATTATCTCCTGCTTGAGCGCGAGAGCCTTTTTATAGTATGCGTCGTAATATCCGCTGGAAAGCGCGTAGTTTCCGAGGAGGATACGGCGCTTGACTTCCTCGCCGAAACCGCGTGAGCGGCTGTCACGGATAAGCTCGTCGAACGTCCTGCCCTCGCCGCGGAAGCCGTACTTTATGCCGTCGAAGCGGGAGAGGTTAGAAGCCGCCTCCGCGCAGGCGATAAGGTAGTATGCGGGGATAGCGTACTTCAGCCCGGGAATGGAGCAGTCGATAAGCTGAGCGCCCTGCGCCTCAAGCGACTTTGCGGCGTTGACTACTGCCTGCTTTACATCGTCGTCGATGTCGTCGGAGTAGAACTCCTTGGGCATTGCGATCTTCATACCCTTTACGGACTGACCGAGCTTTTCGGTGAAGTCGGGGACGTTGACCCTTGCGGAGGTCGCGTCGTGCGGGTCGTGACCGCAGATAGCGTTGAGCATTATCGCGCAGTCGCGCGCGTCGTTTGCGATAGGTCCTATCTGGTCGAGCGAGCTTGCGAAAGCGACAAGCCCGTATCTCGACACTCTGCCGTAGGTGGGCTTTATGCCGGTAACGCCGCAGAAAGAGGAGGGCTGGCGGATAGAGCCGCCGGTGTCGCTGCCGAGCGAAACGGGGGCAAGGGAAGCGGAAACCGCCGCCGCCGAGCCGCCCGAGGAGCCGCCCGGAACACATTCCGTGTTGTAGGGGTTGGTCGTCTTTGCGAAAGCGGAGGTCTGGGTCGAGCCGCCCATTGCAAATTCGTCCATGCTTGTCCTGCCGAGGAGAACGTAGCCCTCGGCGTTCAGCTTATCAATGACCGTCGCGTTGTACGGCGGGATAAAATTCTCAAGCATTCTGCTGGCGCAGGTGGTTTTCACGCCGTCGATGCAGATATTGTCCTTGACGGCTATCGGGATACCCGTGAGGGCGGTCGCCTTGCCCGCGTCGATAAGCTTCTGCGCGGCGGCAGCCTGCTCCGCTGCCTTTTCGCGGGTGACGGTAATGAAAGCCTTGACCTCGCCGTCCTTTTGGTCTATCCTTTTTAAGTATTCATCGCAAAGCTCTGCGGCGCCTATCTGCTTTGAATCGAGCGCGGCGCGCAGGTCGCGTATTTTTGCGCGTGTTATATCCATGTGCGTCCTCCTTATTCAACGACTTTCGGCACAACATAGCAGCCGTCTGTGTTCTCGGCGTTCTGAAGCAGCTTTTCCGTGGGGAAAGAGGGCTGCGCGACGTCCTCGCGGGTGTCGCAGAATTTAATGCTGTTGTTGTCCTTGGTGTCATCGTAGGTCAGGTCGAAGCTTTTGATCTCGTCCATCAGGTCGATTATATCGCTCATCTCGCCCATAACCTTTTCGAGTCCCGCCTCGTCATAGTTGAGCTTGCTCAGCTCGCAGAGGTGCTGAATGGTTTTCAGTTCAATAGCCATGGAGATTTCCTTTCTTTTTATTGTATGGGTCAGCCCTCGGACAAACGGGGACTGTCCGTTTTTATCAATACTATATATTATATCCTATTTTCGGCGGATTTTCAAGTGCAATTCGGCAAATCCGCAAATAAATATTTCCCGCGGCGCGATTTTGGATAATCTGCCAAAAAAACTGAAGCGCGGTACGCTTTGTTCTTGCAAAAAATACATATTCGCCCGCTCGCGTGCGCTTGCATTGCGCGGCCGGGACGAAAAGATGTTCCTTTATATGGAAGATAAAGTAAGCGATAACTTTATATGTATGTTCTATGTGATTCGAAATGAAAGTTTAGAAAAAAATTCTTGCAAAAATAACTTGACAAGAGGGCTTTATAGTGTTATAATAAGTTTGTCAATCAGCCTCGACTAAATTTATCTGTGCTTTAGCACAACGGGATTTATGACATCGTACCTGCATGATAAATTTGAGTGCGCGGCATATCATTGCTGAAATTTCGCACCGCCGTCCATTGCGCGGGCATGAAATGCGGCAGAATTATTAAGGAGTGAGCTTATGTTAAAGAGAGAGGGAGAGGTAAGGATCCCCGCCGGCTGTGCTATTTCGGGCTTTATAAACAGAAGCGGAAGAAGAACTAACGGCAGCGTTATCGTTAATTCCATCGCCTGTATGCACGACCGTTCAAACGGTCTGGGCGGCGGCTACGCGGGCTACGGGATCTATCCGGAATACAAGGATCAGTACGCGTTCCATGTATTCTATGACACCAACGAGGCGCGCATAAAGACAGAGGCGTTCATCGACAGACATTTTGACGTTATCAATCTTTCAAGAATACCCACCAGAAAGCACCCGAACATTACCAACGAGCCGCTTATCTGGCGTTATTTTGTCAACCCCCTCCCCACAAAGCTTCAGGAAAGCCAGCTCGACGAGAGGACATATGTTGCGCGCTGCGTTATCAAGATAAACGACGTTATCGACGGCGCGTATGTTTTCTCCAGCGGAAAGAATATGGGCGTATTCAAGGCTGTCGGCTACCCCGAGGATGTCGGCGACTTTTACCGTCTTGAGGAATATGACGGCTGGGCATGGACGGTTCACGGGCGCTATCCTACGAATACCCCCGGCTGGTGGGGCGGCGCGCACCCGTTCTCCCTGCTTGACTACACGATAGTACATAACGGAGAGATCTCCTCCTACGACGCGAACAGACGCTTTATCGAGATGTTCGGCTATAAGTGCAACCTGCTGACAGATACCGAGGTGATCACCTATATCATCGACTACCTCAACCGCCGCCTGAATATGCCGCTCGAGGACGTCG
This sequence comes from uncultured Clostridia bacterium, assembly GCA_945935925.1. GTDB lineage: Bacteria > Bacillota > Clostridia > Oscillospirales > Ruminococcaceae > CAG-115. The sequence continues at coordinate 10,161 of CAMERU010000047.1, read as the reverse complement.
CAAAGGTCATTGCCTCCCCGTTCTGGAGCGAGCTTGAAAGCGGCTGCTTCAGCCCCGAAGAAACGGAGAAGATAAAGCATTTCAGAAATGTATATTCCAGCCTGCTGATAACGGGACCTTTCTCGATAATCCTCGGCTTCAACAACGGTATCATGGCGCTTAACGACAGACTGAAGCTCCGCTCGATGGTCGCGGCGGAAAAGGGCGACACGGTATATATCTCCTCGGAGGAATGCTCCATCAGGACGATGTGCCCCGATGTGGACAGGATATGGAGCCCCCGCGGCGGCGAGCCTATCATCGTAACGCTTGATAAGTGACAGAAAGGTGGAGTAAACAGTGGCTATAAATTTCATGAACCCTCTTTTTGAGGTAGTGCGCGATCCCGACCGCTGCATAAAGTGCCGCGTCTGTGAGCGCCAGTGCGCCAACGAGGTGCATAAATATGATCCCGATCTTGATAAAATGACCGCGAACCCGATGACCTGCGTAGACTGCCAGAGATGCGTATGCCTCTGCCCGACGCGGGCGCTGAAAATAAAGCCCAACGAGAACAGGTTCCGCGAGAACGGAAACTGGACGCAGAGCGTAATGGACGAGGTGTACAAGCAGGCGGAAAGCGGCGGCGTTCTCCTTTCCGCTATGGGCAACCCCAAGGATTATCCCGTTTATTGGGACAAGATACTGCTTAACGCTTCGCAGGTAACCAATCCTCCTATCGACCCGCTGCGCGAGCCGATGGAAACAAAGACTTTCCTCGGAAAGAAAAATCAGAGCATTTCCTACGATGAAAACGGAAATGCGCATTATGAAAAATCTCCGTACCTTGAGCTTGACACGCCGATAATGTTCTCGGCAATGTCGTTCGGCTCGATAAGCAAGAACGCGCACGAGTCCCTCGCGAGAGCGGCACGGGAGCTCGGAACGTTCTACAACACGGGCGAGGGCGGTCTGCATCAGGACTTCTATCAGTACGGCGATAACACGATAGTACAGGTTGCGTCGGGACGCTTCGGCGTATTCAAGGGCTACCTTGACGCGGGCGCGGCGATTGAGATAAAGATGGGTCAGGGCGCAAAGCCGGGTATCGGCGGTCATCTTCCCGGAATGAAGATAAACGACGAGATATCCCGCACCCGTATGATACCTAAGGGTACGGACGCTATATCTCCCGCGCCGCACCACGACATCTACTCTATCGAGGATCTGCGCCAGCTCGTCCTCTCGCTCAAGGAAGCGACCAACTGGGAAAAGCCCGTTATCGTAAAGATCGCGGCGGTACATAACGTTGCGGCGATAGCGTCGGGCGTTGCGCGCTCGGGCGCGGACATCATCGCTATCGACGGCTTCCGCGGCGGCACGGGCGCTGCTCCCACAAGAATAAGGGATAACGTCGGTATCCCGATCGAGCTTGCGCTCGCGAGCGTTGACCAGCGCCTGCGCGACGAGGGCATAAGAAACGATGTTTCTATCGTTGTCGGCGGCTCTATCCGTTCCAGCGCGGACGTAGTAAAGGCGATCGCCCTCGGTGCGGACGCAGTATATATTGCGACAGCGGCGCTGCTTTCGCTTGGCTGCCACCTGTGCAGAAGCTGCAACACCGGCAAGTGCAACTGGGGCATTGCTACCCAGCGCGCCGACCTTGTAAAGCGTCTTAACCCCGAGATCGGCTACCGCCGCCTTATCAACCTCGTTCATGCGTGGGATCACGAGATAAAGGAAATGATGGGCGGAATGGGTATCAACTCCATCGAGGCGCTGCGCGGCAACAGGCTCATGCTCAGAGGTATAGGCCTTACTCAGAAGGAGCTGGATATCCTCGGCATTCAGCACGCGGGCGAATAAGCGGCGAAAGGAACGGATAAGATGAAAAAGGTATATGTAAATGAGGACTGGTGCCTCGGCTGCCACCTGTGCGAGTTCTACTGCGCAGCGGCGAACAGCGGCGCACCCGATATGATAAAGGCTTTCAAGGGCGGCGGAAAGAAGCCCATCGCCCGCATACAGGTCGAGGAGGGAAGCAGCGTCAACTTCGCGGTACAGTGCCGCCACTGCGTCGCTCACCCCTGCGTTAAGGGCTGCATCACAGGCGCGCTTTCCGTAAAGGACGGCGTTATCGTCTGCGATGAGGAGCGCTGCGTCGGCTGCTACACCTGCGTACTGTCCTGTCCCTACGGCACTATCGTTATTGACGAAGAGGGTCACAAGATCCGCAAGTGCGACCTCTGCCTTTCCAACGGGAACGGCGAGCCCGCCTGCGTAAAGGGCTGCCCGAACAAGGCGATAGTATATGAAGAAAGATGAGGTGACGGGATATGAACTATGTTATTATAGGAAACTCCGCAGCGGCTGTCGGAACGATCTCCGGTATCCGCGAGATCGATAAGACGGGGAAGATCACCGTTATCTCCGACGAGAATTATCACACCTACTCCCGCCCGCTCATTTCCTACTGGCTCATGGGTAAGGTCAGCGACAAGAATATATATTACCGCGAGCCCGATTTCTATGAAAAGAACGGCGTTGAGACCGTTCTGGGTCACAAGGTCACAAAGATAGACGCGGCGGGAAAGACAGTCGTGCTCGACGACGGAAGCACCATAGGCTATGACAAGCTGATGGTCGCGACAGGCTCCAAGCCGTTTGTTCCGCCGATGAACGGGCTGGACAAGGTTAATTACCACACATTCATGACCTATGACAGCGTAAAGGCAATCAAAAACGAGGTCAAAGAGGGCATGAAGGTGCTGATAATCGGCGCGGGTCTTATCGGACTCAAGGCTGCCGAGGCGCTCAACGAATATAAGGCGCAGATAACTGTCGTTGATCTTGCGGACAGGATCCTCCCCTCGATACTTGACGCAAGAGCGGGCGCTAAAATGCAGAAGCACATCGAGAGCAAGGGCACGCGTTTTATCCTCGGGACGTCCGTCGACGAGTTCTCCGAGCATTCCGCAAAGCTGAAAAACGGCATGACCGTTGATTTTGATATGCTGATAATCGCGGTGGGCGTTCGTCCGAACACGGAGCTTGTTTCCGACGCGGGCGGAAAGGTTGACCGCGGCATAATCTGCGACATGACGCAGAAAACCACGCTTGCCGACGTTTATGCGGCGGGCGACTGCACCGTAAGCTACGACGCGTCCTCCGACACCAACAAGATACTCGCGCTGCTCCCCAACGCATATATGCAGGGCGAGATCGCGGGCAAGAATATGGCGGGTCAGGAAACCTACTACCTCAACGCTATCCCCATGAACGCTATCGGCTTCTTCGGGCTCCACATAATAACCGCAGGCAGCTACGACGGCGAGGAATATGTTGAGGAAACAGAGAATACATATAAAAAGCTGGTATTCAGAGATGGTATGCTCAAGGGCTTTATCCTCATGGGCGATGTAAAGCGCGCGGGCATTTACACATCTATGATAAAGGAGCGGATCGACCTTTCGGACGTAGATATCGAGCTGCTTAAGGAAAAGCCGCAGATGATGATGTTCAGCAAGGAAAGACGGGAAGAGAAGCTGGGAGGAATTATAAGATGAAAATTGACGCAAAGGGCATAGGCTACTCCGAGCTTAACAAAATGATAAGGGAAAGCTCCGAGGAGAAGTTCGACCTTGACAATGTTCTCGGTCAGCGCTACATCGGCGCGGGAATGTCCGGCAAGGAGATACTCATAAAGGGAACTCCCGGCAACGCGCTCGGCGCATATCTCAACGGCTCCAAGATAATCGTACACGGCAATGCGCAGGACGCTATCGGCGACACAATGAACGACGGCGCGATAATCGTACACGGAAACTGCGGCGACACAACAGGCTATGCTATGCGCTCCGGCGAAATATATGTCGAGGGCAACGCAGGCTACCGCGTTGGCATTCACATGAAGAGCTATAAGGAGATGTTCCCGACAATAGTTATCGGCGGCAAGGTCGGCGATTTCCTCGGGGAATATCAGGCGGGCGGTATCATCGTTGTGCTCGGTCTGGGCGCGGAGGGCTGCCCCGTGGGGCATTTCTGCGGCACCGGTATGCACGGCGGCGAGATGTTCATAAGGAGCGAAACGGCTCCCGTGGGGCTTCCCGTGCAGGTGTGCTGCGCGGAGGCTACCGCAGAGGAAAAGGAGTCTATAAGGCGCTATGTTGACCGTTTTGTCAAGCATTTCGGCGGCAGCTCCGACGAGCTGCTCAGCGCAAAATTCTACAAGCTGACGCCGAACTCCGCTTCGCCGTACAAGCAGCTGTATGTAAACAACTGAGTTCTCCGCAACGACGCGGACATAATAGAAAGGCGCTTACATGAAGATATTTATAAACGCCAAAAGTACGGAGATCTGTGACGGAATAGCGGCGGCGCTTGATGAACTTAACGCCGAGGTAACGTCCTGCATTACCGATGAGGAAGCGGCAGCGGCTGACATGAGCGGCTACGACGTGGTGATAGTTTCCACGCCGCTGCGCAGCGAGTTCGGTCTGAACTACACCGCCGCGCTCTGCAAAAGGACGGACGCCTGCATTATTGTCCTTGCAAAAATGGACATTGCGGACGATGTTCAGAACCGTATAAAGTTTACGGGAGCGTTTGTGCTTGGCAGACCGTTCACCAAGAGCACGCTGGTGCAGACTGTAAGGCTCGCGGTAGTCGCACGGGATAATATGCACCGGCTTGAACAGGAAAAGACAGAGCTGTCAAAGCAGCTTGACGATGTTAAGGTTATAGACCGCGCGAAATGCTGCCTTATCGAGTACCTTAACCTCACGGAAAAGCAGGCTCACCGTCACATTCAGAAGCTTGCAATGGACTCGCGCAGACCGCAGCGCGACATCGCGGAGGATATCCTGCGGACATACAGCGGTCTTACGAACGTATAGTTTTTTCTGTTTTCAACAGCCCCGCCGGAAAAAGTGGGGCTTTTGATTTTGCGGCAAACCACCGAAATACGGTTGCATTTTTGCGGGAGATATGCTATACTTTAAAGAGATGATATATCCACAGAAAGGACTTACCGCATGAAAATAGGAGTTTCTACCGCGTCGCTTTATCCTCTCCATGTCGAGGATGCGTTCGCGGAGCTTGCGCGTCTGGGGGTAAAGGCAGCGGAGGTTTTCGCGAACAGCACCTCAGAGGCAGGGGAGCCTTATCTTTCCATGATAAAAAACATATGCGACAGTAACGACATGACGATAACGTCGTTTCACCCGTTCTCCTCTCCTATGGAGAGCGTTTTTCTGTTTTCGACCTATGACAGGCGCATTGAGGAGATGATGTCGCTTTACCGCGGATTTTTCGGGAGCATGAACCGCCTCGGCACCGATATCTTCGTGCTCCACGGCGCGATACTAAGCAGCAAATGCTCCGTTTCGCATTATCTGAATCAGTTCCGTATGCTGTCCGAGGCGGGGCGGGAATACGGCATTACCGTCGCGCAGGAGAACGTGTGCTACTGCATGAGCGGAAAGCTGGAGTTCCTTAAACTCATGAAGCGCGAGCTCGGCGATAATGCGAGGTTCGTCCTTGATCTGAAGCAGGCGCGCCGCAGCGGTGAGGACCCGTTTGAGTATATCGAAGCGCTCGGGCAAAGCATCGTCCACTGCCATGTGAGCGACGGCGACGACGGGCACGACTGCCTGCCGATAGGCGAGGGCAGCTTTGATTTCGGCAAGCTGACGCGCCGCCTTTCGGACAAGGGCTATGACGGAGCTTATATCGTTGAATTATATCGCGACAATTACGGCAGCTTTGAGGAGTTAAAGCGCTCCGCCGACCGCATGGCGGAATTTGCAGGGCTGTGAGGGGGATAGCCTATGGCTGAAAAAGCACCGAGAAACCGCACGATAGACACCGCGCTAAAAGACGGGGGAAAATACCTCAGCCGCTGCCTCAGGCAGGACGGAAACAGCCTTTCGGCGGGGGAAATAACCGACCGAATAATCATCGGCGACACGTTTGAAACGCTCCCGCTGCTCCCCGAAAAATGCGCAGACCTTATCATCGCCGACCCGCCGTACAACCTCACAAAAAGCTATAACGGCAGCCGCTTTTCAAAGCGCTCCGAAGCCGAATATGAAAAATACACCCGCCGCTGGCTGGCGCTCGTGAAGCCGCTGTTAAAGGACGGGGGGACTATATATGTCTGCTGCGACTGGGAGTCCAGCCTTGTTATCGGGCGCGTTCTCGGGGAGTTTTTCACTGTCCGAAACCGCATAACATGGCAGCGGGAAAAGGGGCGCGGCGCGCAGTCCAATTGGAAAAACGGCATGGAGGACATATGGTTCGCGACGAACGGCGCGGGGTACACCTTTAACCTTGACGCGGTGAAGCAGCGCCGCAGGGTAATGGCGCCGTACCGCTCGGACGGCAGCCCGAAGGATTGGGAGCAGACGGAGGGCGGAAAATTCCGCGACACCTGTCCGTCGAATTTCTGGGACGACATCACGATACCGTTCTGGTCGATGCCCGAAAACACCGCTCACCCGACGCAGAAGCCCGAGAAGCTGTGCGCGAAGCTGATTCTTGCAAGCTCGAACGTGGGCGATGTCCTGCTTGACCCGTTCTGCGGCTCTGGTACGTCCGCCGTCACGGCGAAGAAGCTCGGGCGGCACTACATCGGGATAGAGCTTGAGGAGCAGTATTGTATCTGGGCGGAGCAGCGGCTGGAGCTTGCGGAAACGGACAAGACCATACAGGGCTACTCCGACGGGGTTTTCTGGGAGAGGAACACCTTTCCGCAGCGCAAACAGACCAAAACATAATGCAAAAGTGCCGTGAGCAGGCTGCCCTCGGCACTTTTTTGTTTTTCGGCTTATTTTCAGCCCGTTTTCCGCGTCATAGTATTTTCCACAGCGTAGGCGTCTGCATATCCTTAAACAGCTGTATCTGCGCCTGTGCGCGGTCGCAGGCGGCGTAAAGCTCGTCGTCCTGTTCCTGCGCGAATGAGCCTATCTCCGCGATAGACGACGTAATTTCAACGGCATGACCGAGGTCGTTGACAAGTATCCCCAGCTTAACGAAATCGTCCCACATTTTCTGAAGCTCGGCGGCGGCGGCAACGCAGCCCTCCTTGTCGCCGCTCATATACGCCTTTTCGGTTTTTGACACCATTTCGGACAGCTCGTCGGTACGCTTGTTGACCACGAAAACCGACCAGAAGCAGCCCGCCGCCATAACTGTGAGCAGCGATATGCTTACGATAAGTCTGCTCATCACATACCCTCCTGACGCTTGATAATGGTGGTGCAGCCGTTTTTGTCGGCGGTCATGAGGAACACATCGCCGACGGCTGCGTCATGCTCCCGCAGCTGTTGTGTCAGCCAGCCGTGACCCAGACCCAAGTTTTTCAGCTGCTCCCTGTCCTCGATGCCGTCGCGGATAACGACAGCGGGGGGATCGTCGGTCGTTCCGCCCGCGCCGACGTCCTGTTTTCCGGCGGGCTGAAAGTCCTTTTTGAGCAGGAAATGTACCTTTCCGTTGGTTTCAACTATGGCGTAATGCACCTGTGTTATGTCGAAGATCTGCTGCTCGCGCATTGCCTCTGTCAGGTCGTCTATCGTGTAGCGGAGCCTCCTCATTTCCTTTTGGATTATATTCCCCTCGGAGATGATAACGCGCGGGCTGCCTATCATCAGCTTACGGAATTTTGTGGATTTCAGCATTATCTGCGACACGATCACATCAAGGCACACCAGCGTCAGTATCGGCACTATTCCCATTATCATCGGGACGGAGCTGTCCTCGACGGGTATCGCGGCGATGTTGGATATAAGGATAGTCACCACCAGCTCGGACGGCTGCAATTCGCCGAGCTGCCGCTTGCCCATCAGCCTGAGCGAAAAGGTGATGATGATGTATAGAATGCAGGCTCTTATCAGTACGACTGCCATTTATTTTCCCTCTTTCCGATATATTCGGGAATAGTATGAGGAAAAATTTCAGAATTATTCTGCGGCAGATTATAAAAAGTCACCCGCAGAAAAATGTTCTGCGGGTGATCATGTATAAACTTACTTGTTTATCAGCTGTGCGATAAGCTCCTTCAGCCGTGCAACGGCGTTTTCGGGGGTAAGCTTTTCGGAGATCGACTTGTCGCGGGAGGAAAGCTCAAACACGCCCTCCTCGAGGTTTCTCGGGCTTACTACCACTCTCAGCGGAACGCCGAGCAGGTCTGCGTCGCTGAACATAACGCCCGCGCGGACGTTTCTGTCGTCAAATATGACCTCAACGCCTGCAGCCTGCAGCTCGTCATACAGCTTGTCAGCCGCTGCGCGGACAGCCTCGTCGTCGGAGCGCACCGCACAGATATGCACCTGCCACGGAGCGATCGCCATAGGCCATATGGGACCGTATTCGTCATGGTGAGCCTCGCAGACGGACGCCGCAAGTCTGCCCACGCCAATGCCGTAGCAGCCCATGATCGGGGTCTGCTCCTTACCGTCCTTGTCGAGGTAGGTCATGCCCATTGTCTTGGTGTACTTTGTACCGAGCTGGAATATGTTTCCGACCTCAATGCCGCGCGAAATTGTTATCGTCTTTTCGCCGCACTCGGGGCATACTCCGCCCTCGATTATCTTCGCGAAATCATGATACTCGACTTCGCCGACATCGCGCGCGATATCAAGACCGGTGAAGTGGTATTCCTCCTTGTTTGCGCCGCAGGAGAGGTTGTTGGTGTTCTCAAGGGACTTGTCGAACAGCACGGTTGCGCCGCCGTTTACATTAAGGTTAACAGGTCCGATATAGCCCGCGTTAAGCCCGCATTCCTCGGTGATGACAGCGGGGTGGATATCACAGCCGAGGTAATTCGTCAGCTTTGTTTCGTTGACGTCAAGATCACCGCGGATAAACAGAACGACATAGCTGTCGTCATGGTTGCGCTGATAAACTACCGCCTTGCAGGACTTCTCTGTCGGCGTCTTGAGGAACGCGCAGATGTCCTCAATGGTGTGGATATCGGGGGTGTGTACCTCGGTGAGCGGCTCGGAAACCTCGTCGCGGGTGTTGGTGATAATGCTCTCGGCAGCCTCCATATTAGCGCGGTAGCCGCAGTGACTGCATATAGCGATGCTGTCCTCCCCGATAGGAGTGAGCAGCATAAATTCGTGAGAAATGCTGCCGCCCATCATGCCGCTGTCGGAGGCAACGGAAATTACCTCGGGAACGCCGCAGCGCGCGTAAATGCGCTCGTAAGCCTTGTGGCAGCGGTCGTAGTATTCCTCAAGATCCTCCTGAGAGGTGTGGAAGGAGTAAGCGTCCTTCATTGTAAATTCGCGAACGCGGATAAGACCGCCGCGCGGACGCGCCTCGTCGCGGAACTTGGTCTGTATCTGATAGATCATAAAGGGGTATTTCGTGTAGCTGTTCGCGTATTCGCGCACGAGCTGCACCGCTGCTTCCTCGTGGGTCATTCCGAGCACCATAGGCTGCTTGTTTCTGTCCGTGAAGCGGAGGAGCTCGCTGCCGATGGACTCATATCTGCCGCTTTCCTGCCACAGCGAGGCGGGCATAACTACGGGGAACATTACCTCCTGACCGTCGATAGCGTCCATTTCCTCGCGGATTATCTGCTCTATCTTGCGGGTAACGCGCTTGAGCGGCATGAAGTTTGAGAAAATTCCGTTCGCAACGTACTTGATGTAACCGCCGCGAACCATAAGAGCATGGCTGTCGATCTGACAGTCAGAGGGGCGCTGCTTGAAGCGGTCGCCGACAAGTTTTTCGAGTTTCATGAAAATACTTCCTTTCTTTTAAGCGGGCAGAGGGCAGCAAAAAAGCCCCGAGCCGCGATATACGGCTCAGGGCGAACGATCAATCGTCCGCGGTACCACCTGAATTCGGATAGCTCCGCACTCCGCCGGCAAAATGACCGACTTTCCCGATAACGGCGGGCGCCGTCGCCGCCTACTCCGCAGATACACGGTTCGGGGCGCGCTCAAAGACGGGTTCGGCAGCGTTCTCCCCGACGGCTCGCACCACACACCGCCTCTCTGAAAGGGTTCCCGCGCCTACTGTTTCTTCTCACAGCTTTACTTACATATTATATCACGCATTTTTGTTTTTGTCAATACCGCAGAATAAAATGATAATGGCGGGAACGTTTGTCCCCGCCACAGCTTGTCGAAAAACTAAGCTTCGCCCGCGCAGCGGGCATTTTAAATCCGTTTT
>CAMERU010000046.1 GCA_945935925.1 uncultured Clostridia bacterium | reverse complement strand
ATAACGATGATGTTTTCGGCGGGTCACGCGCTGTCCTACCGCGACAACGACGGCAATTCCTACGCCTATGCGACCAAGCAGATGACCTCTGCGGGAATAGGGCTTATTCTCATGTTCCTTGCAAGCGTGTTCGACTATCGTTTTCTGCGCCACGAGCTGAAAATTTTCGGCAGGCAGACGAAGATTACATGGGCGCACATTATTTTCTGCATAACCTTTTTCCTGACGGCATTGTGTATCCCGTGCGGCGTAAGCAATACGGAGGGCGGTCCGAGGCGCTGGCTGAAGGTGCCGGTTTTCGGAACGTTCCAGCCGTCCGACTTCCTGAAAGTCGGGCTGATAATCTTCCTTGCGTACTATATCCACAAGCATTCGGATCAGATGCGCAGAATGTATGTCGGCGTTATCAAGCCAATGATACCTGTCGGGATAATATGCGTGCTCATGTATTTTCAGCCGCATCTTTCGGGTCTGATAATAATGTTTTTGATAAGTGTTGCGCTGCTGTTTGTCGGGGGAATGAACTGGAAGCCGTTTATACCGTTCGTTGTATTATTTGCGGCGGTAGTTGCGCTTATGTTCCTGACATCGGAATTTAAGTATTTCGGCGACAGATTTTTATATATGGATCCGCTTTCCGACCCGGGCGACAAGTCCTACCAGTCATATCAGGCGGCGCTTGCGGTAGGCTCGGGCGGTCTGTGGGGCGTTGGCTTCGGCAATTCCAGCCAGAAATACTACTACCTCCCCGAGGCGCAGAACGACTTCGTTTACGCCGTGCTCTGCGAGGAGTTTGGCTTTATCGGCGGGCTTGTAGTTATCCTGCTGTTCCTGTTCTTTGTTTTCAGGGGCTTTTACATAGCCAGAAAGGCTGAGGACCGCTTCGGAATGCTCCTTGCCACGGGCATATCGCTTCAGGTCGGCTTGCAGGCGCTGCTGAACATCGGAGTTAATGTTTTCTGCATCCCGAACACCGGCGTTTCGCTCCCGTTTTTCAGCTACGGCGGCACGGCGCTGCTGGTGCAGCTTGTCGAGGTGGGATTGCTGCTTTCGGTCAGCAAGCGCGCTAAATTGAATTAGTAAGGACAATTAATTATGAGGATAATATTTGCCGCAGGCGGAACAGCGGGGCATATCAACCCCGCGCTCGCTATTGCAGATAAGGTCAGGAACGTATTCCCCGAAACGGAGATACTTTTTATAGGAACTCCGACGGGAATGGAAAGCAGGCTCGTCCCGAAAGCGGGCTATGATTTCACGGGCGTTGAGATGTCGGGCTTTCAGCGCAGCCTTTCCGTCAGGAATATCGGGCGGAACATAAAGGCGGCGTACTGCTACTTTTTCTCGGCGAAAAGGAAAGTCCGCGCAATACTGCGTGAATTCAAGCCGGAGCTTGTCGTCGGCACGGGCGGTTATGTCACCGCGAACGTGCTTGAGCAGGCGGCGGCAATGGGCATAAAGACCGCGACGCACGAGAGCAATTCCTACCCCGGAATGGCGACGAAAATGCTCGCGGGGAAAGCGGACAAGGTGCTGCTCGCGTCGGAGGACGCCATGAAGCACCTGAGCAAAACCGACAGGTGCGTCGTAACGGGAAATCCGCTGCGCAGCAACATCAGCATTGAGGAGCGCGACGCGGCAAGGAAGCGGCTCGGGCTTCCCGAGGGCTTTACCGTATTGTCGTTCGGCGGGAGTCTGGGCGCGAACAGGATAACTACCGCCGTTGCGGAGCTTATCGCGTGGGAAATGAAAAAGGGCGGTATAAATCATATCCATTCCTACGGAGGAAAGGGCAGGGAGCTGTTTTACGACGCGCTCGCGCAGAGCGGTGTTGAGGAGGACCCGAGCCGTCATATCTTCCGCGATTATATAGACAATATGTACACCTGTATGTGTGCGGCGGACCTTATCATATCCCGCGCGGGCGCAATGACCGTGACGGAGATAACCGCCATAGGAAGGCCGTCGATACTTGTCCCTTTCCCGAATGCAACGGAAAATCACCAGTATTACAACGCGCTCACGCTAAGCAGCAGGAACGCCGCGATACTTATAGAGGACAAGGATCTCACCAAGGCGCGGCTCGTAAACGAGGTGTCGGCGCTCTATTCCGACCGCCACCGCCTTGAGCTTATGGAGGAAAACGCGAAGCGCTCCGCGGCAAATCATGCGGCGGACAAGATATTGAGCGAGCTTATATCGCTTGTCGGCGAGGATAAATTCCTGTCTTAAAGGGCGGTCATTCACAAAAATCTCCTTTTTTCATACTATGGAGCATGAGAAAGTATGCTTAAAGGAGATGATGATATGGATAACCGTCAGGTGCTTGTCGTTAACGGAGGGAAGCGCCTTGAGGGCGAGCTTCGCGTTCACGGCGCGAAGAACAGCGCGCTGCCGTTGCTTTCCGCCGCTGTGCTTGCGCACGGAGAAACCGTATTTCACAACTGCCCCGTGCTGACCGATGTCGATGCGGCGTGCCGTATTCTGAGCTGTCTGGGGTGCAGGTGCACGCGGTCGGGCGAAACGGTTTGCGTTGACGCAATAAACGTCAGCGGCTGCGAGATACCGGATAATCTCATGCGCGAAATGCGCTCGAGCATTGTTTTTCTCGGGGCGGTGCTCGGGAGGACGGGACGGTGCAGGCTGTCGTTCCCGGGCGGGTGCGAGCTGGGTGCGCGGCCTATCGACCTTCATATCTCCGCGCTGCGGCAGATGGGCGCGGTCATAACCGAAGAACACGGCTATATCGACTGCACCGCCCCGCGAGGGCTGAACGGCACACGGATAATGCTTTCTTTCCCGTCTGTCGGAGCGACGGAGAATATACTTCTTGCAGCCGTCTGCGCCAAGGGCACGACCGAGATACATAACGCGGCGCGCGAGCCCGAGATATGCGATCTTGCCGAATGCCTCAATAAATTCGGCGCGCGGGTGAGCGGTGCGGGCGGGAGCATAATAACCGTTGAGGGAGTACCTCGCCTTGAGCCTGCGGAGCACAGCGTTATCCCCGACAGGATAGTCGCGGGGACATATCTCTGCGCGGCGGCGATAACTCACGGAGAGCTTATCCTCACGCACTGCGAGCCGTCGCACATGACGTCGTTCATTCCCGTGCTTGAGGCAATGGGCTGCCGTATCTACCCTTACGGCGCGGGCAGGCTTTATATAAGCTGCCGCAGTAGGCTTTCGGCGCCGCCCACTATACGGACGATGCCGTATCCCGGATTCCCGACGGATATACAGGCGCTTTTCACGGCGGTCTGCTCTGTCGCGGAGGGTACGTCGGTATTCGTGGAAACAATTTTTGAGAACAGGTTCCGCCATGCGGCGGAGCTTATGCGCCTCGGGGCGCAGATAAAGGTCGAGGGCAGGGTGGCTGTCGTTGAGGGAGTAAGCTCCCTTTCGGGCGCAAAGGTCTGCGCGGCGGAGCTGCGCGGCGGCGCGGCGCTGACAGTTGCGGCGCTTGCGGCAGAGGGCACAAGCGAGATAAGCGGCACCTGCTTTATCGACCGAGGGTATGAGAACATAGAAAAGGCACTGCGCTCGGTAGGGGCGGACATAAAGCGCGTCTGAGCCGGTGCATGGGAGAGTGAAAAACATGGCAGACAAAAAGCGCAGAAAACGCAATAACACCGCAAAGCCGCAGCAGCGCAGCGCTCCTCGGGATAGGCAGCCGCAGGGCAGACCGCAGAACGCTCCGAACAACAGACCGCAGAATGCCCCTAACAACAGAGCGCAAGGTTCTCCGAACAACAGACCGCAGAATGCCCCCAACAACAGACCGCAGAACGCACCGAACAACAGACCGCAGAATGCTCCCAACAACAGACCGCAGAGCGCGCGGAACGTGAAAAAGCAGCCGTCTGCCATGAGCAAAACTCACCAAGCCATGAACAGGCAGATGCGCACGCGCTATACCAAGCAGCGCAGACGCAGGGCGCGCGGCGGCAACTATATCCTTTACTATCTGCTTGCCGCGATAGTGATAATCGTGGTTTTTGTTATCCTTGCGAACACGCTTCTTTTCAACTGCTCAAAAATCGATGTCGAGGGCAGCGTTCGGTATTCCCCCGAAAAGATAATCGAGGAGTCGGGGTTAAAGCTTGGCGACAACCTGCTTCACATTGATGAAAAAGCGGCGGAGCAGCGTATAGTCGACTCTCTTGCTTATATAGATACGGCAGATGTGTCGCGTTCATTCCCGACGGGGATAAAAATCAGCGTTGTCGAGGCAGAAAAATGGTTCTGCCTTGAGCAGGACGGAAAGACGGTCTGCATTTCGCGCGGCGGGAAGATAATCGAGGAAGGAAAGACGGCGGGACTTCCCGTTGTAAAGGGCTTCGAGGCGGAGAGCGTCGATGTGGGCGGTATGCTTTCCTCTGCTGTTGAAAGCAAGAACACGCTCCCCGAGGAGATACTTAACGCCGCAGAAAAGGCGGGTCTTGACTGCATAGACAGTATTGACCTTACCGACAGATTTGCGGTAAAGATAGAATGTGACGGCAGGATAACCCTTGAAATAGGCAGCGTTTCCGATATCGAGAGCAAGCTTTATGTCGCACAGACCCTGATAAAGCAGGAGCTCTCCCCCACGGAAGAGGTGATCGTCCTGCTGACCGACCCCGAAAAGGTGGCTGTCCGCAGGAAAAATGCCGAGGAGGATTTTATCCCCGTAACGCCCGAGCAAGCCTCCGATGAAACAAACGAATCGTCGGAAACGACATCTTCCGCGGAAACATAAAATAAATGCCGAACTGTTTTGATAAATTTTAAAAAACTGGTTGCAATTTCGGTTAAAGTCTGCTATAATAAATAGTAGTTATATAAAAATAAGGCTGTAAAAAAGCAGGAGGGTACTTAGCATGGCAGCTTTCGAAATAGAAAAGAGCGACGACGGATTTGTTTTGGACGATAATTTCACGCTCGGCACCAAGATAATGGTGTTCGGCGTTGGCGGCGGCGGCGGAAACGCGGTCGCTAATATGGTGGACAGCGGCGTGTGTGATGTTGATTATGTCATCGCGAACACCGATGTCGGCGCGCTCCGTTCAAAGGACGGCAGCAAGATGAAGCGCGTTCAGATAGGAAGAAAGACCACGCGCGGTCAGGGCGCGGGCAATAACCCCGCAGTGGGTCAGCAGTCCGCAGAGGAGAATCGCGAGGAGATCTCCAACCTTCTTGAAGGCATTTCCATGATATTCATTGCCGCAGGCATGGGCGGAGGCACGGGAACGGGCGCTGCTCCCGTTGTTGCTTCCATTGCCAAGGAAAAGGGCATTCTTACCGTCGGCGTCGTTACAAAGCCGTTCAACTTCGAGGGCGCTAAGAAGACCGAGCAGGCTCTCGCGGGCATTTCCGAAATGAGAAAGTATGTCGACGCACTCATTGTTATCCCTAACGAGCGTGTAAAGCAGATGTCCAACGGAAAGCTCACCGTTAAGGACGCGTTCAAGGCTGTCGACGACGTGCTCTGCAAGGCGGTTATAGGTATCATAACCCTGCTCAAGGGCGACGGCTACATCAATGTCGACTTCGCCGATGTTCGCATGGTGCTCGAAAATTCCGGCATAGCTCATATGGCGATAGGAAAGGGCAAGGGCGACAACAAGATCGTCAACGCCCTCGACGAGGTGCTCCACAGCCCGCTGCTCGAAACCTCTATTTCCGGTGCGCGCAGATGCCTTGTCAATGTCAGCATTCCTTACGACTTCCAGATGGACGACTTCGACAAGATCACCACGGAGATATCCGACAAGTTCGAGGCGAACGCAAGGGTCAAGTACGGTATCGTATTCGATCAGGATCTCGCAGACGACGAGATCTCCATCATCGCTGTCGCGACCGACTTCGAGGAGCTTGCCGAAACCGATAACGCAGGCGCGCAGGAAGTATTCACCGTCCGCACGCCTTCTTCGGGAAGCAGCTATCAGTCAGGCTCGGGCTTCTCCGATTCCAACGATATCGACGCTCTGCTCAGAAAATTCAACAACAGCAGAGAATAATTGGTATTCAAATCAACCAAGAATGGAAATCCGGGCTTTTGTTCGGATTTTCTGTTTTTGCAGAAAATGAGTATTCATGCATTTTCTGTCGCAAAGTTGGCGAAAAGGCTTGAATTTTCCGTGAAATTGTTATACAATAATAATGTATGACCGATATAAAAAAATGTCATACACGCTGCCCCGAAGCGGCAGCATTGGCGCATTTATGGAGGGAACTGAAATGAAGAAATTATTGAGAGGTATCGCTGCGGTCATTTCTGCTGCGGCAGTCGGCATTTCGCTTGCCGTCGGCGCTTTTGCGGATTATGTGTATGATTTCGGCGATTCGAGGATAGTCGATGAGATAAGGGCTGATTCCAAGGAGTTAAACGGAACAGAGGCAAAGTTTACCATGGATCTCGGATCGAGCGATTCCGAGGACGGTATCTCTGTCAGATTTGCGCTGTTTAACGAATATCTTGACGCCGAGTTCTGGAACGACCCGAATGTAAAGGTATCCGTTGATGTCAAGCTGGAAACCGAGGGCGCCGACGTTATCGGCTATATCCCCGCGTTTGACAATAAGTGGACCTGGATCAATCCCACCGAGTTCACCACGCTGAAATACGGCGAATGGGTTACGATAACCGAAACGGGCGAGCATTTCTACGAGGGATTTAAGGACAACGGTCCGAACAGGTTCTGCTTTCAGGTAAGAACCAATTGGGGCGCTCCCGCTGCGGGCGTGGTGACGATATCGCTCAGAAATTTCACGATCTCCGACGGCACCTCCGAAACGGTGGTTGAACCCGAAACAGGCGAAACAACGGTTTCCGACACTTCCGAAACCACCGCCGAGGCGAATGCCCCCGTTGACAGCACTTCTAACAGCACACCGAGCGAGTCCGTTTCTTCTGCCGCGTCGACGACCTCTATGGTAGTAGCGGATGCGCCCGACGAGCAGGTGACCTATGTTCCCGTTCAGCCCAATGCAGAAAAACAGACGGCGATGGTCATAATAATCATTGTAGCAATTGCGGGCGTTATAGTTGCGGGAGCTGTCATAGGATATATCATTTACAAGAAGAGAAAATACTACTGATCACTAATATTGAAAGGGAACGCTTATGGATAAATTGGTCGCATTTTTTAAGAATGTCTGGTTCAGGCGCGGCGTAGCCGTCGCTTGCTGGGCTTATACCGGACTGCTGTGCTATGTCGCATGGCTGTGTCTGGGGTATTATTTCGAGTATGAAAATGCGACCGCGCTTTTCGTGCTTTACCTTTTCGTCAATATTGCCGCGCTCGGGCTTCTTATACTGACAAGAAAACAGGTCATCACAATGGTGAACTGCTATGTATTGCCGCCGGTGGTGTTCCTGATCCTTCTGTTCGGGTTCGGGCATTGGTATATCGTGCTGCCGCCGCTTGTAGTTGTCGTTGCGATGTTCTTCATCAACGCGTCTAACGAAACGCTTAAAACAATTGTGGGCACGCTTTACCTGCTGATGTATGTCATCGGTGCCGCCGCATATATCGCGATAAGCCTTTTCATGAGCGACATCAAATTCAACGGCGTCGACCTGACGCTCCGCGACGCAGATTACGAGGTGGTTTCCGCCTCGGGCGATTACCGTGTTGTTCGCTACGTCGGCAAGCCCGGCGAGCGCCGCACCGCGACATATTATGTCGAATACACCGCTGACGACGCGGAGCTGCCGTTCGCGCTTTGCAAAAAGGTTATCGGCTGCAAATATCTCCACACGGCAAGCTATTCGGGCAAGTCGGACGACCCGATAAAGTGGGGCGTTGACCCGCTGACTAAGGAGGAGATACTTTACGTCGACGGAAGCCGCAGAGATAACCCCTATCTTATCAAGGAAATATCCGAAACCGACGAGGTGTCGTCCGTTACCGAAGAAACAGCTGAAACGGCTGAAACAGTGACCGTCGGCACAGCACAGACAGGACAGACCGCCGAAAGCGCAGAAACGGCTGAGTAAAAAGGAGTATCGTACATGGAAAGAACGCTGAAACTTGTCGGAAAGACCTCCAACGAGATATTCATGCTGCGATACCCGCGCTCAATTCTGAATTTCTGCGACTATGACCTTGCTTATTTCGCGGAAAAAGCCGTTGAGGTGTGTAATCAGGCGCTCAAGGACGGGGAGTTCGATTTTGACGGCATAACCGACCTGCGCAATTCGCTGAAGGACGCGCACGTTTTTATCGAGCACCATATCCGCACCACATACGAGAAGATTGTCACCGACTGCTGGATAGACTATGTCTGCCGACGCGACAACATCGGAACGGGCGCGCTCTGGAACCGCTTTATCGGCTGTCAGACGAGCTTCGAAAAGAACGTTTTTCAGAGATTGTGCGATTACAGATATCACAGAGCGATCAATGAATGGCTTAATTTGGTAAGAATACAGGATTATGCCAAAAACAAGATCAACTTCATATTTTCAAAAAGGCTTTCGGGCGCAGAAGAGGCTGCTTCCCGCAGAAACTATTTCGACCTGATGTTCAGCGTGGCGGCTAAGGAAATGGGCTGCCGCCTTGAGGACCTCGGGGTGACGAAGGTTTTCTCGGTGGGAAGGCTGCCGTCGGCGCCCTTTCTGCTGCCCAATGTTTCAAAGGATATTGTGAAAAACCTGCTTGCCGATTTTGATTACAGCGAGGATTATTCCGATACCGAAATCAGCGATATGCTTTCCGATCAGATAGCGATGGACGCGTTTTCGCATATCAAGAGCGGGCTTGCGCAGGAATTTGACAGCTACAACATAACACGATGCAGCATGGAAAACGTTTCGTCGGACGTGTATATGCCGTGCAGCTTCAAGGCGGCGATTGACCTTGAGATAGACGCGCTTATCGAAAGCGGAGGCTGGCTCGCGCGCTGCCGCAGGTGCGGGCGATATTTCCTGCGCGACGACGAGCACACAGAGGAATACTGCTCCCTGCCAAACCCCGGCACCAAGACCTGCCTTGAGATTTACGAGGAGGAGCACCCGCGCAGCCTTGTCACGCCCGAAATGCAAAGGCAGTGCCGCGCGGTCACGGACGAAATGTACGCGCGCGTCGACAGATCTATGAGCCTTGATGAATACGAAAGCTGGAAAACCTATCTCGACGCGCTCGTGAACAAGGTCGAGAACGGCGAGATCCCGCCCGACGAGCTGGTGCAGTTCATAAATTATTCAAGGTCAATGGATCTCAGCCGCAGCAAGCCGCTTACGGCTGTGCCGAAAAAAGAACGCGAGGCTGTGCATGAGCGCGTGGTTAAGCCGTTCGTCCCGCAGAGGATCAGCAGGAGCGAGCTCCCCGCCGTTCCCCGCGAGGAACCCGCCGAGGAGGAAGAGCAGCCGCGCCGAGAGGCTTTTTTCACCTCTCCGTCGGTACAGCGGCAGAAATCCGAGCGGGCTTCGATTTCGCATATTATCAGGGGCGGCGAGCCGCGCGGCGGTGCGCCCGTTCAGCAGGGCGGGACATTCGTTCCGTTTAACGGCGGGTTTTCGGTCAATGAGCCGAAGCCGGCGGTCAGCGCAGCGCCCGAGCCTGCCGTCAAAATACCGTCCGTGCCTGTGTTCACGCCGTTCGGAGCAACGCAGACTGCTCCCGAGGAAAAAGAGAGTCCCGCCTTGGCAGCTGTAAAAGATTTTTCCGAAGTTTTCGATGATATAACGGCAAAACTGAACACGCCAGCAGCGCCCGCGCAGGCAGAGGCTGCCGAAAGCGAGCCTGTGACGCAGATAAAGCCGAGGGTCATAAAGAAAAATGCGGCGGCGATCTCGGCTTACGGGAAGATATCGGGAACACCGCTGAACACTGCGCCGCTGTCTATGGAGCAGGTGTCGCGCCCCGAGGCGGACATGGAGGAGCAGGTCAATGCCTCGCTGCCCGAGGCACCCGAGGCGGCTCCGCCCGACACGCCCGATCCCGAGCCGTTTAAGGACATCGAAAGCATTTTTGATGTTCTGGAGCAGTCTGAAAACAGCATGAGCGGCGCTCCCGAGCGTTCGGCGCCCGATAACCGCCGTGAAAAGCCGAATAAGGCGAGCGCGGAGCGTAAGCTGCCCGAGCGCGTGAATGCTTCCAACGCGCCGAGCGGGATCTGGACGGAGGAACGTCATCTCTTTGACGACGAGGAACCGCAGGATACCGAGAGCGAGCTGAATATGCTCAAGGAAAAGAAGCACGGCAGATCCAACAAGACGCAGCGGCTTTTTGATGTGATAATGCGCGAGCCCGAGGATAATCCCAATTTCCGCCGCAAGTGAAAGCGTGAAGGCTGCGTTTAGCTTATTGGCAGATTAGTTACTTAATTCTTGGAATTATAGTTAATTATAATTACCTTGGTTTGTGTAAAGTGTAAAAAATGCGGTTGTGAAAACGTTTAAGTTTGTATAAATATACAATTGAAAAAAACCTGCCAATAGTATAAAATATAAGTATAAATCTTGTACAGATTCCCTGTGCGGGTTTAAAAATTATTTGGAGGATTTTATAATGAAGTTAAGAAACTTACTTGCAGCTGCAACAGCTGCTATCGTTGGCACTTCTGCTCTCGCAGCTTCTGCCGGCGCTTATGACACATTCCTTATGTATGCTTCCGGCGACTGGTCATGCTCTTCCATGGAGCTCGGTGCTTACCCCGAGGGTAACGTTGACGTAACCGGCGATGGTACATACACTGTATCCGTTGGTAACTTCCAGCTCGAGGACGAGGAGACCGCTGAGATGGTTCCTGCAACCGCTACCGGCGCTACCGTATTCTGCATCGACATTGCTGACCTCGCTGCTGACCTCGGCTTCGGCAAGGGTTCTGACGCTTATGAGGCACTTGGTTCTTCTGCTACTGCTGCTGACAAGATGGCTCTCGCAGAGGCTGCCGGCATTGAGATCTCTGATGTAGTTATCACTGCTGCTAACTCTGATGGTTCTACCACTGATGTTGCAGTTGATGAGAGCAAGATCATCTTTGGTGATATCGAGGGCAACGGCAAGCTCAGAATCGAGCTTTACAACGCTTATGGCGACACCTCTAAGGACGCTCCTCTTGATGCTGCTGGCTTCTCCTTCGACGACACTCTGTCCGTAACCTTCACAATTTCCGGTATCGGCGGCGACGCAGCAGCTGACGACACAACTGCTCCTGTTGAGGACACTACAACAACTACTACCGACGACACAACAACCTCTACAACAACTGACAAGACCTCTCCTGAGACAGGTGTTGAGGGTATCGCAGTTGTTGCTGGCGTAGCTGCTCTGGCTGCAGGCGCTCTGGTAGTTTCCAAGAAGAGAAAGTAATTTCCTTTAAGGACACTTGCGACATTAATAAGCAATAATGAACGCGGCATCGGTTTCGGTGCCGCGTTTTTGTTGTGCTGAAAAGGCGTTGTTATCCCGTGTCGTGTTGACGGGGCGTGCGGTCGATCGCATGGTCATACAAGGCTGCTCGTGCGCATAGAATAAAACAAAAGATCCCGCGCGAAGCGGGATCGTGTATGTATAAAATAAATCAATATCAGCCGAGCTTCTTAAGGTCCGCAAGGCATTCGGCGCAGATGTTCTTGCCCTTGAAAACAGTTATGCCGCTTGCATTGGCGCAGAACGCACACGCAGGCATATATTTCTTAAGAATGATCTGATCGTCTTCAACATATATTTCAAGGCTGTCCTTGATCCCGATGTCAAGATTTCTTCTAAGCTCGATCGGGATAACGATACGCCCGAGTTCATCAACTTTTCTAACAATGCCGGTAGATTTAACCATTTTGTTTCCCTCCAAAAATTTAAAGCCTTTTTAATTTCTGTCCAGACCGGCGGCCGATGGTTTGCGGCAATGCTCTGTCTGCTTACAAATATGATTATATCATAACTAGTTTTTTTTGTCAATTTTACGCTGTGAAAAGGCTAGAAAAATATGGAATTTTAATATTTTACGAAAGTAAACAAAAGTGTCAAAAACAATATTTTTCTTAAAAGTCAGCAGAATGCTCGGGCATATTTTTAATACCGTTTTTTGTTACTTTCTTCATTTTTTATTATTTTAGGCATACAAAATTAGATATTATTTAGGGAGATAATTCCATATGAAATTAATAATGGTTATTATACCTTTATCTGCATTAATCTATTCCGTGTTCAACGGAACTGTGTCGGAGCTTTCCGATTCTGTTCTGTCGGAGGCGGCGGGCGCTGTGACGCTTGCGATATCGCTATGCGGGACAATGTGCCTGTGGTGCGGGTTGATGAAGGTCGCGGAGGCGGCAGGGCTGGTCGAGAAGCTTTCGCGGCTGTTGTCGCCGCTTGTATGCCTGCTGTTCAGAGGCGTCAAAAAGGGGAGCCGTGCCGCAGGGCTTATCACAATGAACCTTGCCGCGAATATCCTCGGGCTGGGCAACGCGACGACCCCGCTCGGAATAAAGGCAATGCAGGAGCTGTCGGACGGCTCGTCGGCGACCGACGATATGATCCTGCTGACTGTGCTGAACACGGCAAGCCTTCAGGTGATTCCTGCGACGGCGGCAGCGCTCCGCACCGCAAACGGCGCCGTGAGCCCTATGGATATTCTCCCCTGCGTGTGGATCGTATCGGTTTATGCGGCGGTGACAGCCGTTTCCGCCGCGAAAATAATGGGCGCTGTGTCGCGCAGGAGGGCGGGGAATTGCAGCTGACAGATTTTGTTGTTCCCCTTATCGTGGTGGGAATTTTTGTGTATGCCACGGTGAAAAGGGTGGACGTTTTTTCGGTGTTCTGCGAGGGCGCAAAGGAGGGTCTGCAAACCTGCGCCGACATTCTCCCTGCGTTAGTCCTGCTGCTTGTATGCGTCGGAATGTTCCGTGCAAGCGGCGCGGTCGACGCGCTGACGGAGCTTGTGCGCCCGCTTTGCTCGGCGGTGGGATTTCCGGCGGAATGTATGCCGATGGTGATACTGCGCCCCTTTTCGGGCAGCGGAGCAATGGCTGTCTACAACGGTATCGCCGCCTCCAACGGTGTTGACAGCTTCGCGGAACGGGTCGCGGCGGTATTGCTGGGCTCGTCTGAAACCACCTTTTACACCGTCGCAGTCTACTTTTCTTCCGTCGGCGTTAAGAAAACACGTTACGCCGTTCCCGCTGCGCTGACCGCCGATCTTACCTCATGGATAGTATGCGGAGCGGTCGTCACGCTGTTTTTTGGCGCGGGGTGATTTTGTGGGAGTATCTTATTCGTTATTATTAACAAAACAATGACGAAAATCACTGTAAAATTCGTTATAATAACCACTGTAAAACACCTTGAAAACCTACTAAACCTATGGTATAATGGTAGATAGGAAGCAAAACAATCACACTGTGAAAGGAAATGCAAATGAAAATATCAACAAAGGGACGCTACGCTTTGCGAATGCTTATCGATCTTGCACAGCATTCATCCGACGGATATGTTGCCCTCAAGGATATAGCGGAAAGACAGGGCATATCGACAAAATATCTCGAGCAGATAGTGCCGCTTCTGAACAAGGCGGATCTTCTCAGGACAAACCGCGGCTATCAGGGCGGATATTCGCTCTCAAAGGCGCCGTCGCAGTACACGGTGGGCGAGATACTCCGCGTTACCGAGGGGAGCCTTAGCCCTGTGTCCTGCCTTCAATACGAGGTGAATGACTGCCCGCGCAAAAATGAATGCGTTACCCTGTACGTCTGGGAGGGTCTGTATAAGGCTATAACCGATTATCTTGACGGGATATCGCTTCAGGAGATCATTGACAAAGCCGCCGCAGGAAACGATTTCTGCATTTGACCCCCAAAAAAGGAGATAATTTATGTTAAAGGATATTCAGGAAAAAATAATCAGGCTTAAAAAAGAAAAGGACGTCTGCATACTTGCGCACTGCTACCAGACGCACGACATTCTTGAGGTCGCGGATTATGTCGGCGACAGCTTCGGTCTTGCGCAGAAAGCGGCGCAGACTTCCGCAGAGAACGTCATGATGTGCGGCGTTCGTTTTATGGCGGAAACAGTGAAGATCCTCTCGCCCGAAAAGCACGTTTTTCTGCCCAAGGCAGAGGCGGGCTGTCCCATGGCGGAGCAGCTTGACCCCGAGCTTCTCGCTCAGCTGAAGCAGAAATACGAGGGCTACGCGGTCGTCGCCTATATCAATACGACGGCAGAACTCAAGACGATGTGTGATGTTTGCGTTACCTCCTCGTCCGCTTCGAAAATAATTAAGAGAATGGACGCGGACAAGATATTGTTCATTCCCGACTGCAACCTCGGCAGCTATATCGCAAAGCAGGTGCCCGAAAAGGAGATAAAGCTCATTAACGGCGGCTGTCCCACTCACGCGAAAATAGGCAGGAGAGAGGCGCTAAAGGCAAAGGAGCAGCACCCCGACGCGCTTTTTCTTGTTCATCCCGAATGTATCCCGGAGGTGACCGAGCTTGCGGATTTTGTGGGAAGTACCACCGAAATAATGGATTTTGCAAAGAAAAGCGACGCGAAGTCGTTTATTATCGGTACCGAAAACAGCATTGTGCAGCACCTCGGCATCGAATGCCCCGAAAAGCTTTTCTACCCGCTGTCCAAGGACTGCGTATGCCACAATATGCAGCTTACCAAGCTTGCGGACGTGCTTCACTGCCTTGAGGGGACAGACGGCGAGGAGATAACCATGGACGAGGAAACGCGCCTTAAAGCTAAGGTGTGCATTGATGAAATGCTGAGGCTCGGTAATGGCTAAGGCGCTTATCGCAATGAGCGGCGGCGTGGACAGTTCGGTGTCCGCCGCGCTGATGAAGAGGGCGGGCTATGACTGCATCGGCGTTACAATGAAGCTTCACAACGAGGCGGGCGAGTCCTGCGGGGACAAGTCCTGCTGCACCGCGCGCGACGCGGAGGACGCCCGCGGCGTGTGCGTCAGGCTTGGCATGAAGTATTATGTGTTCAATTTCACGGCGGATTTTGAGGAGCAGGTTATAAAGCGCTTCGTGTCCGCGTATGAAAACGGGTTCACGCCCAACCCCTGCATTGACTGCAACCGCTATCTGAAATTCGACAGGCTTTATCACCGCGCCGAAACGCTCGGCTGCGACTTTATCGTGACGGGTCACTACGCGCGTATCGAATACTGCGATGAAACGGGCAGGTGGCTGCTTAAAAAGTCGCGCTGCGCCGAAAAGGATCAGTCCTATGTGCTGTACTCGCTGACGCAGGAGCAGCTTGCACACACCAAATTTCCGCTCGGCGAGTTTACGAGCAAGGACGAGGTGCGCAGTATTGCGCAGGAGCTTGACCTTATAAATGCGGACAAGCCCGACAGTCAGGATATCTGCTTCGTTCCCGACGGAGATTATGCGGGCTTTATCCGCCGCTATACGGGAAAGGAATACCCCCAAGGCGCGTTTGTCGACTCTCGGGGGAATGTCCTCGGGTCGCACAAGGGCATAATTTGCTATACGATAGGGCAGCGCAAGGGGCTGGGCGTTGCGCTCGGAGAGCCGATGTATGTAAGCGGCAAGGACCTTGAGCGCAACACTGTAACGCTTTCGCGTGAAAGCGAGCTGTACACCGTCGCGCTGGTCGCGGGCGATTTCAATTGGATATCGGTCGCGGAGGCACCGCGCGAGCCGCTCGGGGTAATGGCGCGGACGCGGTATCACGGCGCGGAATCGGCGGCAAAGGTTTACGGGCTGCCCGACGGGAAAGTCCGCGTTGAGTTTGAAAAGCCGCAGCGCGCGCCGGCGGCAGGACAGGCTGTCGTGCTTTACGACGGTGATGTCGTAGTCGGCGGCGGCACGATTTTGTCAACAGAATAAATATATCCCCGTGGGACGGCTTTCCGTTAAGCTGCGCAGCGGACGAACGACCGTGAGGTCACAGTCCGCGCGGCAGCTGTTCGGAGCGCCGTTTACACGGGGATATTTATGTCATATCTCCTCTGCCATTGCGTCCTTTCGGAACAGCAGCGAGATGCACCATGCTGCGGCAAGCGCAATAATGGTATATATTATGCGCGCAAAGATCGAGCCTTGTCCGCCGCATATCCATGCAACAAGGTCAAAGCTGAATATCCCCACAAGACCCCAGTTAAGCCCGCCTATTATAAGGAGGGTCAGAGCAAACTTATCCACAAAATTCCTCCTTTCGGAAGTGCAATAGTAAAAAATTATCCCCGAAACAGCCGCAGAGCGGCACAGTTATCGGTGTTGTTATTTTGTGCGGATATGGTCGGATTATGATGTTATTTTCTGGGCGAAACGAGGATAAAACGCCGCGATATGCGCATAATGTGTTTTTAAAAAAATTTTAAAAAGTGCTTGACAAAAGGTGCCGAATGGTGTATAATAATAAAGTCGTCAGAAGTGATGACAAGTCCGATGGAAGTTTAGCTCAGCTGGGAGAGCATCTGCCTTACAAGCAGAGGGTCATAGGT
>CAMERU010000045.1 GCA_945935925.1 uncultured Clostridia bacterium | reverse complement strand
AAATATTACGATATGTATATTTTTCTCGGTGATTATGTTACCGACTGCCCCTATCCGCAGAAAACGCTGTCGCTTCTCGTGGAGTTTTCAAGGGAACACCGCTGCTTATTTATCCGCGGCAACCGCGAGGATTACCTCATCGACCACCGCAGCAGCGGCGGAGCATGGGAGTACGGCTCGAAAACCGGCGCGCTGCGCTACACATACGAGAATTTGAGCGACGCGGAGCTTGACCTGCTCGCTGCAATGCCGATATCCATGAGGGTGGAAACCGAGGGCTGTCCGCCGTTCGTTATTTGCCACGGCTCGCCCGAGAGCAGCAGTTATCTTTTCCACACCGACACGCCCGAGGCGGCGGCAATGGCAGAGCGGCTGGACTGCGGGCTCATGCTGTGCGGGCATTCGCATATACCGTTTATTTTCAGGCACGGCGGGAAGATGATAGTAAACCCCGGTGCGCTCGGAATGCCCGTAAACGGGCAGACCGCTGCGCAGTTTGCGGAGGTAACGTTCGACGGAGAATGGAACGCGGAGATCGTTTCGGTGGATTATGACATTGAAAAGGAGGTCGCAGAGTTTGCCGAAAGCGGGCTGCTCGCAAAGAGCGGCTTCTGGGGCAGAGGGCTTATCGGAACGCTCCGCGAGGGCGTTAATTACACCGTAATGACGGTGCGCGAGGCAGAGCGCCTTGCGGCACAGACGGGGCTTTCCGTGACAGACGAAACGCTGTGGGAAATTGCGGCGCGTAATATCGGCGTGCCGGAGATATAACTTTCTGTAATATCACATGACACAAAAAGGAGCGGTGAATTAGCGTGTTTCCCATAAAGCAGTTTCCGCCTCGCCGAGCAAATCATCTTTTGCAAAGATGATTTGCTCGGCGAGGCGGAATTGCCGAAAGGGGGCACCCTTCCCCGCTCCTTTTTGTTTAGTTGAACTCCGCGAGAAGCTGCTCCTTTGAGCGCAGCCCGACAAGCACCTTTACAGCCTTGCCACCCTTGAATATGATGAGCGTCGGAATGTTCTCGATATCGAACTTTTCCGCAAGCTCGGGCTGCTCGTCAACGTTGACCTTGCCTACCCTGATGTCGGAGCGCTCCT
Source organism: uncultured Clostridia bacterium (assembly GCA_945935925.1). Lineage (GTDB taxonomy): Bacteria > Bacillota > Clostridia > Oscillospirales > Ruminococcaceae > CAG-115. Next base: position 15,399 of record CAMERU010000045.1, on the reverse strand, counting down.
CGGCAAGCTCGTCCACGATAGGCGACTGCATCATGCATGGCGGGCACCATGTCGCCCAGAAATCCAGCAGCACGGGCTTGTCGCTCGAGAGCACCTCGTCGCTGAAATTTTCGTTTGTAACTGTAACAACTGACATAATATTTACCTCGCTTTCTGTGGTATAAGTATAACACATTATCTCGGAAATATCAAGCGGGGCGGCTGACAAAAACAAGGCTGCCGCCGTATTTCCGAAAAAGCCGCGCGATCATGAGGTCGCGCGGCAAACTTTATCAAAGCTCGATCTTTCCGTAAAGAGTCGCGTTCTTTTCCGCGTCAACGGTCTCCTTGGAAAACTCGCCTGCGTCGGCGTATTCCGTGGGCTCGTAGCTCTTGCGCTTGTATTCGCGCTCGAAGCTGGTGGAGAAGCCGCTGGACTGCTTGTAGTTTCTGGTGTGACCGCCCGCTCTGTCGCCGCGGGGACCTCTGCGGCGGTTGTCGAACTTAGGCTTGTCGGCGTAGATAACGACCTTTCTGTAAGGCTCAACGCCCGTGGAATGGCTGGATACGCCCTCTATCTCGGCAACGCAGCTGTGTATTATGCGGCGCTCATAGGGGTTCATCGGCTCGAGCGCGATCTTTCTGCCCTGCTTGATGACCTTTGCAGCGGTGCGCTTTGCGAGGTTTTCGAGGGTCTCGCGGCGCTTGTCGCGGTAGCCGTTGCAGTCGATAGCTATGCGGCAGTAGGACTCCTCTGTGCGGTTGCTTGCGAGTATGGTGAGGTACTGTAGGCTGTCGAGGGTCTCTCCGCGCTTTCCGATAACAACGCCGAGCTTATCGCCGCTTACGTCGAGAACGACGTTTCCGTCGCGCTTAACGGGGGTTATCTTGAAATTCTCGAGCCCGAGGGCATGGAGAACGTCTGTCAGATACTGTATTGCGGCGCTGACCTTTGCGCTGCTGTTTACGTCGAAATCCTCGGGGAGAGGCTCGACCTCGTTGTTCTCGTCGTCGAAAGCGACCGTTCCCGTTTCCTCTGCGGCGGACTCGGGAATGACCTCCTCGTCCGCGGGCTGCTCGGGAGCAGCGGCTTGGGCGGGCGGCTCGGTGTAGAAAGCCTTTACTTTTGCCTCGCCTTTTAGACCGCCGAAAATGGTCTTTTTGGGCTGAGAAATTATGTCAAATTCAATTTCGTCAACGGAAACGCCGAATTCCTGTGCGGCGAGAGCCTTTGCCTCGTCAACTGTTTTTGCGGTGAATTCCTTTTCCATGGTAAATCCCCTTTCATGATCAGAGATCAATCATTGTCGTCATCGTCGTGATATTCCTCGCCGTACTTGAGAGCGTCCTGTTTGCGCGCTTCCGCAAGCTTGCGGCGGTTTATTTCTTTCTGTGTGAGCTTTTCCCCGTTGTATTCAATGGTGGAATTGTCCGCGTCGGTCACCTTGGAGGCGCTGACATTGACCTGATTCATGCGCTCGGCATATTCCGCCTCTGCCGCAGCCTTGAGCTTTTCGGGGCTGTAAAGCTTATTCAGGACTATTGTCTGAACAATGCCGAAAACATAGCTTATCGTCCAGTAGAAGCCCGCGCCTGCCGGAATGGTGAAAGCGAGCCACAGCGAGAACAGCGGCATGATATACATTGTTATCTTCATCGCGCCCATGCCTGCGGCGGCGTTGGGGTTGGTCTTTTCCATCATCTTGTTGGAGATGAAGGTCTGGAGCAGCGCCATGATGAAGGATACGATAGGAACAAGGATAAGCGGGAAGCCGAGGTTGTCCCACGGAACCTGACCGAGCGGGATACCGATGAAGTTGAGGTTATCGTAGAGCTCGGTAAGCTCCTCTCTCAGCTCGGAGCGGATAACGCTTTCGCTGTAAGCGTCCTTGTAGGCTGTGCCGTTCTTGACGGTGCCGAAGCATTCGAGCGCGTAAAGCTCTCTCTGGAGCGATGCGTTTGCAGTGAACGGAATGGTTTCCGCGTCGGTCGCCTTATAGGAGCCGTAATGCACCTGAACGGTGTTCATTGCGGACATCGTAGCGTCGGAGAAGCAGTGAGCCGCCTTGTAATCCGCCTTTGCGGCGTCGTCTGCGAGCGCGTTCATTTCCTGTTTTTCTTCATCGGACAGCTTATACATATCCGTTTCGGTGAACATTGTGAACTTGCCGTCGGAGGAGGAATATTCCTTTGCGATAGCGTCCTTAATGACGGATTTTACGAGATCCTTTGAGTCAAGGTCGAGCTTTGCGAACGCCGACATATCCTTTGCCGTTTCGCCGTCCTTGAGCAGGTTTTCGTTATAGTAGTCGAGTATCTTCTGTGCGTCGCGGACGATGCCCTCGTGCTTGGTGAGGTCCTCCTCCTTGAGCTGCGACAGCTGCTCGTCGGTCTTGTTGATCTCGTTAACAAACACGGCGGTAAGCTCGACGTTATAGGATTCCTCGATTATCTCGGACACCTTGTCGGAGTTCACATGGACGATATGCGTCATCGGCTTGTAAACAACGTCCAATACACCGAACAGGATAAGGAACGTGAGTATCATGGTGCCGCAGCCGCTCATGGGCTTGTAGCCCTGCTGCTGAAGCTTTGCGAGCTCCTCCTGCTGTTTCTGCTGGTTGTTCTTGTATTTCTGCTGTATCTCCTGCACCTTCGGCTGGAATATTGCCGATTTGGCGGAGTTCTTCTGCTGCTTTATCGCAAGCGGTAGCATTGCCAGCTTAATGATAAAGGTAAACAGGATTATCGCAACGCCGACGTTGCTGCAAATGAAGTTGTAGATAAAATATAGGATATAGCCCAAGGGCGTACCTATAAGGCTGTACAGGAAGGTAATGGTGTCCACGTCCTTTCAACGCTCTGGCATCAGACGGGCTGTGCCTTTCTTTTGTCCGCAGGAAATTTTTATATCGTAAATGCGCGCTTGCGCAGTGGTTTTCGTGTTCAGCGGCGCGAGTCGGTCATGGCTCTGCGCGCGTCGTCGAAGTCAGAAATATCGGGCAGGTCGTCCGCGTCCCACGACGTTTTCGACACGGTGTATTTCTCCGGCCTTAAGCAGAATTTTTCGGGCACGGGGTCATAGCCGCAGTTTCCGAAAGGGTTGCACCGAAAAATCCTCCAAAATGCCAAATAACCGCCCTTCACCGCACCAAAACGCCGAATAGCGGTCATCCCGTATTCGGAACAGCTTGGGTAAAAGCGGCAGCAGCGCGGCAGGATCTTTGACAGCGTATGTCGGTACAGCCAGATCATTCCGAGTAAGATATATTTCATGGCAGCTTTGACATGACGTTCTTTTTCATCAGCGAGAGCACCTGCTGCATTTTAAGCGACGGGGTCTTTGACCTCGCGACGAAAACGAAATCGTAACGCTTTTGTGTCTTTTCTTTTAAAACCGGGTCTAAAAGGCGGAAGGCTTCCCTTATAATCCGCCTTGCCCGATTACGTTTTACCGCGTTTCCGACCTTTTTGCCCGTGACGACGCCGAAGCGGTTAGTCCCTCCGCGGCGCGGCCGCATATAGCACACGAACGCATATGTCACCACAGACTCTCCCTTTTTGAAAAGGAAGCTGAAATCGCGGTTGCTTTTGATCACTTTGTATCTTTTTCTTAAATCAGACATCCGGTAATCAAATCAGTATGTGAGCTTTTTTCTGCCCTTTGCGCGGCGGCGAGCGAGAACCTTACGGCCGTTCTTGGTAGCCATTCTCTTCATGAAGCCGTGCTCGTGCTTTCTCTGAAGCTTCTTGGGCTGGTATGTTCTTTTCATGTTCGTAAACCCCCTTTGTTCTGCATATCTGTTGTGTAAGGATACAGTTTTCCCGCACACAACTGTCAACAATAATTAATTATAACGTATTGTCAATTGCTTGTCAAGTGGTTTTTCGCAATTTTCATAATTTTTTCGCAGGCGGATTAACGCGCAGTAATAATATATTTGTATTATACAAAAATAAAGCTTGTAATCGTTTTGAGAATGTGCTATTATATTAATAAGACAATTATCGGATATATTTCATTTTGTTATATATTTGCAATATTATACCGTAAGTAAGGGAGGCGGTCAAAAATGCTGCGGCTCCGCCGTTCGTTAAAGGCAGACAAAAACACCCCGCAGCTGCGCAGCTGCACTCACAGCGGCAGAAAAATGCGCCATGAGCTTAAATTCATCATAAACGAGGGAACGCGGCTGGTTCTGCTTTCGCGGCTCGCTCCGCTGACCTGTCCCGACCCGCATGGAGAGGCGGGCGGATATCGTGTGACAAGTCTGTATTTCGACGACATTTACGGCAGCGGGTATCTTGACAAAATAAACGGCTTAGAAACGCGCCGCAAGTTCCGCGTGCGCGCCTACGGGCTTGACCCGTCGCGCATAACGCTCGAGGCGAAGCACAAGGACGGCGAGTTCGTGTCAAAGCTGTCGGACAGGCTGACGCGAGAGCAGTACGAGGCGCTGCTGCACGGCGACTGCTCCTTTATGAAGGACCACGAGGGCGACGAGGACGCGCTCGGCGAGTTCTACCGCTCCGACAGGCTGACGGCGCTGCGCCCGCGCGTTATCGTCGACTACCGCCGCGAGGCGCTCGTCTACCCGTTCGGGAATGTCCGCATAACATTTGACAAAAAGCTGTCCACCTGCTATAATAGCCTTGATATGTTTGATGAGAAAGCCTTTTACTCTCCGATATATCAGAATGAAATAATACTGGAAGTAAAATTCGACGATTATCTTCCGGACAGTGTAAGCGCGGCGCTTCAGGGGCTGAATGCGCCAAGAATGGCGGTTTCAAAATACATAATCTGCTGCGACAGAATGACGGAGGTAAAATCATATGGTTTCTGAGTTTTTCGCCACGGTATCCTCGGTGCTGAGCGGGTTCGACTTCACCGCGCAGCTTGCCGACCTTACGGTCGGAACAATAATCGCGACGCTTCTCACCGCGACGGTATGCGGCGCGATAGTTTACCTTGTTTACAGGTTTTTCTACCGCGGAGTGGTTTATTCCGAGAATTTCAACATTCTTCTTGTGCTGACGACTGTTGTTACGTCGTTCATAATCATGACGATAAGCGCGAACATCGTGCTTTCGCTCGGTATGGTCGGCGCGCTGTCGATCGTGCGCTTCCGCGCGGCGGTAAAGGATCCGCTTGACATAGGCTTCCTTTTCTGGGGCATTGCGGCGGGAATAACCGCGGGCGCGCGGCTCTACTGGGTGGCGCTGCTCGGTACGGTCGTAATTGCTGTGATATATGTTCTTCTCACGATATTCAAGAAGGAAAAGAAGAGCTATCTGCTTATAGTGCGCTATGACGCGGCGGAAGAGATGAATGTGTACGGGCTGCTCGGGAACATCAGGTACAAGCTGAAGAACAAGACGCAGACCGGCGAGCGTATCGAACTCACCGTCGAGGTCAAGATAAAGAACAACGACGCGAGCTATGTCAGCCGCTTCAACGAGATAAAGGGCGTTGAGAGCGTTACCCTGCTGGAATACAGCGGCGAGTATATGAACTGACGCGGGGCAGACGCGGACATTTATTACTATGATATAAAAGCCGTATTCTTTGCGGCTTTTTTATTTTTTAAAAGAAACCTATAAAGTTTTATGAATTGCTGCCGATATAATATATAAGAGAATTATGGGATAACTGTATCATCAGACAACACACAAGGAGGCAGGCATTATGGAGATAAAAAGAATAAACGGCATAATCTCCGCATATCAGACGCAGAAAACGGGCGCGCCGAGGAAAAGCTCCGCTGCCGCTGCCGTTAAGAATACAGACAGGGTAGAGTTCGGGTTTGACACCGCACTCGCGGCGGCAAAGAACGGTATCGCGCAGGAGATAAAGGCGGACGCAGCTCCGCAGGAGCTGACCCGTGCGGCAGGCGCTGCAGAGCAGGGCGTTCCCGCAGAGGATATCGCGGCATATATCCTGATCGGGTGATCTGCGATGACGATAAACGAAACGCAGGCGCAGGCGGTCATAAGGTGCCTTGAGATAGACGTCGACTTTTACAGAGAGCTCACCGTTTTCCTTATGAAAAAGCACGACAAGATACTTGAGGACGACCTCGGCTGGCTCACAGAGTCGCTCAATAAGGAACAGGCGTATGTCATGAAAAGCCGTTCCCTCGAGGATAAGCGTATATCGCTTTTCGAGGGGCTGGGTCTGGGCGGCATGAAGCTTTCCGAAATAACGGAAAACTCCCCCGAGGAATACCGCCCGAAAATGAAAATGCTTTCGGGACAGCTCACCGAGCTTATCGACGGCATAAAGAGCCTCAACGCGGAAACGAACGAGGTAGTAAAGCGCAAGCTTGACAATCAGAGAGAATTTGTGAAACGGGCGGGGATACTCGAAAAGCCCGAAACATATAACAGAAACGCCTCAAGGGTCGCCGGCGGACAGTCCTCCGCAAAGGCATTCAGAGAGGTCTGAGGAGGAAAATATGCGCCCCACTTTTTTAGGATTTGAAACACAGAAGCGCACACTTCAGGTCGCGCAGAAGAGCCTTGATATAACGGGAAACAACGTTTCCAACCTTAACACCGTCGGCTACACAAGGCAGAGGGTCGATCTCCATTCGATGTACGTTTCGGGAAATCAGAGCCTGCGCTGGTGCAGCAAGACGAACGGGCTTTCCCTCACGGGACAGGGCGTCAACTCCAACGGCGTAAGCCAGATACGGGATCAGTTCATCGACAAGCGCTACCGCGAGAATGTCGCGACGGAGGCGGAAACGGAAACCACCGTTAATATCCTTTCGGATATCGAGGATATCCTTGACGACTTCGAGTCGGACGGACTTCAGTATTACACACAGCAGTTTTTCAACGCGCTTCAGGACTACTCCGTAGAAAAGCCCGACAGCGCCGAGGTCGCAACGCTTTCGAGAAACGCGGCGACAAACCTCTGCCGCCTGCTCAACGACTATTCAAACAAGCTTGATGAAGTCGAGGATACATATGTAGGCGAGCTTGAGGACACCCTCACCTATGTGAACGAGCTGACCGACAGGATAAACAAGCTCAACGACAGGATCGCCCGCGAGCTGCTCAACTATAACGAGGGCTACGGACCCAACGAGCTTTACGACCAGCTCAACCTTTACGTTGACGAGCTTGCCACATACGGGAATATAGACGTAACCGAAAACACAAACGGCACTTTTTCGATAACCATGGGCGGCGTTAAGATAGTCGACGGCGAGAATTTCAAGACGAACCGCCTTTTCATGAAGGATTACGACGTGTACGGTCAGGCGATAGTTTCCTTTGAGAGCGGCGACACGCTGAGCCTTACCTCCGGCTCGCTCAAGAGCTATCACGATATGATAAACGGCAACGGCGTCTATGCGACGGGGCACCAGAACAGCTCCTACGGCATTGCGTATTTCAGAAGCGCTGTCGACGAGTTCGCGCGCACGCTTGCGAACACATTTAATTCCGCCAACGGCGGCGACGAGGACCCCGCGAGAATGATGTTCACCGCAAAGAACGACGGCGCGCTTGTCACGGCGGGAAATATCAGAGTTGCCGACGGCTGGATGAATGACGCGACGATGATAGGCAAGGTAAGATGGTTCAACGAGGAGACCGGGCTTTACGAATACGGCTATGACCAGATAAAGGACGAGGTGACCGGCGAAATCAACCTGCAGAACACCAACGTGCTCTACCTTGTTAAGCAGTTCAGCAACAGCAATATAAAATTCGGCAACGCCCATGATTTTCGGGGCAGCTTCTATGAATATATCTCGTTCGTATCGAACAGGCTCGGTCAGACGATACAGTATGAAAACAGCCGCTATGAAAGCGCGGTTACTACCGTGGACACGCTGCTCGACGCGCGCGACGACGTTTCGGGCGTACAGCTCGACGAGGAGGGCATCAATATGCTGAACTATCAGAAATGGTACAGCGCCTCCTCGAGAATAGTGACGACGCTCGATGAAATACTCGACAAGCTTATAAACGGCACAGGCAGAGTAGGTCTGTAAACCGGGGGGATAACAGATGAGGATAACAAATTCCACCATATTGAGAGGCTATAACAGGAACCTTAACAGGCTCTCCAATGCGAAGAATGCCTCCGAAAACAAGATACTCACGGGAAGAAGCTTCTCCCGCGCGAGCGAGGCTCCCCTTGCGGCGGCAAAGGCGCTCAACGTCAGGAAGTCGCTTTACGACGCGGCGCAGTATAAGGAGAACCTTGAGGTCGCCGACAAGTTTTACACCGAGGCGGAGACCTCGATGTTGCAGGTGTCCGATCAGCTTGCGGGAATACGCGAAACGATAATCGCGGCGGTAAACTCCACCAAGGATAAGGCGACAGACCTCAATATTTACGCGCAGCAGCTCCAGACAAAGGCGAACGAGCTTGTTTCCATATTCAACACGGACACGGCGGGGCGCGTTATTTTCGGCGGCGAGAGCAATACCCCCATGCCCTTTGCGATAGAGGAGAACGGCGGAAATTACACCGTGACGTACCACGGCGTTCCCGTCAACGCATACGATGACAGCGGCAGCTTCCCCTATTCAAAGGACGTGTACATCGACATCGGGCTCGGGCTTCAGATCGACGAGGACACGCGCGAGGTCGATCCCCAGTCGGCGCTGCGCGTTTCCTTCAACGGCGCAAAGGTCACCGGCTGCGGAACGGAGGACGGCAGGGCGGACATTGACCTCTCCTCCGTGCTGAACGGCAAGAATTACTGCATTGACGTATATGCCGAAAATGTAAATAAAACCATAGAATTCAAGGGCGGCTCGAACGAAGCGGCGACTGTTGCGAATATTCAGGCGGCGCTTGACAAGGCGTACAAGGACACGGGCATATCGCCGACGATATCCGACACGGGCGTTATCAACTCCTACAACGGGACTGTTCAGATAATGAATAACCGAAATGCTGACCCGAAAAAGGTAGCCTCTCTCACATATGAAAATATTTCGGGCTATTCCAACAAATATAAGCTGGATCTTTCTTCGGGGATAAGCGGGGAGGAATATTCCTTCAATATAACGCTCGACGGAACAAAAAAGACCGTTTCATTTACATCAACGGGCGACGAGAGCGCGGACAAAAAGGCGCTCCAACAGGCGATAGACAAGGCTTTCAAGGGCTGCTCCGTCAGCATAGACGACAAGGGGATAATCAGCGCGGAGGGGCACGATATCACTGTTTCGGGAATAGCTTCCTCCGACGGGAAAAGCGTTCCCTATGAAAGAGAATATACCTATTCCAACAATTACATACAGCTGACCCTCGACGCGGCAAAGGCGCTGCGCGACGGTAACATAGAATACGCGAACGGCTGTATCGACAGGATAGTTTCCGCCTCGGAAAATATTCTCGTCGAGATAGCGGACATGGGCAGCAACGAGGAGTTCATCGAATTCAGCACAAGCCGCCTTGAAACAAGAGAGCTCAACCTCTCCGAGCGGCAGAAAACGCTCGAGGCGACAAACCTTGAGGAGGAGATAACCCTCATGAAAACCTACGAGGCGCTTTATAACGCTTGTCTGCAAATGTCAAGCTCCGTCGTTCCGAACAGCATTTTCAACTATATAAGCTGATTTATGGCATTGACAACAGGAGGTGTTTGTCATGGATCCCAATCTACTTCAGATAACGACTATCCCGATACAGATCGAGATAAAGGTAACCAATGCAAAGCTGGAGTATTCCGAGGACAGACTGCCCAAGGTCAACATCACGACCGAGAACGGCGGTTATGTCATGAAGGCTGAACCGCTAAGGCTGAACATTGATACCTACGAGGCGAGAAAGAGCCTCGGCTACGGTCATATGAACAACGAGGACATGGCTTCGCAGAAAGCCGCGGAGGGATTTTCGATAGCTTTTCAGGGAACGGCAAAGGTCGCTTCCGAGGGCAATCAGCTCGCGCGCGGAATGTCCCCGTCCGAGATAGCGATAAACAACGCCCGCGCAGGCGCGACGGTGCAGACAATAATGGAGTTTCTCCCGAAAACGGGCGCAGACGTGACGTTCGACGAGGGCAAGCTGAACATCGAATACCATATGGGCGAGCAGAATATCGACTGGAACGTAAAGCCGGATCTACCCATGGAATTTATTCCGGGAAGCGTTGAGCTTATCGTCCGCGACAGACCTCGCGTTGAGATAGAGTACCTCGGCGACCCGATCTACGTTCCGCCGAGCTCCAACCCGAACTACGAGCCGCCGGTATTCGACATAAAGGGATAAGGATATGAAAATAAATACAAGAGATTTCGGTGAAACGGAAATAGACGAGAGCACAATAATCAGCATTCCGCGCGGGATAATCGGCTTTGAGGAAACGACGCGCTACACGCTTTTAAGCCCGCTCGGAGAGGACACCTTCCCTATGTGGCTTCAGGCGGTGGACAGCGTTGAGCCCTGCTTCGTGGTCTACGACCCGATGCAGATATACCCCGACTACCGCTTTGAGATATCCGATGATGAGCAGGAGCTGCTCGGTATCGGCGAGGATACGCCGTACAGATGTCTTACCGTCGCGATCGTCCCCGATGATTACCGAAAGACGACCATAAACCTCCGCTGCCCTATCGTGATAAACACGAGGGACAACGTTGCGGCGCAGGTCATTCTTGCGGAGCAGTACGGCTTCAGGCACCCCGTTTATTCCGAGGAGGTCTGAAATGCTGGTTGTAACAAGGCGTCAGGACGAAAGCATAATCATAGCTGACAACATCGAAATATCCGTCCTTGAAATAGGAAAGGATAAGGTCAAGATAGGCATAAACGCTCCCCGCGAGGTCAAGGTGATCCGCAGCGAGCTTAAAGACGCACGGCAGACCAACGAGCAGGCGGCGCACATTTCGGGCGCGGCGCTTGCGGGACTGCTCGGGGCGAACAATACGGAGGGAAAGTAAATGGCATCTGATATAATGCGCTTAGCGGGTATTTCGTCGGGTTACGACACCGAAGCGATGATCGAGCAGATGATGTCGAGCTATCAGACGAAGATCGACACACAGCAGAGGAAGCTCACCAAGCTTTCGTGGAAGCAGGAAGCATACCGCGATATCACCACCAAGCTTACCGATTTCAAGGGTAAGTATTTCGACATTCTCAATAAGAAGTCATACCTCATGAGCCCGACGGCGTTCTCGAAGTTCAATTCAAAGATTTCGACTGCGAGCAGCGGCGACAAGGCGACGGGTCTTTCCGTGACAACAACGTCCGGCTCCCTTGAGGGAAGCTATAAGCTCAAGCTTAGCAGGCTTGCGACGGCTTCCGCCGTAAAGGGCAGCACTATGTCCCCCGCGAGCTTCTCGCTCGACCTCGACAAGGCAGCGGAGGCTTCCGCGTACACGACGGAAACGGCGGAGGACGGCTCTGTCACAAGGAATTACGGATTCAAGCTTGATGTTCAGGTCGGCGGTGTTACCAAGACCGTCGAGTTTAATGTTTCTGCCGCAGAAACAGATGGCGCCATTGATATGGACGCCTTCAGAACAGACGCTCTGTCCGCGCTGAACACCGGACTCCGGGACGCTTTCGGTTACTCCGGAAGAACAGGCTCAGCGGCGGCAGGCGCGGTAGACGAAGCGGGCAACGAGTGGTTCATTCAGGCGAAGGCTGACGGCGGCAGGCTTACCTTTGCCGTGGGCGGAAATGCGACAGTTTCCATCACCGAGAAGGATGGCGTATTCGGTCTTTCCGACAAGAGCGAAAAGCTCGCTGTATCGACCCAGAGCGCTGTTACGGGCAAAAATACGGTAGCCGTTGAAGTCGGCGGAAAGGTTAAGAACGTTTCCTTTGAGGGCGTTTCTTCCACCTATTACGACAGCAGGAACGAGAGCGGCAACGAGGCTATACTCAAGGAATACAACGAGCTCAAGCTTGCCGCATACAAAAAGGATAATAAGCTTTCCGACAGCGCAAATGTAACGCAGGAGCAGCTTGACAGCTACGCCTACACCGCTACGCAGGCGGCAAAGGATAAGAACTCCGCCGCGCTGACGTCTGCACTCAACAGCGCGTTCAGCGAGGACGGCGTTACATTTAAGATCGACGGCTCCTATATCACCGCAAGAAAGGGCGGCGAGGCGCAGGAGTTCTCCATGACGTCGACAGAGGGCGGAACGCTCGGTCTTACCAAGGGCACCTCTTCCAACAAATATTCCGCAAAGACAACGCTTGCGGATATGGGCATTGCCGCGGACGAGAACGGGAAATATTCCTTCAAGATAAACGACAAGGAGATATCACTCGACAAGGACGCCACCATATCCTCTCTTATTTCGGAGGTTAACAAGAGCGGCGCGGGCGTTACCATGACCTATTCCAACCTCACCAACAGCTTCGATATCACCGCCGGCGACATGGGCAGCGCGGGGAAGATATCCATTGAGGGCAACGACATCACAAAGGCTCTCGGGCTGACCGCCGAGAACGGAAGCGCGGTAAATTATACGCAGGGCGAAAACGCCGTGTTTGAGCTCAACGGTGTTGAGATATACCACAACGCCAACAGCTACACCACGGACGGAACGACATTTACTTTCGGCGACGAGATGGCGCTCGGCGAAACCTACACAGTAGGTATTTCCAAGAGCTACGACGACGTAAAGCAGACGATAAAGGATTTCGTTTCCGACTACAATCAGCTCATCAGCGATATTTATGACCAGATAGGAACATCTCCCAAGCGCGACGACAAGAACAATACATACGAGCCGCTCACCGACGCCGAAAAGGAGGAAATGAGCGACGACGAGGTTGAAAAGTGGGAGAAATTTGCAAAGCAGGGTCTGCTGTACAACGATCCCACCGTTTCGGGAATAATGTCGTCGGTAAGAACGGCGCTTTATAACAGCGTGACGCTGGACGACGGAAGCAGGTTCGGGCTTTACAGCATGGGCATAAAGACCTCGAACGACTATACCGAGCACGGCAAGCTTGAGATAGACGAGGACGCGTTCGACAAGGCGTTCGACGAGAACCCCGAGGCAGTTATGAAGCTGTTCACCGACAGCAACGGTATAATGCAGCAGGTGAACAAGGTGCTCGACAATGCCGTAAGAACAAGCTCAACGAACAGGGGCTCGCTTATCAAGAAGGCGGGTCTTGACAGCGGCTCAAGCGCTACCGACAACGAGATCTACAAGCAGATGAAGAGCGTTCAGGATCGCATTTCCTCGCTTCAGGACAAATATGACAGCAAGGAAGAGTATTGGTGGAAGGTATTTACCAATCTTGAAACCATGATGTCGGATCTCAACAGCCAGTCGAGCTACCTTAGCTCCTATCTCGGCTATTAATCAATAAAGAAAAGGACATTGTAAAATGGTTAACCCTTATTCGGCATATAAAAAGCAGTCTGTGCAGACGATGACGCCCGTCGAGGTCGTCATCAAGCTGTACAGCGAGATCGAGCGCCAGCTCGCGATCGGCGTCAGCGCCGTCGAGGACACAAAGGACTACGCGAAGTCCAACGCCGCGTTCCAGAAAGCGCAGGAGTGCATAGACGCGCTCCGCGAGGGGCTGGATATGTCCGTCCCGATAGCGAAGAACCTTGAGTCGCTTTATATCTTCTTTTATAAGGAAATAATCAAGGCGAATATTCACAAAGACTGCACGGAGATCAAGAAGATAATCCCGATGTTCGGCGAGCTCCGCGACGCGTTCACGCAGATAAGCCAGATGACAAAGGAAGAAATCGAGGCGCAGGAAAAGGCAAATAACAAAAAATAGATCCTTAAGGGGGGAAGCTTATGGCAGAGTTGTTCGGCTGTGAAAAGGTCACCGAGATCATGCTCAGGATACTTGAAACTCTTCAGGAGTATGAGCGGCAGACCGATTCGATGATAAATGCCGATCTGGAAACTATCCAGAAAGGGCTTATCGCCAGAAACGAGCTTATCGACGACCTTGAGGATCTGAAGCTTTCTCTCGAAAGCGCGATAGACTGCGAGGAGGAGCCCGAGCGGCAGCTGCTCAGGGCGCTTACCCGCGGGAGCTACGTCAGCGTTCCGCTTGACGAGGCGCACAAAAATCTTCAGCTGATACAGCGCAACGTTACCGTTGCAAAGCAGAGGATACTCGACAAGGATAAGGTGATATCCGGTCAGTTCAGAAATCAGCATATGGATTCCCGCCGCGAGCTTGAACAGCTCAAGCAGACCAAGCAGAAGATAGGCTACTACAACAGCGCGGTCGTCGGCAGGGCGACGGGTCAGTCGTTAAATAAGAACCTTTGAATGGCTAAATAAATCAACGTGGGGGAAAGCGCTCGTTTTCCCCCTTATTCGTTGATGATAAGAATGAGGGGTGATCTTATGGGCTGTACGCTTTGTCCGAGAATGTGCGGCGCGGACAGGGACAGCAAAACGGGCTTCTGCGGCATGGGGAACACGCTCCGTGCGGCACGCGCCTCGCTCCACAATTGGGAGGAGCCTTGTATATCCGGAACGGCGGGGAGCGGCGCGGTGTTCTTTTCGGGCTGCGTTATGAGGTGCGTTTTCTGTCAGAATTACGATATTTCGGCGCTGCGCGGCGGCGAGGACATAACCGTGCACAGGCTGGCGGAGATATTCCTTGAGCTTCAGGGCAAGGGCGCGCATAACATTAACCTTGTAAATCCTACCCATTTTGTCTTGCAGATAATTCCCGCGATAGAGGAAGCGCGGGCTGCGGGGCTGAACATCCCGATAGTTTACAACAGCGGCGGGTATGAGCGGGTCGAAACGCTTAAAATGCTCGAGGGGTATATCGACATTTACCTGCCGGATATAAAGTATTTCGACGACGGCGCGGCAGTGCGGCTGTCGGCTGCGCCGAATTATTTTGAAATTGCTATGGCGGCTGTGGAGGAGATGGTGCGGCAGACGGGCGCGCCGCAGCTTGACGACAAAGGGATAATGCGCCGCGGAACTATCGTGCGGCACCTTGTCCTTCCGAATATGTACAAGGACTCCGTTGAGGTCATTCGCCGCGTGGGAGAACGCTTCGGCGGGAGGATAATGTTCAGCCTTATGAGCCAGTACACCCCGTTCGGGCGTGTAAAAACCGACCCCGAATTTGAGAAAATGCGCCGCCGTATAACCACGTTCGAGTATAACAAAGCGCTGGACGCGGTGATAGACGCGGGTCTGGAGGGCTATATGCAGGAGAAAAGCTCCGCCCGCGAGGAATATACCCCTGAATTTGATTTAACGGGAATAAAGGGTTGACAATCCGGTTTTTTTGAGTTATAATAGTCTTTGTGAAAAAACGGGCGGCATAACGGAATGCGGTGAATAATCCGCAGCAGTCCCCGCTGCCGTGAGGAAGTTGCGTTGGCGTCGATATTGTCACTGGGGGCATTGTCCCGGGGAAGGCAGGCGCTGCGTGTGATATTCCGAGCCGGAAGACCTGCCACCGTTATTTTCCGA
>CAMERU010000044.1 GCA_945935925.1 uncultured Clostridia bacterium | reverse complement strand
CGACGGGCGGGTATTGAGCAGGCCGAAAAATCCGGCCAATATAAGGAGCAGCCCCGCCGCTGCCGTGAAAAGCTGCTCTGTGGTGAGGCTGCAAAAAAATACAATAATATCCAAAGCCGTTACTGTTTTCCCGTTCTGTCCACAGATATAACGCCCGATATCTTCTGCAGCCGCGACATCACGTTCGACAGCTGCTCCACGCCCGCTATCTCTATGGTTATGAGAATATTGTTGTTGCCGTTCTTCAGCCTGTGCATATTCATCTCGTGCATGGGGATATGGTTCGCCGCTATCGCAGCGGTCACGTCCGCTATGACGGAGGACTTCTGCTCGGTTATAAGGTCGATGGTCGCGCGGTAGGTGCTGTCGTCCACGCCCGCCCAGCTTGCCTTTATCCAGCGGTCCTTGTTTTCCTCGCTCTCCATGTTATTGATGACGTTAATGCAGTCCTGCTTGTGTATCGAAACGCCGAAGCCCCTTGTAACAAACCCGATTATCGGGTCGCCGGGGAGCGGGTTGCAGCACTGCGCGAATTTCACAAGGCAGTTGTCCACGCCCTCTATGATAATTCCCTTGCGGCGGGAACGGCGGTTTGTTTCCTCGATGTTCTCCTCGTTGGATTTGGGCGGAGCCGCTGCCGCCTGCTGCTCCTTGTGTTGCCGCGCCTGCTCCTCCTTTATGCGGGTGATTATCTTGGAAAGGGAAACGCCCTCGTAGCCTATCGCCGCGTACAGATCGTCGACGCTGCCTATGCGCTGACGCTGCGCGGCTTCCCTGATGATGTCGGCGTCAAGCGGTATGCCGTTGCGCTTGAACTCGCGCTCAAGCTCCTCTCTGCCGCGCTCGATGTTCTCCTCCCGCCGCTCCTTCTTGAACCATGAGCGTATCTTTCCCTTTGCCTCGGTCGTTTTCGCTATCTCGAGCCAGTTTCTGTTCGGACCGTAGTTCGGCGAGCCGCTTGTCAGTATCTCGATGATGTCGCCCGTCTTTACCTGATAATCGAAGCTCACCATGCGCCCGCCGACCTTTGCGCCCGTCATTTTATTTCCGACCTGCGTGTGGATAGCGTAGGCGAAGTCGATAACGGTAGACCCGAGCGGGAGCGAGAACACGTCCCCCTTCGGCGAGAACACGAAAACCTCGTCGGGGGCAAGGTCTGTCTTTATCGCGTCGGTTATCTGCTCAACGTCGTCCGCCTCCTGCTGACGCTCGAGCAGCTGGCGCACCCAGTCGAAGCGCTTCTCCCCCGCAACGGAGCCGCTAAGCCCCGCCTTGTATTTCCAATGCGCCGCGATACCGTACTGCGCGGTGTTGTGCATCTCGACGGTGCGTATCTGCACCTCGAACGGAATGCCCTCCCTGCCTATAACGGTGGTGTGGAGCGACTGGTACCTGTTCGGCTTCGGCGTCGCGATATAGTCCTTGAAGCGGTATGGCATGGGTCGGAACATATCGTGGATAATGCCGAGAACGTTGTAGCACTCAATAACAGACTGCACAATAACCCGCACCGCGTAAATGTCATATATCTCATCAAAGCGCTTGTTCTTTACATACATTTTCTTGTAAATGCTGTAAATGGACTTAACGCGCCCCTCGATTATCGGCTCGGGCTTGATGTCGGAAATGCGCTCCTGAATGCGGGATTTTATCGTGTCGATAAAGTTGTCGCGCTCCTCCTTGTGCAGGTCGAGCAGGCGCTCTATCTCCTTGCAGCCGTATGGGTCGAGGTAATGGATAGCGATATCCTCCATTTCCTCCTTGACGTCGCTCATACCTAATCTGTGCGCTATGGGGGCATAGAAATTCATGGTTTCGAGCGAGGTCTTGAGCTGCTTGTGGGGCGGGCGCGCATAAAGCGTGCGCATATTATGGAGCCTGTCGGCAAGCTTGATGATTATAACGCGGATATCCTTGGACATAGCCATGAGTATCTTGCGGATATTTTCCGCCTGCTGTTCCTCCTTGGAAACAAGCGGGACAAGACCTATCTTGGTAACGCCGTCCACCAGCAGAGCAACATCATCGCCGAACTTCTTCCTCACCTCATCGAGGGTTACAGGCGTATCCTCCACCACGTCATGGAGCAGCGCCGCACACAGCGTGTCCGTATCCATGCAGTAATCCAGCAGTATCGAGGCGACGGAGAGTGGGTGCGTGATATACCTCTCGCCCGAGGAGCGCATCTGCCCGTCGTGCGCCTTATCCGCCAGATCATATGCGCGCATTATCTTTTCGGTGTCATACTGCTTGTCGCTCGCCTCTATCCTGCCGATAAGCTCTTCGATAGTGGAAATTCCCATAGCAATGCCGTCCTTCCAAATAACTGATAAACGCCCGCCTATTCTGCGGCAAACTGCCGTTTAAGGTCGGCGAGCAGGCCTGTCGCAAACAGGTCGGATTTTGTTTTCACGGGGATCATCTCCGCCCGCTCCGCGCCCGGCGCAAGCTCTACCATGCCCGCCTGCGCGAACGCGTCCAGCGTTATCCTCAGCATACAATAATTCACGCCGCCGCAATACACCGCAATGTCCTCCGCGGACATTCCGACGTGCTTTCTTATGAGGTCGTAAATCCCCATGAGCGCCGCCCTGTCCTGCGGAATGACCCTCGGCGCGAGCCGCTTGTCACAGCCCTCGCCGCGCGATATCTCCTCGTAAACGCGCTGCGCCGCGAAAAACCTGTCCTCCGCGAACTCCGACGGGCGCACGTCCTGCACCCGAAGATTCACGCTGCGGCTGCCGTTGTACTCGTTTATCTCCGCCGCCGCAATGATGTCTACCCTCTGCCCGACCTGCGGGTAAAATCTGTCAAACGGTATCTTAAAGGTCAGCGCCTTTAGGACAACGCCGCCGCTGCGCACCTCGAACGAGGTGTACAGCCCGTTCTTGAGCGCGCGCTTTGACATCACCGTGCAGTCGCGCAGCAGGAAAAGCGGCTGCTTGTTCCCCTCGCCGAACGGCTCCAGACGTACAAGCTGCGCAACGTTATCCTCCGTAAGGTCGCGGCAGGTGACCTCCATATCCGCGCATATCTCCTGCACGGGCATTTTCGGGTAGAACTCCCGCGCGTAGCGGTTGACCCGCTCGGCGAACTCGCCTATTCTGTCCGCGGGGAGAGAAAAGCCTCCCGCCTTGGGATGACCGCCGAACTTGGTGAGTATGTCGGAGCATTCCGTCAGCATACGGTGCACCGAAAAGCCCTCAAAGCTCCTGACGGAGCCGCGCCCCTCGCCGTTTTCCACCGCAATGACTATCGTCGGCTTTCCGTATTTCTCCATTATCCGCGCGCAGGCGATACCGATAACGCCGTGGTTCCAGCCCTCGCCCGCAGCAACTATGACGCGCTGCGTGAGTATCGACGGGTCGTTCGCCAGCTGTACGGAAATGTCCTCCATTATCTTCTGCTCCGCGTTCTTACGCTCGTTGTTCATCAGCGTGAGCTCCTCGGCAAGCCGCGATGCGTTCTCGGTGCTGTCCGAAAGCAGCAGCCTTGCCGCCTTGTCCGCGCCCGACATACGCCCCGCCGCATTTATCCTCGGGCATACCGAGTATGACAATGTGGTCGAGGTCATGCTTTCGGGGACAAGTCCCGCCGAGCGGATAAGCCGCTCCAGCCCTAAATTCTGACAGCGGCGTATATTTTCAAGCCCGCGGCGGACTATATAGCGGTTCTCGCCCAGAAGCGGCACGACATCACCTATCGTCCCTACTGCCGCAAGGTCGGAATACTGCTCCATGACGAAATTCTCGTCGCCCTCCAGCGCGCAGAGCAGCTTCAGAACAACTCCCGCGCCGCACAGGTTCTTGAACTCCGACATATCGTCCGCCCTGTGCGGGTCGACGCAGGCGCCGCATACAGGCAGCTCCACGGGCGGCTGGTGGTGGTCGGTTATGACAAGCTCGGCGCCGTTCTCGCGGATATATTCCGCCTCGGCAGCCGCGCTGACGCCGTTGTCTACGGTTATTATAAGCTGCGTCCCGCCGTTCAGTATCTTCTTCAGCGCGGGAATATTCATTCCGTAGCCCTCCGAGCGGTCGGGTATGTAGAAATCAACGTCCGCGCCCATTGCCTCGAGGTAGCTGTACAGAATGACGGTCGCAGTAACGCCGTCGCAGTCGTAATCCCCGAAAACGGTTATCTTCTTCTCCTCCTCGATAGCCCTGCCGATTATCTCGGCAGCCTTGTCCATATCGCGGAGCGAAAACGGGTCGGAAAGGCTGTCGCACGCGAAGAAACCGCGCGCGGTATCCATAGTGTAGATCCCCCGCCGAAGAAGAAGTCCTCCAAGGAAATCGCCAAAGCCTCCGGTGATATCCCCGCCGCCGGCAGGGGCGGGAGCCGCCGTCCATTTTTTCAATGCCTGTTATCCCCTTTTCCCTTTGAATGGTATCATACGCTTAGCTCAACGTGCTCGCCGAGAAGCTCCTTGTTTGCCTCAAGAACGGGCTTGATAAACTCCGCAAGATACTCCTCCGTCTGCTCGGGCGCGCGTCCGACATAATTCTCGGGAATAAGCACCGCCTCTATCTCTTCCTTGGTTATCTTGAACGCGGGGTCAGCCGCAATGCGGTCAACAAGGTCGTTCTCTCCGCCCATTTTGACCTGCTTTGCGGCGGCATGGGAGTGGGTGCGGAGCAGCTCGTGCAGCTCCTGACGGTTGCCGCCGTTCTCAACGGCTCTCATCATGATGTTCTCGGTAGCCATGAACGGGAGCTTCTTCATGAGGCGCTGTCTTATCATCTCGGGATATACCTGAATGCCGTCGGTAATATTTATCATAATGTTAAGTATCGCGTCAACGGCGAGGAAGCCCTCCGCAACGGAAACGCGCTTGTTCGCGCTGTCGTCCAGCGTTCTCTCGAACCACTGTGTGCCCGCCGTGAACGCGGGGTTGAGCGTGTCTATCATAACGTATCTCGCAAGGGAGGTTATGCGCTCGCTGCGCATGGGGTTGCGCTTATAGGGCATAGCGGAGGAGCCTATCTGATTCTTCTCAAACGGCTCTTCCATCTCCTCGAAATTCTGGAGCAGGCGCAGGTCGTTGGAGAACTTGGAGCAGCTCTGCGCAATTCCGCCGAGGGTGGAAAGCACCTGACTGTCTATCTTGCGGGAGTAGGTCTGACCGCTCACGGGGACGCACGCCGTAAAGCCCATTTCCTCCGCGATAGACTTCTCAAGTGCCTTTATCTTGTCGGAATCGCCGCCGAAAAGCTCCACAAAGGAAGCCTGCGTGCCGGTCGTTCCCTTCTGACCGAGAAGCTTGAGGTTCGCAATGCGGTATTCCACTTCCTCAAGATCCATAAGCAGCTCGTTCATCCACAGCGTCGCGCGCTTGCCGACAGTGGTGGGCTGTGCGGGCTGGAGGTGGGTGTAAGCGAGGCAGGGCATATTCTTGTATTCATCGGCGAATTTCGCAAGGTTGGCAAGAACGTTAACAAGCTTTTTCTTGACAAGCAGGAGCGCGTCGCGCATGATAATTATGTCGGTGTTGTCGCCGACGTAGCAGGAGGTCGCGCCGAGGTGGATTATTCCCGCCGCCTTGGGGCACTGCTTTCCGTAAGCGTAAACATGGGACATTACGTCGTGGCGTACTTCCTTTTCGCGCGCCTCGGCAACGTCGTAGTTTATGTTGTTAACGTTGGCTTCAAGCTCGTCCACCTGTTCCTGAGTCACGGGCAGACCCAGCTTCATCTCGCCGCGCGCAAGAGCTACCCAAAGCTTTCTCCATGTGGTGAACTTCTTGTCGGCGGAGAAAATGTACTGCATCTCCTTGCTTGCATAGCGTGTGCAGAAAGGGCTTTCGTATGAATCGTAATTCTTTGACATAGTTTTACTCCTCGAATTTTTTGTAGTTACAATATTACTTATACATTGTACCACATTCTGCGCCAATATACAAGAGTTTTTTTCATCAAAAAGCGCCCGCGAAAACGGCTGCCGCCCGTCGAAATGCGCAATTTTCCGCCCAAAACAAAAGGCGATACCGCGCAAGGATTTGCGCATATCGCGCCGCGGACGGAGCACAGGAGCAAGGAGGGCAGGATTTACAAAAGAACCTGCCCTCTCGCGCCCCAATAAGCGCCATTTTGGGCTAAAATGTTGTTTATCTTCGCATTTGACGGCGCGACCGTAATAAAAGAACAGGCTCTCTCATATCAATAGGACAAGAACAAATCAGCGGAGGGAAAATATGAAGCTTAACAAGAAATCATTCAAATTGACCGTTTCGATAGTTTGCGCGTTCGTGCTGCTCGCCGTCTGTGCCCGCGTTACGGAGCGCGCCCTGCCCGCCTCTGCACAGACAGGCGAAAAGCCCGTCATCGTGCTGGACGCAGGGCATGGCGGGCTTGATTCGGGAGCCGTCGGGAAAAGCGGGCTGCTTGAAAAGGATGTCAACCTTTCCATCGTCCTCGGGCTGCGCGATATGCTCGAGCTGTCGGGGTTCGAGGTAGTGCTGACCCGCGACGAGGATATCTCCATATATGACCCCGGCACAGAGGGCGTCCGCAACCAGAAGCTGTCCGATATGGACAACCGCCTTGAAATAATTCAGAGTTACCCCGACAGCATATTCCTGTGCATTCATCAGAACAACTACACCGACCCGCAGTATTTCGGCGGGCAGATGTTCTACAACAATAACCACCCGAACAACCGCACACTGGCGCAGATAATGCAGAACCGCTTTGCCCTGCTCCAGCCGGGGAATGACCGCGAAATAAAGCTGTCGGGCGAGGAGCTCTACCTGCTGAAATCCAACAAAAACCCCTCGCTCATGATAGAGTGCGGCTTCCTGTCAAACGCCGACGAGGAGGCTAAGCTGTCAACATGGGAATACCGCCAGCAGGTCGCTTTCACGATATACGGCGGTCTTATGGAGTATATCGACGCCACGGCGGAAAAGCCCGACGAATTTGAAACGTTCGCGGAGGAGCTATAACCGCTCACTTGTCCCCGGGCTTTTTCTCGGATATCGCGCGGAACGCCTGCTCAAGCGTGTTAACGCCGATTATCTTTATGCCGTAGCTGTCGCTCTTGCTTAGTGAGGAGAACGACTGCTTCGGGATAATGCACTTCTCAAACCCGAGCCGCGCGCCTTCCCTCACCCTCTCGCGGACATGGCTCACCGCGCGCACCTCGCCGCCTAAGCCGACCTCGCCGAACACCATGACCTTCTCGGGTATCACCTTGTCGCACAGCCCCGAATACAGCGCCATTGCTACCGCAAGGTCAGCCGCAGGCTCGTCTATCCTGAGCCCGCCGACAATGTTTACATAAACGTCGACGCCGCCGAAGAAAAATCCCGTCCGCTTTTCGAGTACGGCAAGTATCATATAAAGGCGGTTGTAGTCGAACCCTGTTGCAACGCGCCTCGGCGAGGATAACCCCGATTTGGTGACAAGCGCCTGAACATCGGCAAGTATAGGTCTTGTCCCCTCAACAGAGCACACCACCGCGCTGCCCGATATGTTGCACACCCGCCCCGAAAGCATCATCTCGGACGGATTGGTTACCTCTTTAAGCCCGTCGTCCCCCATGCTGAATACGCCTATCTCATTCGTCGAGCCGAAGCGGTTCTTTATCGCGCGCAGTATGCGGTGGGAAAACTGCTTCTCGCCCTCGAAATAAAGCACCGTGTCAACGATGTGCTCCATTATCTTCGGTCCCGCGATGCCGCCGTCCTTGTTGACGTGCGACACGATAAACACCGGTATCTCCTCCGACTTAGCCATGCGCATGAACGCTCCGGTGCACTCGCGCACCTGCACGACGCTGCCCGCCGCAGAGCTCACCGCGCTCGAGGTTATCGTCTGTATCGAGTCGATTATCACCACCTCGGGCTTGTTCGCGCAGACCGCATGAACAATGCTCTCGCAGCTGTTGTTCGACGCGAGGAAAAGGTTGTCGGAGTTAACGCCGAGCCGCTCCGCGCGCAGCTTTATCTGCCGCTCGCTCTCCTCGCCCGAAACATAGAGGATAGTGTGCTCCCTGCCCATGTGACCGCATATCTGTAACAGCAGCGTTGATTTTCCTATGCCGGGGTCGCCGCCGATAAGCACGAGCGAGCCTTTGACAAGTCCCCCGCCGAGCACCCTGTCCAGCTCGGATATTCCCGTTTCGTAGCGTGTTTCGTCGTCATAGGATATGTCGCCGATACGGCTGTATCTGAACTCACCGACGGGCGCGGATATCTTCCCCGCGATCGCCGTGGGCGGCACGGTTTCCTCTATCGTGTTCCATTCGCCGCAGACGGTGCACCTGCCGTTCCATTTTGGGTATTCCTGCCCGCACTCGCGGCATACAAACAATGACCTTGCCTTTGCCAAAGCCTTTCCTCCCTTATCAAGACGAGCCGCCTTTAATGGCGGCTCATGTTTTATTCGGGGTCACTCCCTCGAGCGCTGCTTCATTGCGCGCTCTATCTCTCTGCCCGCGTCGCGCTTTGCCATGTCGTCGCGCTTGTCGTGCAGCTTTTTGCCCTTGCACAGCCCGACCTGCACCTTGACCCTGCTGTCCTTGAAATACAGCGATATGGGTATCAGCGTGTAGCCGCCCTGCTTGACCTGCCCGAAAAGCTTGAGTATCTCCTTTTTGTGCATAAGAAGCCTGCGGACGCGGTAGGGGTCGCGGTTGAAAATATTTCCCTTTTCATAGGGAGCAATGTGCATATTGCGTATAAACGCCTCGCCGTTTTCTATGGATATCCATGAATCCTTGAGGTTAACGCCGCCCTGACGAATGGATTTTACCTCCGTCCCGAACAGCTCTATTCCCGCCTCATAGCTCTCGATGATGAAATATTCATGGCGCGCCTGACGATTTTCGGAAATGGTTTTTGTGTTCATTCTGCCTCCCTTTCCCGCGGCAGCCGCCGTGGGATCATTCCATTCCGATGCTGTATTTCAGTATGGACACCGCGTCGTCCGCTCTTACCCAGCCGTCGCCGTTGATATCGCCCGCCGCTTTCTGCTCGTAGGTGTCAAGCGTCGTTTCGCCGGTCACCGCGCGGAGAATGCACACCGCGTCAAGCGCGGTGATGTTGCCGTCGCCGTCAACGTCGCCGGGGACAACTATGGTGTAGGACGTGCTGCTGCCCGCCGCCGTCGCGGTCATTCCCGTCGCGATATATTCGGCGTCGGAAGCGATCGTGCCGTCCGTTTTTCTGACAGTAACGGAGTCGCCGTTCTCAAGGGAATCCCTGAACGATCTTACCGTGTACTTCTTCTTGAATGTGCCCGAAATGGTAAGTTTGCCGTTGTCTATCGTGAAATTGTTTGAGATCATGTCAAAGTTCTGAACAACAGAGCTTATGAAATAATCGCCGCCCTCGTCAAGGCTCAGCGTAACGCTGCCGTTCTTGACAGTTACATTGGTGACAAGCTTGGACGTCTTTGCCGCCGCGTCCCACTTGTAAAGGCGGTATGTACCGTTGGAGTACCTTCCGGATATGTCAAGGGTGATCGCCGCCTTGCCGGGGAAGCTTCCCGTTTCGGCAAAGGAGATCAGCTGATAATCCGCCGCGCTGCCCACCTGAAGGCGTATAGCCTCCTCGTTGGCAGATTCGTATTTTATCTCGGGGTCAAACGCCTTCGGCTCGGTGATATCCCTGCCGTTGAACACCCATGTGTACTTATAGCCGCCGCGCGTAACGCCGGTATAGGTAACGGTCTTGTTTATGCCGTATATCTCGTCAAAGTCGGACTTGGGTGCCTTGTCGGGAACGGACAGCGATGTCGCGGTAAGCCCTGCCTGAGCCGCCTGATAAGCCTTTATCGCCGCGTTTGCGTCAACGACGGAAGCGTCCGTGTCGCCCGAAAGCTCCTTCAGCCTTGCGACAGCCGCCGCAAATCTTGCCCAGCTCTCCTCGGAATAATCCTCCTCCTTATAGGAAGCGGAAATTGCGATGAGGTCGGTGAGTACCTTCTTAGTGTCGGCGGATATTCCGCTCACAAGCGCGTTCTTCGCTCTCTCCAGCGAGGTGAGCGCTTCCTTCACCATGTCGCTGTCCGCGTTGCTGTAAGACAGGATAGTTGTCGCGGTCTTGAGCGCCGCCTCGAAATTCGTCCAGCTCGTCGCCGCGTAATCGGTTTTCTTGTAGCTCTTGCATTCGTTGATGAGCATTTCAAGGCGCACCTTCATGGTCGCGGGGTCGTCGCCGTCGAGGAAATATATCTTGACCGAAACGGAGGTGTTGGGGTTGCCCGAGCCGCTGCCGTAAAGCTTCATAACAACGTCGACGCTGCCCGACTTGCCGCTGAACGAAACCTTGTGATCCTTGCCGACATATCTCGAAAGATCCCATGTTTCAAAATCCAGCGCGTGGTAATAATCGTCGCCCATGATCTCGTTGTCGTCGGGGTCGTTCTCGTTGTAGGGCGGGAAAAGCGGGTCGTAGAAGAACTCGGGGAGCGTCGTCCCGTCGGACATCTTCACGGAAGCGAGTATCTTGTTTTTCAGGGCGTTCTCGTTTATCGTTTCGCCCTTCATGAAATAATATGCGGCGGGAGTTGCCGTGAGAGAGCGCTGACCCGAGGAATTGATAAGGTTGCCGCTTATCTTCTTGGTGGCAGCGTCGAGCGAGATATACCATGACGGAATGCTCGTGAGGTAGTTGTTGCTGATATCAATGCTTGTAAGGCTGATGCACTGTGTGAGGTCGGCATTGCTGAACGACGAGTTGCGCAGCAGGTTGTCCGAAAGGTTCAGCGTGCGCAGCCTTGTCATATATTCAACGCATTCGGGCAGGCTTTCAAGCTTCATTCCGCTCAGGTTCAGCGTGGTTATCCTTTCAAGGTCCGCAAAGGTTATCTCTCCGAGGGCTTTGTGCGTGAGATTTACAATTGTCTTTTCAAAGCTGTCCTGCGCCTCGCGTATGCTTGCTGTGTCAAACATTGACAGCGGTACAATGTCGGTGCTCTGATACGACGTTGTAACAAGCGCGGAAGCGGAGCCGCCGACAACGGCAGGCACCGACGAAACGGCGATCGCCGCAGCAGTCAGAACGGATAATATCTTTCTTGTCTTAGCCATTTCAACTACGTCCTTTCTGTAATTGCCGCACGATATTCCCCATGCTCGGCGGCATTTTTATCCGGTCGGTATTACGCAGCGGGCGTTGTGCCCTGCCGCATATAATTATACATTTTTAGTATATCACACTTTTTTGTATTTGGCAAGGGTTTTTTCAAATTTTGGTTAAACCGTCATGGTGCATAATAAACGCGGGAATGGCGGCGCGAAATTTTTCTTGCATATGTATATTAAAAACTTGACATTTCGGCTCAAATATTATATAATTAAAAAAATGGAAACAGTTATGAAATGGGAAAAACAAGAAAATTCACGGGGGGATAAAATATGGCAGACAGAAATACACTGCTTATCGTCGACGACTTTGAGTTCAATCGTCTTATGCTCTGCGACACTTTCAGCGACCGCAGCGTTATCGAGGCGGAAAACGGTCAGCGCGCGATTGAGGAGTTCGAGCTTCACAAGGACGAGCTGTGCGCGGTGCTGCTTGACATAATGATGCCTGTCATGGACGGCTTCGGCGTCCTCGAATATCTCGTCAGGAACGGATACATAGACGATATACCCGTTTTCATAATCAGCGCGGACACCTCCGACAAGTCGCTCTCCCGCGCATACGATCTCGGCGCGGCGGACGTTATTGCGAAGCCCTTCAATATCCGCTTCGTAAGGCGCCGCATAGACAACATAATCGAGCTGTACAATCAGCGCAGATATCTCCGCTCCGTTGTCAGCGCGCAGAACAAGATACTTGAGCAGCAGAACAGCAAGTGACATTTCATATATCCAACCAACCGCTCCCGACGCAATATTTCGGGAGCGGATTTTGCGTTGAATTTATTGACACCGATATGTTTTTATTGTATAATAAGCGCAGCGAATAACGTGGTATATCCGAAGCGACGCACGAACGTGCGGACAGCTGTAACCGAATGTCACAGCCGAAGTTATGGATCGAAAAATTACCAATGCTATGGTATTATTGAAATATTAGGGAGATATATCGTATGGGAATAATGGAGTGCTTCATTATAATAATGGTGCTGATAGTTGCGATACGCGCGGTCAACGAGCGGTTCATTCATATGCAGGGGGATATCGCGCTGGTGCTTTTTTCCTCGGCGATAAGCGCGGTGCTTCTCATTGCGGCGCATTTTTCGGGAGAGGGAGCGTTCGCCGATTTTGTGGGTAACATGGGCAGCTTCAGCTTCTCGGAATATCTTCTTGACGGCGTGCTGTGCTTTATGCTTTTCTCGGGCGCGGGTAAGGTCAATTTCCGCAAATTTAAGTCAAACATCAAGACGATAAGCCTGCTTGCGCTTATTTCTACGGTCATTTCCTCGGCGGTATATGGGCTGCTGTTCTGGGCGGCGGGCTTTATTTTCGGAATAAAGCTTGACGTGTGGCTCTGCATACTCATGGGCTGTATCGTATCCCCGACCGACCCCATCGCCGCGACGGGAATACTTAACAAGCTCGGGCTTTCAAAGAATGTCACCTCGGTCATTGAGAGCGAGTCGCTGTTCAACGACGGCACCGGCGTTGCGCTGTTCCTGTTCGTAAAGAGCATTGTCAGCCGCAGCGGGGAGGAGAATTTCCTGTTTGTTATGCTGAAGGAAGTGCTCGGCGCGCTTGCTGTGGCGCTGGTGATATCCTTCCTGCTTTTCAGGCTGATGACGCTCACGAAAAGCCCCGTCACCCGCATTATCATCAGCCTTACGGACGTTTCGCTGTGCTATGCGGTGTGCGAGCATTTCGGTTTTTCGGGAATAATCGCCTCTGTCGTATGCGGAATGTATTTCTCCTATATGACCTCGAAAAAGCATGATTCCCTCATAATAACCGACCCCGAGGACATTTACCGCAGCTTCTGGGACGCGGCGGAGGAGATACTTAATTCCGTGCTGTTCGTCATGATAGGTCTGTCGCTGCTCAGCGCGAAGCCGAGCGAATACCTGTGGTTCATAATCCCCGCGTCGATAGTCATAGGGCTTGCGGCGAGGTTTTCGGGGGTATTCACGGCGGGCATTATCACCGGAAAACGCAATATCCCCGGAAGCTACAATCTCCCCGAATATTCAGCGCTTATGACATGGACAGGGTTAAAGGGAGGGCTTTCGCTCGCGCTTGCGATGAGTGCGGGGGAATTCCTCGGAGAAACGGAATATCTTCTGGCGGTAAATCTTGCATACGCAACGATATTTTTCACAACGATAGTTCAGGGGCTCACCACAAAAACCATTTACAAGCGGATAGAGCACAAAAAGGCGCTCCGTCTGAGGAAAGAAAGCGAGGCAGCGAGGTAACATGAGGATAATAGTTGTCGGAATGAGCAGCATCGGCTCGTTTCTTGTGAAGATACTTTCAAGCCGTCCCGAATACGACGTCACCGTCATAGACAGCAGAAAGCAGGAGGTCGACAGAGTGACCGACCTTTACAACGCGGCGGGAATATGCGGCAGCGGCTCGTCAAGAAGCGTGCTTCTGAAAGCGGGCGCGGACACGGCGGATGTTGTTGTCGCGCTTACTCCCGTTGATGAAATAAACATCATGTGCTGCATGATAGCGAAAAGCTGCGGCACGCGCTACACTGCGGCGATGATATATCAGCCCGACCTTGCCGAGGAAACGGATTATTTCAAAGGGCTGGCGTCCATTGATTATGTGATAAATCCGAGGCTGGCTGCCGCAGAGGAAATAAGCCTTCAGGCAGGGCTGACGGGCAGGGTCAAGACCGACGCGCTGTTCGGCGGCAGCGCCGTTATGCTCCGCACGAGGGTAGACGGCGGCAGCAGGCTTGACGGCAAGACCATGGCTGAAATAAGGCAGATATTCACCGAAAGAATGCTCGTCGGGACGGTATGCCGCGGCAGGAAAATTTTTATCCCCGACGGCAAATTTCGCCTTCTGGCGGGGGACGAGATGGAGATAATTTCGGCGAAAAGCTCTGTCCCGTCGATACTGAAAAGTCTGGAGCTGCCCGACGCTGCGGCAGGAAGGGTGCTTATAATCGGCTGCGGAACGACGGGCTACTATCTCGCGCGGCATTTTATCGGGCAGAAAAAGTCGGTCAGAATAGTTGAGCGGGATATGGAAAGGTGCCGCGTTCTTACCGAACTGTTCCCGAACACGGAGATAACCTGCATAAACGACGCCGACTCGCTTATGCAGCATGACCTCATGAAAAACGTCGACGTGTGCGTCTGCCTCACGGGAGAGGACGACCGCAACCTTGTCAACTCGCTGTACGCGTGGTCGTGCGGCGTGCGCTCGGTCATAACCCGCATAAGCTCGCCGCAGTACGAGAACCTGCTGCGCAAGACCGACATACAGATAACCGTTTCTCCCGTTGTCACCGCAGCGGAAAGGCTGCTGGGCTTTATAAGGAACATTGCGTTCAACAACGAAAAGGGCGACGACATCGGGCAGATAAACCTCATCGCGGACGGCGGCGCGGAGGCTATCGAATTTATGGCTTACGACAACTGCAAGGCGCTTGACATACCGTTCTCCTCGCCCGATTTCAGGCTCAACAAGGACGTAATAATCGCGCTTATCATAAGAAACGGCGAAACTGTGATACCCGACGGGAAGAGCGTCATAAAGAGCGGCGACCGTGTTATCGCGGTAACAAAGTCGGGCGGGCGCTACAACACACTCAACGAAATATTCAAATAAAGCAGGACTGTCCCCGCTGCGGCAAACGGCGGGGGCATGGCTTTTGCGGAGGTACTGCGTTAATTTTGCGATACAGCCGTTATCCGCTATTGACACGGCTCGGTTTTTGTGGTAGAATAAAAGTTATGGATAAGTATATCTTAATATAGAAAGGAAACAGAAAAATGGCAGAACAGAAAAGAATGCTGCTTATATACCCCGATTTTCTCAAGGAAGAAATGTTCAACCGAACCAAGCTCGGTAATTACAGCGAGGGTCTTGCCTCGATATCGGCGGTGCTGAAGCAGGGCGGTCACGACGTCAAGCTTTATCATCAGCTTTATATGCCCGACAAGAACGAGTTTATCGAAAAGGTAAAGAGCTTTGCTCCCGATGTTATCGGCTTTTCGATGAGAACTACCGCCGTTCCGTTTGTTACGGAGATGTGCGGCTGGCTTGCCGACGAGCTCCCCGATATATATGTCACCATCGGCGGCTACCATGCTATACTTGTTCCCGACGAATGCATTAAGATCCGCGGCTGCAACGCCGTTACCGTCGGCGAGGGCGAATACCCGCTGCTTGACCTTATGGACAGTATCCGCGACGGGAAAATGCGTACCGATATCGAGAGCATTTATTTCAAGCTTGACAACGGCGAGATAATCAGAAATCCCGTGCGCCCGCTTATCGAGGACCTTGATACGCTCCCGTTCCCCGATTTCGACCTGTTCGACTACGAAAACCTCGACCGCTCGAAGAATTTCACGGCTATGGTAATGCTGTCGCGCGGCTGCCTGTTCAGCTGCACCTACTGCGGCAACTCGCAGTTCCGCAACATTTACCCCAACAAGCAGAAATACTGCCGCTTCCGCAGCCCGCAGAAGGCTATCGAGCTGCTTGAGCTGCTGATAAAGAAATATCCTTTCATAAAGTACATCGAGTTCCGCGACGCGATATTCAATATGTACAAGGACTGGTTCTATGAGTTCATGCCTATGTACATTGAGAAGATCCACCTGCCGTTCAACTGCAACCTCCGTTTTGACATTCTTGACGAGGACATGATAAGAATGCTCAAGGAGGGCGGCTGCTACATGATCGACATCGGTCTTGAAAACGGAAACGAGGAATTCCGCCGCAAGTACCTCCACAGAAACATGAAGAACGACCACATGATACAGGTGGCTAAGTGGTTCAGAAAGTACAAGATAACCGCGCTTACCTACAACATCGTCGGTCTGCCTTACGAAACGCTGGAGCTCTCGCTTGAAACAATAAAGCTCAATGCCAAGCTCGACGTCGACAAGGTTATCCCCAACATCTTCTACCCCTACCCGATGACGATTCTCGAAAAAACCGCGCGCGACGGCGGATTTATCGACCCCTCCGTCGACCCGAACGACCCCGTTCAGCTTCGTATGCCGCAATATCCCAAGTACGACATTCTGTACATGGCGTATAACTTCAACAAGCTTGTCAGGAAGTACAAGGCGATCTACGAGCTGCCCGAGGAACAGGCGAAGATAAAGGAAGCCAAGCTCGACAAGAAGATCACCTCTAAGCACTACCCCCGCAAGTTCCTCTACAAGACCGCGAAGCTCAAGGAGGACGCGTTCATCTTCGCCAAGCGCACCCTTAAAAAGGTTTCGCCGAAGCTTTTCATCTTCCTCAAAAACAAAACCATGAAAGAAGTAAAACAGTAACATTTTATTGCAAATATGCGGGAGCAAACGCCCCCGCATATTTAAGCTTGTCGAAAAACTAAGGAAGCGCTGATTAAATCTGGTGCGCAGATTGCGCAGTCAGATTTTAAGTTT
>CAMERU010000043.1 GCA_945935925.1 uncultured Clostridia bacterium | reverse complement strand
GTCCGTGAGGACGTTTTTATTCTTTTGGAGGCATCGTTTTCCCCTTCGCGGACAGCCGTCCGCGATCCCGCTTTGCGGAACCGGGAAAAACGACGCGTGGGCGCTTTTGTTGTCCGTGAGGACGTTTTTATTCTTTTGGAGGCATCGTTTTCCCCTTCGCGGACAGACGTCCGCGATCCCGCTTTGCGGAACCGGGAAAAACGACGCGGGGCGCATTTGTTGTCGTCGGAGGGCAGGTTTATAATTGCCCGAAAAAGAAATAATATATTTAAGCGATACGGGAACGGGAGGGATAACGGAATGTCGGAAATAACGGATATCGAACATATTTATATAGCCATTGACCTCAAATCGTTTTACGCTTCCGTTGAATGCGTTGAGCGAGAACTTGACCCGCTTGATACCAACCTCGTTGTAGCGGATATCACCCGCACGCAAAAGACTATATGCCTTGCGGTATCGCCCGCGCTGAAAGCCTACGGCATAGGCGGCAGGGCGCGGCTTTTCGAGGTGGTACAGCGTATGGAAGCCGTTAACGAGCAGCGCAAAGCCGACGCCCCGGATAGGAGGCTGACCGGCATGAGCAGCAGTGCCGCCGAGCTGAAAGCAGACCCCTCGCTTGAGGCGGATTACATCATTGCGCCGCCCCGCATGGCGCGATATATGGAGATAAGCGCCGCGATCTACCGTATTTATTTAAGATATATAGCTCCCGAGGATATCCATGTTTACTCGATAGACGAGGTGTTCATTGACGCGGGGACATACCTTAAAACCTACAACACGACCGCGCGCGAGCTGGCGGAAAGAATGATAAAGGACGTCCTCGCGGAAACGGGTATCACCGCGACGGCGGGAGTAGGCACGAATTTGTATCTTGCCAAGGTTGCAATGGATATAGTTGCGAAGAAGATGCCCGCCGACAAGGACGGCGTGAGGATAGCGGAGCTGGACGAGATGTCCTACCGCAGACAGCTCTGGTCGCACCGTCCGCTGACCGATTTCTGGCGCGTTGGCAGAGGCTTAGCCGCTAAGCTTGCGCAGAACGGGCTTTATACCATGGGCGACATTGCGCGGTGCTCTCTCGGCGGCGTTGATGACAGTCACAATGAGGATCTGCTGTACAAGCTGTTCGGCGTTAATGCGGAGCTGCTCATAGACCATGCATGGGGGTGGGAGCCCTGCACCATTGCCGACATCAGGGCTTACAGACCCGAAAACAGAAGCATCAGCTCGGGACAGGTGCTTCAGACGCCCTATGACCATGAAAAGGGAAAGCTGATCATTCGCGAAATGGCGGATCTTCTCGCGCTCGATCTCGTGGACAAGGGCCTTGTCACGGATCAGCTTGTGCTTACCGTGGGGTATGACACGGAAAACCTTACCGACCCGAATAATGCATATTCCGGCGAGGTGACCTCCGATAATTACGGCAGGAAAATGCCCAAGCCCGCGCACGGCTCGGTAAATCTCGGGCGCTTCACCTCATCGTCGAGGATCATCGCCGAAAAGGCGGTAGAGCTTTATGAAAGGATAGCCGACCCGAAGCTTACTATACGCAGGGTAACAATTGCGGCAAATCATGTCACCGACGAGCTCGGCGTGCGCGAGGAGCGGGCGGAGCAGCTCGACCTGTTCACCGACTACGAGGCGCTGGACAGACAGCGCACCGAGGAGGAAGAAAAGCTTTCCCGCGAAAAGAGCGTGCAGAAAGCGGTTCTTAGTATCAAAAAGAAATACGGAAAGAACGCCGTCCTTAAAGGTATGAACCTTGAGGAGGGCGCGACCGCCGTCGAGCGCAACGGGCTTGTCGGCGGTCACAAGGCATAACGGCGCAGCAGAGCAACGAGGAGGTTAAAATGAGCATATCCGACGGGCATCAATATGATGACATAATAAACCTGCCGCACCACGTTTCAAGCAAGCGTGCGCCAATGTCGGCAGTCGCACGCGCCGCGCAGTTTTCGCCGTTTGCGGCGCTGACGGGCTATGACGACGCGATAACCGAAACGGGGCGCATTACCGAGTCACAGCGGGAATTGTCCGATGATGAAAAGGAGAGGCTGGACAGGCGGCTGCGGCTGATTATCGAAAGCGCCGGCGACCATCCGGAGGTGCATATCACCTATTTCAGACCGGACGAAAGCAAGCCGGGCGGCTCGTATGAGCACGCCGTCGGGCAGGTGCGCAGGGTGGACGAATATTACGGGAGCATAATTTTTACCGACGGCAGGAGAATATCGCTTAGGGATATATGCGACATTGCGGGGGAATTTTTCGCCGCGGCGGAAAGAACGTCGGAATAGCGGCAGTTTTTACTTGACAAAATGTTGCTTCGGATATATAATTATAAAAGTGTACTATGCATTTTTATGCAACAAACGCTTTGTTCCGACAAGACAGCACAGGAGGTGTCATACCATGACAGATATGACGACAGAAAGCCGTATCGGCGTTGAATCGCTCATAGGAATGTTCACAATGATCATCGAGAGCGGTAAGCCGTATGCGCTTTATATGGAAAAAAACTTCCTGAAAATGCTGTGCCTTCCGACCGACCAGTCGCCCGAGGACACCTATGCCGAATGGCTGAGCCATGTCAGGGAGGACGAAAGGCATAATATTCAAAATGCTGTCAACAGCAGTATTCTTGGGCTTCAGTCGGAGGTGCGGTTTCATTGGAACCACAAAAAGCTCGGCTGGATAAATGTTTCCAGCACGGGCATTCTTACCGATATATCGGACGGCGTTATAACCATAAGGGGCTTTTTCAAGGGCTGCATGACGCAGAGCGACAGCACAGTCGGCAGCGACAGCGACTCCTCTATCCTTAAATCCATGGTCATGGATATTATGATGGACAGCTTTGCTGTGTGCGCGCTTGTAAACGCGGAAACAAACTCTATCCATTTTCTCCATGATAATATTTTCCCAGATATGCCTCAGAGAAATCTGACATATGACGAATGGCGGGAATTTCTCCTCGGAATGGTGTTCCGCGACGACGCAGACCTTTTCCGCCGCATGAGCTCGCGGCAGAAAATGGGGGAGTATTTTGACAAGAACGACGGCGAATACAGCATTGAGCTGCGTTATCTCAACCCGAACGCGAGAAAGTATCAGCGTATGCGGCAGAGATATATCCGCTTCAGAACTCCTATCGCGGGACGATACGAGATCCTTCTTGTGTTTACCGACATAGAATCGGACAATCGGGACAATTTCAAGGAAACAATGCGGCAAAGACTTATCGACGGGCTTGCGCTGCCGTATCAGGAGCTTGACCTTGTAAATCTCAAGACAGGCGTGCTTTTCACCTCAAAGTCGCGCGGCGGCGTTTACGCCGAGGCGTTCGACGAGGCGGGTCAGTTTGACGACGCGGTAAGAAAATATTTCAACGACTGCCTGTTTACCGAGGAAGAACGGCAGAAAGCGCTGGACAAGTTCCTTACGAAAAGCCTTGCGCGGCGTTTTGCGGATGGAGAAAAGCTGATCGAAACGGAGTGCCGCCACAGGGTGCCCAATACCGAAACGTTTGAATGGGTGCGCATACAGGCGTTCGAATCCGCCGCCGACGAGGAGCGCCGCCCGTACATGGCGATCGTCACCGTTATGCAGATAAACGATGAAAAGGAAAAGGAGCTCCGCAACCGTCAGACGCTGGAGTTCGCGCTGCGCTCCGAGCGGCAGTACAAGCAGGCGATCCTTTCCTCGGCTATGGTGGTTTACAGATACAATGTCACGAGAGATATCCTTTATCAGGAAATAGTTGAAGAAGACACGGATCAGGATCTGGCGCTGCTTCCGAAGCTCGGTCTTGAAACTCCCTGTTCATATAATGAATACATACTCCGCAAAAGTGCATACATCAGTGTGCAGCAGGAAGCGGATATGTTCCGCAAGACCTATTGCACCGAAACGCTTATCGATATGTTCGGCAGCAAGCGATTTACGTTTGACACCGAATATGAATTTCAGATCGGCGGCAAAACGGGAATATTCCGCGAAGCAGTCATTCTGACGAAGGATCTCAATACCAACGAAATATGGGGACTTTCCACTATCCGCAACGTAACCGATGAACGCAACGAGAACAAGCGTATCGAGCAGGCGCTCCGCGACGCGTTCAATCAGGCGCGCAGCGCGAACAATGCAAAAACGATGTTCATGTCGCAGATGAGCCACGATATCCGCACGCCGCTCAATTCCATCTTAGGAATGTCGGCGATAGCGAGGGAGCATTCCGATGATAAGCAACGCGTTGACGACTGCCTTAAAAAGATAGACTACGCGGGACATCACCTGCTTGAAATTATAAACAACGTGCTGGATCTGAGCGCGATAGAAAGCGGCAAGAGCACGCTTTCATATGAGGAATTCAGGCTAAGCGGCTTCCTTAACGACACCATAAACATGATAATGCCGCTTGTTGAGAATAAGCGCCATCACCTTTCGGTCAGCATTGCCAAAATGCACGATTATGTCGAGGGCGACGTTACCAAGCTGCGGCAGCTGCTCATAAATGTAATAGGAAACGCGGTGAAATATACTCCCGAGGGCGGCGAGATAAACTTCTCCGCCGTTGAGCTCGAGCCCGACAGGCAGGACATCTGCCGTTATATGTTCACTGTCGCCGACAACGGCATAGGTATGTCGGAGGAATTTGTGAGCCGGATATTCGACCCGTTCGCGCGCGCCGACGACCACAGGGTGAGCAAGGTTCAGGGCACGGGGCTGGGTATGGCGATAGCACAGAATATAGCGCGCATGATGAACGGCGGAATTAACGTCATCAGCGAGGAAGGAAAGGGCTCCGCCTTTGAAATAACCGTCTGCCTGCGCAGAAGCGAGAGCCATACCGCAAACTATATCGGCGAGATAGATCTTGAGGAACCGAAGGACGTCCGTATGTCGGATTATGATTTCGGCGGGAAGATCGTTCTGCTTGCGGAGGATCTTCAGTTCAACGCGGAGATAGCGGCGGAATTTCTCGAGGAAGCGGGGCTCAGGGTAGAATTTGCCCAGAACGGCAGGGAAGCGGTAAGAAAGTTCGGCGAATCGGCGGAGGGATACTATTCTCTCATTTTTATGGACATTCAGATGCCCGAAATGGACGGATACGAGGCGACGCGCGCTATTCGCGCACTTGACCGCCCAGACGCGGCGGAGGTGCCCATAATCGCAATGACGGCGAACGCTTTCATGGACGACATAAAGGCGGCGGACGAGGCGGGAATGAACGGTCACATCGCGAAGCCCATAGATATACCGCGGCTCGCGCGGGAATTGGTGCGCTGTCTTGGCGACTGCCGCAGAAGTTGAGGAAATTAATTGATGAAAAGAATAGCGACCATACAGGACCTTTCCTGTGTGGGCAAATGTTCGCTTGCGGCGGCGATACCCGTTATTTCCGCCGCGGGCGTGGAGTGCTGCGGGATACCGACCGCGCTGCTCTCAAATCACACGGGCTTCAGCTCGTTTTATATCCGCGACCTTACCGACGAGCTGGAGCCGATTGCGGCGCAGCTGAAAAAGCTCGGCGTTAGCTTTGACGCGGTTTATACGGGATACATCGCAAATTCGGGTCAGATGGATATTATTTCGGGGCTTATCGACAGGCTTCGCGGGGAGGACGCTCTTATATTTATCGATCCGGTCATGGGCGACAACGGCAGGCTTTACCCCGCGATAACGCCCGATTACGCCGAAAAAATGCGCCGCCTGTGCGCAAAGGCGGACATTGTCGTGCCAAATCTTACGGAGGCATATCTGCTGACAGGGCGGGAATACGACCCGTCCCCGTCCCCGGACGACATAAGGGAGCTGCTGCGCGGGCTCGTTGCGCTGGGTCCGTCGCGGGCGGTCATCACGGGGGCGTTCGGCAAGCCGGGTGAAACGGGCGCTATGGGCTATGACGGGAGCTGCTTCTGCGGCGAATTTACGCCGAGGGAGGATCTCTCGTGCAGCGGCACGGGCGACCTTTTCGCATCCGCGCTGCTTGGCGCGATAATGCGCGGGCAGGATTTCGCGGCAGCCGTTTCCACCGCCGTCAGATTTACCTACGAGGCGGTAAGAAGAACGATCGGCGATCCGTCGCGGCGCGATTACGGCGTTAATTTCGAGCAGGCTCTGCCGCTGTATATAAAGCTGCTGGACGGTGATGGGAATGGATAACGCGGCTAAATCGGAGCATTCAAAAAAGCTTTGCAGGGCGATACTCTGCATACTTTCGTCGGCGCTGTTTTTCTCGCTGATGAACCTCTTTGTGTCGCTTGCGGGTGATGTTCCGACCATTCAGAAAACATTTTTCCGCAACCTTTTCGCGCTTGTCATAGCCTGCGGCGCGATGATAAAGAACAGGTGCAGCATAATACCGCCGAAAGGCGCGCGAATGGATCTTTTCCTGCGTTCGGCGTTCGGTTATGCGGGAGTTATATGCAATTTCTACGCGATATCGCGGCTCAACATCTCCGACGCCTCGCTGCTTAACAAGATGTCGCCCTTTTTTGCGATAATTTTCTCGACGTTCCTGCTGAAAGAAAAGGCGGACAAGATTCAGTGGGCTATCATTCTCGCCGCGTTTGCGGGAGCGCTTTTCGTAATCAAGCCGACGTTCCGGAATGCCGAGCTTATCCCGTCGGCTTCGGGCTTTATCGGAGGCGTCTGCGCGGGACTTGCTTACACATTTGTCCGCAGGATAACGGGAAAGGGCGTAAAGAGCTATTATATCGTGTTCTTTTTCTCGGCGTTTTCGACGCTTGCGGCGCTTCCCGTCGTGCTGTTTGATTATTTCCCCATGACATGGCAGCAGCTGCTGTTCCTTGTCGGCGCGGGCGTCAGCGCAGCAGTCGCGCAGTTCTCCATAACGACGGCATATTCCTTTGCACCCGCGAAAGAGGTGTCGATATACGATTATTCGCAGGTCATTTTCGCGGCGGTGCTTGGATTTATCGTTATGGGGCAGGTGCCGGATATGTGGAGCTTTATCGGCTATGCGATAATAATTGCAGCCGCGTTCGCGATGTTCAGATATAACAACAGAAAAACATCTTAACACAACAAACATATTGTATTTATCAATCATTTGTGCTATAATATTACTATCGAACGATCAGACAGAAAGGCTTGTATAATGTCGGAATTATTTGAAAATCAACATCTTACTTCAGAGCTTGCGGCAGAGATATCCCGCGTTATAAAAGGCAAGAAAGAGGCTGTCCGTATGATACTCACCGTGCTTCTCGCGCAAGGGCACGTGCTTATCGAGGATGTGCCCGGCGTCGGAAAGACAACGCTCGCGATGGCTCTCGGAAAAGCGACCGGGCTGGATTTCCGCCGCGCGCAGTTCACCCCCGACGTAATGGCTTCGGATATCACGGGCTTCACGATGTTCAACAAGGAGGACAACCGCTTCGAGTACCGCGCGGGACTTGCAATGACGAATATTCTCCTTGCCGACGAGATAAACCGTACATCACCGAAAACGCAGTCAGCGCTGCTTGAGGCAATGGAGGAAAAACGCGTCACCGTCGACGGCACGGTGCACCGCCTCCCGTCGCCGTTCATGGTCATTGCAACGCAGAATTCACAGGGCTATGTCGGGACGTTCCCGCTGCCGGAGGCGCAGCTTGACCGTTTCATGGCGAAAATAAGCATGGGCTATCCCACCCCCGAGGAGGAAGCTCAGATACTTATGGACAGGCTGGACGGCGATCCCGCCTGCGAGGTAAGGCAGGTCATGACGGAGGATCAGCTGCGCAGCTGTATTGAAGATGTGACCCATGTCAATTTCGCGGAGAGCCTTTGCAGATACACCGCGAAGCTTGCGGCAGCGACAAGGGAACACCCCGCCGTGGCGCTCGGCGTGAGCCCGCGTGCGTCGCTCGCGATAATGCAGGCGTCGCGCGCGTTCGCATATCTCAGCGGCAGGGATTACGTTGTACCCGAGGACATCGTGCGAATGATGCTGCCCGTATTTTCACACAGGCTGGTGCTGAAGCAGGAGAGCAGGCTCAACCGCCGCACCGCCGCTTCCGTCCTTGAGGACGTTGTCGCTTCGGTAACGCCGCCGGTCAAGCACCGCTGAACGCTATGCGTAAAAACAGGATAATTTACATCATCATACTTGTCGGCTGCCTGATATTCTCTATGGCATATAAAAGCCGCATTTCCGCCGTGCTGCTTGCGACAACGGCGGCGTATCCGCTCGCGGCGCTGCTGCTGACGGCGCTGAGCCTGCTGTTCGTAAAAGCGGAATTTACCGAGAAATACAAAGAATGTGAAAAGAACAGGAAGTTTGATATCGGCATATGGGCGGTGAACCGTTCGGTGCTCCCATTTGTTCCCGTGGAGATCTCCTGTGTGCTGCCGGACGCGGCTTCGGGGAAGATGTCGGGGAAGCGGGTGTACGCGTCGCTTTGCCCTTTCGGGAGGAGCAGGCTCGTCATCACCTGTATGCACGCTTTCCGCGGCAGCTACACCTGCTCGATAGACCGTGTGGCGGTGTGCGACCCGCTGCGGCTTATCCGCCTGTCGCGCAGGCTTGACGTAAAAATGAACGTGGTATTTCTCCCGCGGAGGATATCTCTCGGGGAAATAGCGGATACCTCGGGTGCGGAGAATGACACCTCGTCCAACCCGATGCGCGGCGAAAAGGACGAGTTTTCGCACGTCCGCAGCTATATCGAGGGCGATATCCTTCAGCTTATACATTGGAAGCTCACCGCAAAAACCGACGAGCTGATGATAAAGCAGTTCGACGAGATAAACGACAGGCACGCGCTTATCCTGTGCGACTATAATTTCCCCGAAAACGCCGACGCTGTCGCAAGGGCGGACGGTATCATCGAAACGGCTGTCGCGTTTGCGCTGAGCACGGGAAGGAGCGGGGTAAAAACGCGCGTCCGCTTCGGTGCTGCCGACGCGGATATGTACGGGGATATTGACTGCCCCGCCGATTTTGAGCGGTTTTACAGAACGATGGCGGTCATTCCCGCGAAGATGGGCGTGTGCGCCTTTTCCGAGCTTATCCGCTCCTGCAACCTCAATGATGTTACGGTGCTTTTTCTGGTCACGTCCGAGCTTGCCGAGGAAACGATATCCTATGCGGACAGCGCCGCGGAGAGATTCGGTATGCCGGTGATACTTGCTTACGTCAACTTCAGCGGCAAAAAGCCCGAAAATGTATGCGGGAGGTTCATGCTCATGAATATCCGCGCGGGCGACCCGAACGGTATAATAAATGCCGCCGCCGAACTTGAAATGCCGTAAAGCGCGGCGGCATTGCGATATGAATTGAGCCCCTGCGGATAACAGGGGCTCAATTTATTAACACACCTTACGGTTGACAGGTATCATACTGCATATGCGTTAAACTTGGCGAGAACCTTAGTTTTTGCGATGATCTGTATCACGACAGTTCCCACGATAACGCCGAAAGCACCCTGAACGAGGTTGCCGGGGACGCTTGCAAGCGCGCCCTCAAAACTCTTCCCGAGAAGAAGCGCCGCGTAAAGGTAGTAGCCCGCGACCATGATGATCTCGCCCGCTATGCCGCCGACAATGAAGCCGGGCAGGCGGAGCTTTTCGCTTTTCTTCATGAATGCGCGTACAATAAGCGCTGCCGCAACCGCGATAAGACCCTTGATAACAAATGTTCCGGGGACATAGTGAGCGTAGCCGGAGAACAGGTCGGCGAGCGCGGAGCCTATTCCTCCCGCGGCGAAGCCGTAAACGGGACCGAGCACCCACGCGGCGATAAGGATAAAGCAGTCGCCGAAGTTAACGTAGCCGTTGAGCGGCGAGGGTATCTGTATAAGCATTGTCGCAACGCAGATGAGAGCGGCGAACATTGCGGTAACGCAGATCTTTAGCAGCTTGTTGTCTTTTTTGTCATTGTTGAGTGATGCCATAACGGTTATCTCCTTTTTCTGTATATTTCCGATAACCGTATTATATCACTTTTTGGGGATATCTCAATATTCAGAATGATATTATTTAATAAGACCAGACGGCGGGCTTGCAATAAAAGTCGAAAGCTTCTCCTCCGACGCGCCCGCGTAATTCACCACATACCGCCCTTTACCGCACGACCCGCGCGGGGTGTAATATTCGGACATTTCGGTCAC
The DNA here is from genome assembly GCA_945935925.1 of uncultured Clostridia bacterium. Taxonomy (GTDB): domain Bacteria; phylum Bacillota; class Clostridia; order Oscillospirales; family Ruminococcaceae; genus CAG-115. The sequence goes on along the minus strand of CAMERU010000043.1, from coordinate 6,969 downwards.
TCTGAGCCCGCATTCGCGGCAGGCTTCAATAAATCCCGCGGCGTTTTCCCGTACCTCGGCGGTAAAATGAAGCCCCGCGTTTTCCTCCGAAACGGTGACGCCGCCGAACATTTCCATCATGCGAAGTACCAGCTCCCTTATGCGGCGGAAGCGTTTTTTTGTGCGGTTTATGTGGCGCTCGAAATATCCCTCGGAAATAAAACGCGCCAGCGTGTGCTGCTCGAAAACGGGCACGGGGCAGGAATAGAAGCCGAGCCGCTGCGTCCACAGGCGGTAAAGCTCCTCCGAAAGACACATATAGCTTATTCTGACGGACGGGGCGATCGTCTGCGAAAAAGTGTTTATATAAATTACCCGCCCCGAGCCGTCCATGCCCGACATGGTGGGAACGGGCTTTCCGCTCCAGCGGAACTCGCTGTCGTAATCGTCCTCGACAATGTACCTGTCCTCGCCGCCCGCTACCCAGTCCATCAGCTCGCGGCGGCGGGATATCGGCATAACTATTCCGGTAGGGTAATGGTGAGCGGGCGAGATGTGCGCGACGTTTACGCCCTTTTTCTCAAGCTCCTGCGTTATCATTCCGTCGCCGTCAAGCGGGATATGCTCGCATTTCACACCGTTGAGCGCGTATATTTTCGGCAGCTTTTCATAACCGGGGTTCTCGATGCCGTAGACAAGCTCCCGCCCGAGCAGCTGTATCAGCAGGTTGTACAGATATTCCGTTCCCGCGCCGATGATTATTCTTTCGTGCGGGACGTAAAACCCGCGCGCGCGGTAAAGATAATCGGATATCGCGCGGCAGAGCTCCTCCGCGCCACCATGACGGACGGGGCGCAGAAGCGCCGTACCCTTTTCAAGCAGTACGGAGCGCATGAGCCTTGCCCACACCGTGAACGGAAACGCCGACGGCTCCTCCGTATCGGGCACCGACACCTCCGCCTCGGGCGGCTCCTCGCGCAGCTCGCGCGGCACGGTAACGTCCACCGCGCCGCCGCTGTACTGAACGTAATACCCGCTGCGCTCCGCAGCCTTGACATATCCTTCGGCGATAAGCTGCGAATATGCGTTTTCCACCGTTATCACGCTCACGCGGAAACGTTCCGCGGCGGCTCGCTTCGACGGGAGCTTTTCCCCGTGGGACAGCCTGCCAGAGAGAATGTCCCCGCGGATATCCTCGTATATCTGCTCATAAAGGCTCTTTCCGCTTTTCTTGTCAAGACAGTCAAGCATTTTCCTCACCTCCTAACAGCTTTCCCTGCCATGTGTCAAGCTCTTTCTGCCGCTTGTCGATACCGCCGAGGACGGATATCTTGTCCGCGCTCCACAGCGGAGCGACAAGCTTTGATTTGTCGCCGTCGCCCGTTATGCGCTCTATCACCGTTTCGGGCGGGAGAAGCTCAAGCTGCCGCACCGCTATGTCGATATATTCTTCCTTGCGGAGCGGCGTGTACCCGCGCTCGTACAGCGTTTCCATGGGGGTTCCCTTTATCACGTGGAGCAGGTGTATTTTCACCCCGTCGGGGCGGAGCGTGCCGAGCCGCCGCGCCGTTTCGAGCATCATTTCCGCGTTTTCTCCGGGCAGCCCGTTGATGATATGGACGCAGATGCGCAGCCCGTGCTCTTTCAGCAGGCTGTACCCGCCGAGAAATTCCGCGAAGCTGTGGCAGCGGTTTATCCTTTCGGCGGTGGTATCGTGCACCGTTTGCAGCCCGAGCTCGACCGTTACGGGGATATTTATTGAGGCGAGAATGCGCGCCTTTTCCTCGTCAAGGCAGTCCGCACGGGTAGCGACCGATATTCCCGCCGCGCCGCACAGTTCCGCCTCGCGGAGCATATTTCCGAGCCTTTCGGGGGAGCAGTAGGTGTTGCTGTTCGTCTGAAAATATGCCGTGACGAGCGCGTTTGGGTGTTTTTTGTGTATGCGGGAGCGCTCGCGGCGGAACTGCTCCGATATCGGCACGGCGCTGTCGGCGGTGAAATAACCGCTGCCGCCGTCGCAGAAAACGCAGCCCCCGCTGCCCCTGCTCCCGTCGATGTTCGGGCAGGTCAGCCCCGCGTCGATGACCGCCTTGAAAACCTTTCCGCCGTAGGTGTGGCGGTTGTGGTAGGAGAGCGTGTGGTAGCGCTTGTTGTCGTCGGAATAGGGGAACGGGTTCATTTTCTCACCTCGCGATATGTTATGATTATATTTTAATAGAAGCGGGCGCCGTTGTCAAGGCTGTTTCGGCAATGTCCATTAAATTCGCTGTTTATGGTATAGACAGAAATGCCTAAAAATGATATCATAATATCGGGAGGTGCCGGATATGGACATGATAAGCATTGGAAAGTTTATTGCACAGCTGAGGAAAGAAAAGCGCCTGACTCAGGAGAAGCTCGGCGAAAAGCTTGGTGTGAGCGGCAAAACTATCTCGCGGTGGGAAACGGGGACGTATATGCCGCCTGCGGACGCGCTCATGGCGATGAGCGGGCTGTTTTCCGTCAGCGTTAACGAGATACTCAGCGGGAAAAGACTTGCCCCCGAAGAATACAGGAATGCCGCCGAGGAAAATATAGTGAGCGCCTTGAAGCGGAGCGGCTTTTCATTAAAGGAGAAGCTTGCATTTTACAAGAAAAAGTGGCTAAAGGAACACATTGCGCTCATGGCAGTCATGGGGGTGATCGCTGCGGCGGCGTTAGTCGCGGGCGCGGTACTCGGAAACGGCGTTATCGTATGCGCCGCCGTCTTGCTGTCGGCAGTATTTTACTGCTATATCAACAACACCATGATGTCATATGCGGAAAAGCATACATATGACGGAAGCGGCGGAGATAGTTCCTGAAACGCATCGGCGCTTTTATGTTTTACAGTGTTATCCAAAAAAATTGCCCCCGAACGCTTGACAACAGCGAATATGTTTGATATAATAAAGGGAGCGCCAGATATGGGAGTTGTCCCGGGTGAGGCGCGTCAGTATCCCTGAAAGGAAGAACCGCAGTTTGAGTAAGGTCCGCATGACAGTCGCCAAGGCAATGACAGAATGCCTTAAAGCAGAGGGAATATCCACCGTTTTCGGTTATCCCGGCGCGGCGATCTGCCCTTTTTACGATGAATTATACAATACAGATATACGTCATGTGCTTGTACGCCATGAGGTGAACGGCGGTCATGCCGCGAGCGGCTATGCAAGAATAACGGGTAAGCCCGCTGTTGCGGTAGCGACCTCCGGTCCCGGCGCACTCAACCTTATCACGGCGATCGCGACGGCATACATGGATTCTGTCCCCATGGTCATTATCACGGGACAGGTAAATTCCGACCAGATAGGCCGCGATGTCTTTCAGGAAGCGGATATAACAGGCTCCGCAGAGCCGTTTGTCAAGCACAGCTACCTGTTAAAGCGCCCCGAGGATACCGCAGAGGTGTTCAAGAGAGCGTTTTATATCGCGGGCACGGGAAGAAGAGGCCCCGTACTTATCGACGTTCCCTTTGATGTTCAGAAGTCAGTGATAGATTTTGAATATCCCGAAACGGTGGATATCCGCTCCTACCGTCCGAGCACGCTCGGAAACGGATATCAGATAAAGCGCGCTGTTCAGGCGATAAAGGACGCTAAGCAGCCCCTTATCTGCGCGGGCGGCGGATTGTTCACGGGTAACGGCGTTAGCCTTATGAGAAAATTCGCGGAGCTTACCGATATACCCGTTGTGTCAACAATGATGGGGCTGGGCGCTATGCCGTCCAAGAGCCCGCTTTATTACGGTATGCTCGGTATGCACGGCTGTGCTGCGGCAAACACGGCGGTCAATACCTGCGACACGCTGATACTTCTCGGCGCGCGCGTCGGCGACAGAGCTATTGCGGCGATGAAGCAGCGCGATAACATGACCGTTGTACATATTGATATCGATCCCGCCGAAATAGGCAAGAATATAGAAGCGCATATCCCGATAGTCGGCGATCTCACGCTTGTTCTCGGTCAGCTGCTCGAGCAGTTCACCGAGCCGCTTTCCCACAGCGAATGGAAGCAGAAGCTGGATACGCTGCGCGTTGACAAGCCGATACAGCCCGCTCCCGAGGGCTGCGTAAACCCGAAGGAGTTTATAAGAACGCTGGACAAATTCCTGCCCGAGCATTCCGTAGTAGTTGCGGACGTAGGACAGAACCAGATTTGGACGGCGGCGAATATTTCGCTCAACGACGGGCGTTTCCTGACGTCGGGCGGAATGGGCACGATGGGTTATTCCGTTCCCGCGGCAATAGGCGCAAAGGCTGCCGACCCCGCCGCAGAGGTCATTGCGGTATGCGGCGACGGCTCGTTCCAGATGCAGTCGATGGAGCTTGCGACGGCTATTCAGCATGGCATTAATATAAAGGTCATCGTAATGCGCAACAACTTCCTCGGCATGGTGCGCGAGCTTCAGGAAAGAACCTATAACGGCAGGCTGACTGCCGTATCCCTCGACGGAAGCCCTAGCTTCACCAAGCTTGCGGACGCTTACGGCATAGAAAATGTCCTCGTGGACAGTCCCGATAAGGCAGAGGACGCGATAAAGCGCATGATCGCCTCGGACAAGCCTTTCCTCATTGAAGCTGTCGTCGGCGATTATGAAAAAACTATTCTGTGATCGGGGGTATCCGCATGAAGCATACGATTTCGGTACTTGTTGAAAACCACGCGGGTGTCCTTGCGAGAGTTGCAGGGCTGTTTGCCCGCAGAGGGTTCAATATAGACAGCCTCGCGGTCGGCGTGACCGACGACGAGCGAGTTTCAAGAATAACGATAGTTGCCGACGGAAGCGATTACACCCTTGAACAGATCGAAAAGCAGCTCAATAAGCTTATTGATGTCATCAAGGTGAAAACGCTCTCCTCCGACAGCATGGTGTCGCGCGAGCTGGTGCTTATAAAGGTCAGTTGCACGCCCAAGCAGCGCCCCGAGATAATCAGTATCTGCGAGATAGCGCAGGGGAAGGTCTCCGATATCAGCGCGAACTCCATGACGATCGAGATATCCGACAGCAAGCAGCGGCTGGACAATTTTGAGGAGCTGCTCAAGCCCTATGGGATAAAGGAGATCGTCCGCACGGGCACTATCGCTATGCAGAAGGGCGAACAGACTGTTCGCGTATAATTTTGTAAACCTCGCTGAATAAGCGTCGTATATTATTAAAATACACAAAGGAGATAATAACAATGGCAAAGATGTATCATTCCGAAGACTGCAATCTGTCCCTGCTGGACGGCAAGACTGTTGCTATCATTGGCTACGGCTCTCAGGGTCACGCTCACGCACTCAACCTCAAGGACAGCGGCGTTAAGGTCATTGTAGGTCTTTATGAAGGCTCCAAGAGCTGGAAGAAGGCTGAGGAGGCAGGTCTTGAAGTTGCTACCGCTTACGAGGCAGCAAAGAAGGCTGACATCATCATGATCCTTATCAATGATGAAAAGCAGGCTGATCTTTACAAGGAGTCCATTCTCCCGAACCTGACAGCAGGCAAGACCCTGATGTTCGCTCACGGCTTCAACATTCACTTTGGTCTGATCGTTCCTCCTGCTGACGTAGACGTTATTATGATTGCCCCCAAGGGTCCGGGTCACACCGTTCGTTCCGAGTACACCGTAGGCAGAGGCGTTCCTTGTCTGGTAGCTGTTCATCAGGACGCAACCGGCAGAGCGCTTGACACAGGTCTTGCTTATGCGGCAGGCATCGGCGGCGCAAGAGCTGGCGTACTTATGACCACATTCAAGATGGAAACCGAAACCGACCTCTTCGGCGAGCAGGCTGTCCTCTGCGGCGGCGTTACCGCTCTGATGAAGGCTGGCTTTGAAACTCTGGTTGAAGCAGGCTACGATCCTCAGAACGCTTACTTCGAGTGCATCCATGAGATGAAGCTCATAGTTGACCTCATCTACCAGGGCGGCTTCAGCTACATGAGATACTCCATCTCCGACACCGCTGAGTTCGGCGATTACGAGACAGGCAAGCGTATCATCACCGAGGACACCAAGAAGGAAATGAAGAAGGTACTGACCGAAATTCAGGACGGTACATTCGCAAGCAAGTGGATCAACGAGAACAAGATCGGCAGAATGCATTTCAATGCTTGCCGCCGCATCGAAGCAGAGCACCAGCTCGAAAAGGTTGGCGCAGAGATCCGCAAGCTCTACGACTGGAACAAGTAATTGTTTATCCCGTAATAGAAATATCCCCCGAAGAAATTCGGGGGATTTTGTCTGTAAAAATGCCGTCAATTTTTTGGCTGCCGCGCCTTAAAGCTTTTCCACCTCAAACATACTTTGCAGTATCAGCCAGTTCGGGACATAGCAGCGGTTGACTGTCCAATAGCTTACGCCCGCAAGGTCAAGCTCATTGACAAGCTCCAGCTTTGCTTCAATGCTGCGCGGGTCGTCAAACCACACTACATGGCGCACGCCGTTGTCGGTGTAATTGAAATACGGCGTTTGCGACGCTTCGTCGAATTTGATTTCGGAGCCGTATTTCTGCGCGAGGTCGGTCGCCTCGACAAAGCCTACGCTTCGCGCTGGCGTACCGCGCATATACGGAAGCGTCCAGTCATACCCGTAATTCGGCAGGCTCATTAATACTTTTTCGCGAGGGATCTCGCTCACCGCGTATTCGAGGACGCGGCGAACCTCATTTATAGGTGATACCGCAAGCGGCGGACCGTAGGTATATCCCCACTCGTAACTCATTATTATAGCAAAATCCGCGACCTCGCCCTGCGCGCGGTAGTCGTGCGATTCGTACAGCAGCCCGGGTTGATCCGCGGAGGTTTTCGGCGCGAGGGAAACGACGAGGATATACCCGCGCTCGTGCAGCCTGTCGGCGAGGGTGCGCAGGAGCTCGTTGTAGCTTTCGCGATCCTCGGGCGCGATGTATTCCATATCCATATTCAGCCCGTAATAGCCCTTTGACTCCATTTCGTACATAATAGAATCGGACAGCCGCCGGCGCGCGCTTTCGT
>CAMERU010000042.1 GCA_945935925.1 uncultured Clostridia bacterium | reverse complement strand
ACGGCAGGACACTATAAAATCCAGCCATTCCTCGGAGTAGCTGTCAAACCTCAGGACTTTGCACCGGCTTAGCATATCCTCGTCAAAGTCGTATCTTGACAGAACCCCCTGTTTCCCCTGACGCTTGAATTTACCGCACCATTTCTCCGCCTGTTCCCGGAGCGGCGTAACATAAAATCCTCTGCCGAAATCAACATTCTTCCGTGAGTGAAGCAGGTCGGGGTGAGCTACCTCAACATACGAACCGTGATAGAGAATCATACGCTGACCCCTTTCTCCCTCATCACACTGATTATGTCATCGGTGATGTATTCCTTGCTCTGGGTGTGGAGTATGTCATAATTCGCGGTAATGTACCCGCCCAGCAGACCGCTCTTTTCCAACGCATCATAGACCTTTTCGGGAGCTGTATCCATTGCGTTTGCAATGTTCTCAATGCAGAATACTGCAAATTCAAGCTCATTGGAATTGGATATGCCGCTCATTAAAACACCCCCTTAATACGAAAAGCACAGAGAGCAAAAAACTCTCTGTGCTCTCTTGTTTGCACATAAAATTATTTACGTGTGCATTGTTGGTGGAGCCGAGGGGAATTGAACCCCTGTCCGAAAACCCATCCTCACAACTTTCTCCGAGTGCAGTTTATCTTTTAAGATTCCCTCGCACTGACGCCGACAAACAGGCTTCAGCGTTTGGTAGCCTTTAATACATCAGAAACTATAAGGCTATTCGTAACTGACGTTCACCGCTAGTCGACGCCGTTACCCCGCCCGCGGTACTGCGAGGAACGACGGCAGCGCGCTTAGGCAGCTGCTAAAACGAGATCTTCGTCTGCGTTTAAATTTAAGGTTGCGACTATTAAAGTGATTTCGCCCTCACTACTCGCTTATCGTGCCTCAGAATCCCCGTCGAAGCCTTTACGGCCCCATAAACTCGGTGATATGATCCGATACATTATATTATACCATGTTTTTGGATTTTGTCAAGCGATTTGTAAAAAATTCCTTAAAAATAACCTGCGCTCTGCCGTTTTGCTGCGGTTGTAATATCAAAAAAAGGAAATCCTCCCGCAATTCTGACGGTCAGTTCTTGTTTTTTTGCCGCTTTTGTGATATAATGACAAGTGCCGAATGCGCTTGCGTTAACGGCTTAAAAGGACAATACACCCTGCGGCGTTAATGTGCAGCGGATAAAAGGAGTAATTTATGACCGAGCAGCTTGTTATTGATATATTGTATTTTTTTGTGCATTATGTGTTTCAGTTTACGTCGTATTTTGCGGTGCTGACATTAATGCTCACGCCGAAATATAACAAGGTGCTTATTGTGCTTATACCTTTCATGATCGCGTTCTGTAAGCCTGTGTTTGGGCTGCTGGACAATAAATATGTGTCGCCGATACTGTTGTTCGGGCTTATGATAATTATGGCGCTGACGTCGTTCAGGGAGAAAAAACGCGTCTGCCTTGCGGCAATTGCAGTGACTCAGATGTCTCTGTCGGTGGAAAGCATATTGTGCTCCCTTTGTGTGTACGATATCCTCGGCTATATTCCCACGGAGATCTACCCCCATACATGGGCGACGATCGTTTATACCGTAACGCTGGATATTATTCTGTGGATAACGTTTGCGTTCCTTATTATTGTCTGGAACAAGCTGCTAAAAAGAAAAAATGTTAAAAGTCTGGGGTATTTCTGGCTTTTCCCTGTCGGACAAATACTGTTCTTCTGGTCGTGTCTTTTCCGTTTGTGGCAGGATATTGATGATTACCTGTTTACAAACCCCTATCTTATTGCCGCGGTCGTATTTTCCTTTGTTTCGGATATCCTGATGTACAGAGTGCTGAAGGAGAACAGCCGTGTACAGGATATGAAGCAGACTATCTCCGAGCTTGAAAGAGAAATGGAAATGCAGCTGAGATATTATGACACCCTTGAGGCACAGTATATCGAGATAAGGGAATACAAGCACGATATTCACAATCTGATTGCCTCTGTCAAAGCGCTTTCCGCGGCGGACGGCGCAGACGGCGAATGCGCTGTCCTGCTTGATGAAATGGAGAAAAGGGCTGACAAAATGTCTATCCCCGTGTACTGCTCCGACCCCTTGGTGAACTCTGTGCTGTGGCAAAAGAGCGCGGCTGCCGAAAAGAAGAACGTTAAGTTTTCCGTGGTAATGGATATGTCGGAAAGGCTTGGCATGGAAAGGATAGATACCTGCTCGCTGCTTGTGAATATCCTTGACAACGCGATCGACGAGGCTGCGAAGTACGACGGCGGCAGGGTAACGCTGACTGTTTCGCGCAGGATAGGGCTGCTGTTTATAGAAGCGGCTAACACCACAAAAAAGGTAATTTCCCCCGATAAGAAAATGCCGCTGACCGAAAAAGACGGCGACCACGGTCACGGCAGCGATATCATCAAAAGAATCGTCGGCAAATACAACGGCAATTATATACTTACCGCCGACGGCGAGACCGCCCGCGCTATGATATCTCTTTCGGACGCTTGATTTCGGTGGAGAGATCCCGCCTGCGCATAGCGGGAGTGCTGTGATTACACGGGTGGAAAGAATGGGTTTTCGGTAACATATCGCGCCCCTGCATTGACGGGCGCGATTTTTTCGTTTCCGCACAGTCCTGTCGCCCTGTTCTGGTATTATCAAATAATGCCGTTTTGACTATTGAAATATACTCAAAATAATATATAATTAAACACGGATATACAAAACCACAAATCATTGAAAAGGAGACACAATAATGTCAGACAGACTTGAACTAAACAAAAATCTTGCACAAATGCTTAAAGGCGGCGTTATAATGGACGTCACCACCCCCGAGCAGGCTAAGATAGCCGAGGCGGCGGGCGCCTGCGCCGTTATGGCGCTGGAGCGCATCCCCGCCGATATCCGCGCGGCGGGCGGCGTTTCGAGAATGAGCGACCCCAAGATGATAAAGGGCATTCAGAACGCTGTTTCGATCCCCGTTATGGCAAAGTGCCGTATCGGACATTTTGCCGAGGCGCAGATACTTCAGGCGATAGAGATAGACTATATCGACGAGAGCGAGGTGCTTTCTCCCGCCGATGACAAGTACCACATCGACAAGCGTGAGTTCGACGTTCCGTTCGTATGCGGCGCCAAGGATCTCGGTGAGGCGCTGCGCCGTATCAGCGAGGGCGCTTCCATGATAAGAACAAAGGGCGAGCCCGGCACCGGCGACGTGGTTCAGGCGGTGCGCCACATGAGAATGATGCAGAGCGAGATCCGCCGTATCGGTTCCATGGCGGAGGACGAGCTTTACGAAACCGCAAAGCAGCTTGCCGTTCCGTTCGAGCTTGTCAAGTTCGTTCATGATAACAAGAAGCTTCCCGTTGTAAACTTGGCGGCAGGCGGCGTTGCGACACCCGCCGACGCTGCGCTTATGATGCAGCTCGGAGCAGAGGGCGTGTTTGTCGGCTCGGGAATATTCAAGTCCGGTAACCCCGAAAAGCGCGCTGCGGCTATTGTAAAGGCGGTCACCAACTTCACCGACGCAAAGCTGCTTGCGGAGCTTTCGGAGGATCTCGGAGAGGCAATGGTCGGAATAAACGAGCAGGAGATCGCGCTGCTCATGGCGGAGCGTGGCAAGTGATGCAAATAGGAGTTCTCGCACTTCAGGGTGCATTTATCGAGCATGAAAGAATGCTGTCCGAGCTTGGCGCGGATAGCTTTGAGATACGCCAGCTGCGCGATGTCCGCCGCCCGATGGACGGGCTTATCATTCCCGGCGGCGAAAGCACGGTTCAGGGCAAGCTGCTCAGGGAGCTCGGGCTGTTCGAGCCGATAAGGGATATGATATTGTCGGGGCTGCCGGTGTTCGGGACCTGCGCAGGGCTTATTCTCCTCGCAAAAAGGATAGACGGCGGCGAGCCGCCTCATCTTGCGGTAATGGACATCACCGCAAAGCGCAACGCATACGGCAGGCAGCTCGGCAGTTTCTCGGCTAACGCCGATTTCAAGGGGATAGGAAACGTCCCCATGACATTCATCAGGGCGCCGTATATAAGCGCCTCCGACGGCGCGGAGATACTCGCCGAGGTGGACGGAAAGGCTGTCGCGGCGCGGCAGGGGAATATGCTTGTTACGGCATTCCACCCGGAACTTACACAGGATCTTTCGGTGCACGGATATTTCCTTGAAATGGCTTCGAAATCCTCGCTGAAGCTTGCGCAGTGATATTATAACGGCTGTGTTACCGAGCGGTGCGCAGCCGTTTTTGATGTAACATTTTAAAAAGTATTATCCCCGCCTTGTTATGACGGGGATAAACTTTTTGACAGAAAACGTATCATTTACGGAGGTTATCAAGAATTATCCCGACCGCTTCTCTGACTATATCGGGCGAGCAGGCGAGGTTAAGGCGGATATGCGTGTCGCTTGTTTCGTCGGGGTAGAACCACTCGCCGTAGTCGACGGCAAGTCTGCATTTTTCCTGAACAAATTCATGCAGTTTTTCATGCGGAACATATGCGCCCATGTCGATCCAGCAGAGGTATGTACCCTCAAGCTCCGTCACGGTTATCTCGGGGGCTTTTTCCGCGAATGTTTTAGCGATGTATTCAAAATTAGCGCGGATATTCTTTAACACCGAGTTGAGCCACGGCTCGCCGTGGGTAAGCGCCGCCTCTGACATTGCGTAGCCGAATTTGTTGCCCTTGTAGACGCAGTTTTTCTTGGTGAAATCGTCGAATTTGCCGCGCAGCTCGTCGTCGGGGATTATCGCGAAGGAATTCTGGCAGGACGCAAGGTTGAACGTCTTGCTTGCGGACATGAGCGTTATCAGGCGCGGGTAATCGGTGACGGTCGCGGTGGGGTGATGGGTCCTGCTTCCCGTTACGAGGTCGTGATGTATCTCGTCGCTTACAACGAGGACGTTGTATCTGCGGCATATTTCAATAAGACGGGTGAGCTCGTCGGTCGTCCAGACGCGGCTCGAGGGATTGTGCGGCGAGCAGAGGAAGAACAGCTTTACATCGTTGTCCCTGACCTTTTTCTCAAAATCCTCAAAATCAATGGAATACACGCCGTTGTTGCAGACAAGCTCGCTGCAAATGAGCTTCCTGCCGTTGTTCCTTACGGAATTTATGAAAGGGAAGTAGGACGGAGTGAGGATAATGCAGCTGTCATCGGGCTGCGTGTAAATGTTGACGCACCAGAACAATCCCGCAACAATGCCCGGCATAAAGCGGATATGCTCTTTTTTTGGGGTAAAGCCGTGGCGCCTTGTTTCCCAGTCGATAAAGCTTTTGTAATAGGAATCGGGTACCTCGCAGTAGCCGAAAACGCCGTGGTCGGCGAGCCTGTGAACGGTCTCCCTGACCGCCTTCGGAACACGGATATCCATATCCGCGACCCACATCGGCAGCAGCCCGTCCTCGCCGAATTCCGCCTTTAGCCCGTCCCATTTCATGCAGCTTGTGCCGATTCGTTCCCTGTCCGCAAATTCAAGTTCCTCAAACTCCATTGTCATTACCTCTGAAAAATTATTTCCCGTTCCCTTTATATATTATATATCAGAATAATCCGTTGTACGCCTCAAGCACTTTGTAAAATGTCCGTATCTCGTCCATCGACACGCTCTGCATAAGCGCCTCGAGCGTTTCCGCTTCGTCGGCTGCGTCATACTTTATATGTGCGCGGCACAGCTCGTAGCCCTTGGGGGTTATGGTCATTACGCTTATCTTGCCGTTGTCGCGGTGCTTTGTTCTTACCAGCATACCACGGTTTTCAAGCTTGGTTATTATCTGCGACACCGCCGCCTTTGTTTTCTTGGTCTGCGCGGCGAGCGCGGTTACTGTTATCCCGGGGTCGTCGTATATGGCGGCGAGGGTATGCATTTCGACCATGTTTATCTTTTCGCCCGTTCCGTAGTCCTTTGGCTTGGAGGCGTAGCCGTCCATCAGATTGAGGAACGTGTACAGGATCTTTGCCTTTTCGCTCCATTCGCGCTTTTCTTCTTCCGTCGGCACTATTGGCATGAACTGTCACTCCTATCTGTGTTAATATTCAATATGAATGAAATATGCTGTTACAGCCTTCATTTTGCAGGGACAAAAAATGACATAGTTTAGCTGCTGAACATAGTATATCACAATGCTTTTAAAATTGCAAGGGGTTTTTAAAACTTTTTGGAAACGGCTTTATTATGCGAAATATATGGGGGTATATTGAATTATATCTGTCATGTGCAATTTTACCATAATGATTGTTGAAAAAACGGGTTAGGTGCTTAACAATTTGTGCAAAACAGCGAAAATGCAAGATTTGAATATTAATATTGCAAAAATCGGTTGACATTGTGCTCTAAAAGATATATAATCAACTCAAGCAAAGGGGCTTATAGGACGGTGATAACATCACCTCCGCAGGCTTTTCTTTGCTTTTTTTGTTAAGGATATGTAAAGGGCATCTCTAAATGTCACCTCTAAAAAGATTTCGGAATTATTTCCGAAATATCCTTGACAAAATAAAAATGTGTGATATAATAGACAACATATTAATCACATCAAATTAGTAGGTATTATTCCTGAAAAGGAAAGGAAGGAACACCAAAATGAAACTTCGTCTTGCTGTTGATACGGGCGGAACATTCACGGACATCGTTCTTATGGACGAGGAAACGGGCACCGTATGGACGGACAAGGTACCGTCCACGCCCGACAACCCCGCAAGAGCCTGCGTCACTGGTACGCGCAGGATACTCGAAAAAGCGGGCGCTTCCCCCGAGGAGCTGACGCTGTATCTCCACGGAACGACGGTAGCCACGAACGCACTGCTCGAATATAAAGGCTCGCCGACCGCGCTCATAACCACAAAGGGATTTTCGGATATCCCCGACATAGCCCGCCAGACAAGACCAAAGCTTTACGATTTCCGCGCGAGAAAGCCGAAGCCCCTTATCGACAGGGATATGAGATACGAGCTTGACGAGCGCGTGCTGTATGACGGGAGCGTTCTGAAAACCCCCGACATGGCGGATATTGAGAAGATAGTCCTTGATATAAAGAAAAGGGGAATTGAATCCGTGGCGGTCTGCCTGCTGCATTCCTACGCGAACCCCGTGAACGAAAATCTTATTGAGGACGCATTCAACAGGCTTTACCCCGAGTGCTTCGTTACATATTCCGCGAAGGTCCTTCCCGAATACAGGGAATACGAAAGAATGAGCACCGTCAGCGTGAACGCATATGTAATGCCGAACGTCGGCAGATATGTCGTGAAGCTTCAGGACGCGCTGAAGGAATCGGGAGTTAATTCCGAGCTGTATGTAATGCAGTCAAACGGCGGCGTAATTTCCGCGCAGATGGCTATGGAGCAGTCCGCGAGAACGATCACCTCGGGTCCTGCGGGCGGCGTTCAGGCGGGTCTGAGAGTTTCTCGCATGACGGGCATAAAGAACCTCATAACGCTTGATATGGGCGGAACGAGCACCGACTTCAGCCTTATAGAGAACGGCAGCGCGCAGTACACCACCGAAACCGAAATAGAGGGGCACCCTATAAAGCTCCCGATGATAAATATAACAACGCTCGGCGCGGGCGGCGGCTCTATCGCATGGATAGATAACGGCGGCGCGCTGAGGGTAGGTCCCGAGAGCGCGGGCGCGGTGCCCGGTCCTGCCTGCTACATGAGGGGCGGCACACGACCGACCGTCACCGACGCGAACATTGTCCTCGGAAAGCTTAACCCCGAAAGGATACTCGGCGGCGAAATGGAGGTCTCCCGCGACCTTGCCGTAAAGGCAATAAAGGAGCATATCGCCGACCCGCTCGGTATCTCCGTTGAGGAGGCGGCGCAGGGTATTCTGAGGATAGTTAACGCGAACATGATACGCGGTATAAGAATTGTTTCCGTTCAGCAGGGCTACGACCCGAGAGAGTTCGCGCTGGTTACATTCGGCGGAGCGGCTTCGCTGCACGCGTGCGACCTTGCGGACGAAATGGGAATGAAAACCACCGTTATCCCGAATCACGCGGGCATACTTTCCGCAATGGGAATGCTCACCGCGAACGTCCGTCACGACTATGTAAGGACGCAGGTAACGCGCGACACCATGCTTGCACCCGAAAAGGCGGAGGCGCTTTTCAGCGAAATGGAAGCGCGCGGCAGGGAAGAGCTTGCCGCAGAGAGCTTCACCCCCGACAGAATGAAATTCACCCGCACGGCAGACCTGAGATATTCCGGTCAGGCATACGAGCTTTCCGTTACGATAGAGGGCGGAAAGGCGTTCGACGAGGACGCGAAGAACGAGGCTGTCGCGGCGTTCCATGCAATGCACGAGCGGCAGTACGGCTACCGCTGCGAGAACGAGCACGTTGAGTTCGTGAATTTCCGCGTGATCGCGCAGGGACTTCTTCCCGCGGTCACCGCGACGGACGCGGTTGCATGGGGCACGGGCGAGAAAGACCTCGGCACAAGAAAGGTGTATATCGACGGCGAATGGATCGACACCGCGATAATCAACCGCCTCGGGCTCAGAGCGGGCGAAACCGTTGAAGGCCCCGCGATAATCGAACAGCACGACACAACGACGCTCATTCCTCCGAAACATATCATGCGGATGGACGAAAACGCGAATATGATAATCGAAAGAATTGAACAGGAGGAAAACGGCAATGAAGAAGGTTGATCCCATCACCCTTGAGGTAATGCGAAACGTGCTTCAGTCTATCGCCGAGGAAATGGGCGCGGCGCTCATAAGAACGGCTCTTTCGACCAACATCAAGGACAGGCGCGACTGCTCCTCGGGTATATACACGATGGACGGCGGGCTTGTCGCGCAGGCGGAGCATATCCCGCTTCATCTCGGGTTAATGCCTGCGGTGGTGAAAAAGGTTATCGAATATTTCCCGCCCGAATCGCTCCACCCCGGCGACGCGATAATCGTGAACGACCCGTTTGTTTCGGGGTCACATCTGCCCGATATTTCGGTCATTGCCCCCGTGTTCTATAACGGCAAGCCCGTCGCTATGGTTGCAAATCTCGCGCACCATGTCGATGTCGGCGGAATGACCCCGGGAAGCCTCCCTGTTCAGGCAACGGAGATTTTCCAGGAGGGCTTGAGAATCCCCCCGATGAAGATACGCAAGAAAGGTTTCCTCAACGAGGAGCTGATCAATTTCATCAAGCACAACGTCCGCACTCCGAAGGAGTTCGAGGGCGACCTGCAGGCGCAGATAGCGGGCTGCAACGTCGGCGAGCGCAGGCTTTACGACGTGTTTAAGAAATACGGCGCGGAAACCATGCAGCTTTACATGGAAGGTCTGATGGACTATTCCGAAAACAGAATGAAGGCAGAGCTGAAGAAGCTGCCGAACGGAAGCTGGGAGTTCGAGGATTACCTCGAAAGCGACGGTCAGATGGAGGGCAAGATACCCGTTCACTGCAGGATAACCATTAACGACGGCGATGTCACCGTTGATTTTACGGGCTCGTCCAGGCAGGTGAAGGGCTGTATCAACTCCACGAGGGCGGTCACCATGGCGTGCGTTTACTATGCGTTCAAGGCGGTGTGTGACCCCGACATCCCGTCCAACGAGGGCGCTTTCAGGGCGGTAAAGGTCATCACGGAAAAGGGCTCGATAGTTGACCCCGAGTTCCCCGCGGCGGTCAATTCCGCGAACTGCAACACCTCGCAGAGAGTTGTTGATGTTGTTCTGGGTGTATTCGCGCAGATCGTTCCCGAGAGGACGCCCGCGGCGAGCAACGGCAGCATGAACGCGGTCACGGTCGGCGGCATCAATCCCCGCACGGGACGTTATTTCTCCTATATCGAGTGCTACGGCGGCGGTCAGGGCGCAATGGACGGGCAGGACGGAATGGACGGCGTTCACTCCAATATGACTAACTCCCGCAACGCTCCCGTTGAGGTCATTGAAACGGAGTACCCGATACGCGTCGAATGCTACAAGCTGGCGAAGCTTGACGGCGGCGAGGGCAAGTACAGAGGCGGCGCGGGGCTTTGCAGAGAGCTTAGAATACTTGAAAGCGATGCATATGTTACGGTATCAATGGAGCGCTGCGCGATAAAGCCGTGGGGTCTTAACGGCGGCAACGGAGGCACAAATTCCTCCTGCACGCTCACTCTTCCCGACGGAGAGGTAAAGAAGCTCTCAACAAAGTTCGCAGGCAAGGTCGAGCCGAACAGCGTTATCACCATCACAACGGCTGGCGGCGGCGGCAACGGAAAGCCCGAGGAACGCGACAGAGCAAGCATAGAAGTGGATATCAGGGCGGGCTTTATAACAGAGGAATATGCCCGTAAGGTATATAATTATTAAATAATGAAAGGTTGTTGAAAAATGAGCAAGGGCTTTCAGATCGAAATAATGGGTAAGACCGTCAAGGCGGAATATCTTACCGACAAGGCTCCCGAGATATGCAAGGCGATGGACGAGGCTTCTCCGTTTAACGGACAGGCGCTCCACGCTAAGTTTGCGGGTCAGGAGATCATCGTTATGGTTCCCTTTTACGCCGAGCCGGAAAACGAGATACTTAACGTTGTTCCCGGCGATATCGGCTACTACCCCGGCAGACAGACCATCTGCATTTTCTACGGAAAGACAAAGCCGTTCGGCAAGGTTTCCGTGTTCGCGAAGGTCACCGAGGGGCTTGAGGATCTTATGGAGGTAGGAAATGCGATACTTGAAAAGGGCGTTCTTACACTGAAAGAGGAGGCACTGTAATGATAAAGACATCTGAAATTCTTTCCGAGATAGAGAGCTATTTCAACGCGGCGTGGGGCAAGGAACCCTCCGATCTCAAGTCGCTGGAGGCGCTTGAGCTGCCGCCTATGGGCAATATGCCGTGTATGCTTTACTGCTCGTTCAATATGTTCTGGATAGGCGAGTCGTTTCAGTTCCTGCGCGCGGCTGCAAAGGACAAGTCGGCGAGCCTTGAGACCCTCTGCTGGACAGCCTCCGAGGAATGCAAGCGCCACGCTTCAAGACTTTGCAAGTGGAATGTCCCCGAAACCGAAAAGCTGGTCATTGACCTCGGGGAATATTTCGCGGGCGGCGGCGTGAGCGGCTATGACGAGTTTATCGAGGTCATCACAAAGGCGCTTGTAGCGATCGACACAATGCAGAATTGGGTCGACGCGGAGATCCCGTGGGCGCGCATGGATAAGGCGCTCGGCGGCGTAAACCACCCTGTGGAGAAATGAGCGCGCTAAAAGAGCTTGTCGCAAAGGCGGCGCGCGGAAGCGTTATCCAAAGCAGTATCCGCTATTCCGACGAGGAAGCGGAGTTCGATATCCCCGTGACGGTGCTGAAAGGCGCCGGTACGGGCGGAACGATATGGATACAGGCGGCGCTCCACGGCGACGAATACGACGGCGCTCCCGCGATAAAGCAGCTTTCGCGTGAGATAGACCCCGCGCGGCTCAACGGCACGATAATATTCGTCCCGATACTGAACGTCACGGCGTTCAAGGCGCAGCAGAACGCTTCGCCTGTCGACAACGTAAATCTCAACCGCGTTTTCGGTCCCGAGCGGAAAGGCTCGTTCAGCTACCGCTTCGGCAGGTTCATCTGCGACCTCATCTGCGAGAACGCTGACCAGATGATAGACCTGCACGGCGGCGGGCAGTACCTTGACGTTTGCAGGTTCGTTATGGCGTCGGTTGTCGGGGAGAAAGCGGAAATCGTTGAGAAAATGGCGTATCACTGCGGCGCGGAGCTTGTCCACCTTGAAAACGGCGCGGATAACCCCAAGCTGTATGCGGAGCTTTCCCGAAAGGGCGTTCCCGCCGTGCTTATCGAAAACGGCGGCGGACTTGAGGCGCTCCCCGAGGCGGTCGAAAAGCATAAGCGCTCGGTCATGAGCATATTGAGGCTGCTGGGCTACCTTGACGGCAAGCCCGAGGAACGGAGCGGCGTTCCCGTCACGGAGAGCGCGGATATGTACTTCTCCGACGGCGGGCTGATGCTTTTCAGGCGCGGTATAGGCGACGAGGTGAGAAAAGGCGACGTTCTGCTTCGCGTTATGCGATATGATTCCACGGAATACGAAATCAAATGCCCCATTGAAAAGGGCGTGATACTTTCGATACATACGGCGGCGATAGTTAAAGACGGTCAGTACGCCGTTATGGTAGGCAAAACGTAATTATCCGCATTGCGGTAATTAATACAAAGAAAAGGAGATCTGACATGAAAAAGAAAAGATTACTTGCTCTTGCGACAGCGGCTGCTCTGGCGCTGGCTCTCGCAGGCTGCTCGGGCGGAACTTCTTCCTCCGGCTTTGACAGCTCCTCGGCTTCTTCCGACGGCGCTTCGATATCCTCCAACGGCACTTCCGGCACCTCCGCGGATACGGCGGACGACGGTGATTCCACTGTCATTATAGGCAGAGCCTATGATGTAGCGGGACTTGACCCCGGATTCTTAAAGGAAAACGCACAGGTTGTAGATAACATTTACGACCGTCTGGTAATGCGTGATGAGGAAATGAACCTCGTCCCCGGTCTTGCGACCGAGTGGAGTCAGGTAAATGACACCACATGGGAATTTAAGCTCCGCGAGGGCGTTAAGTTCCACAACGGCGAGGATTTCAACGCCGACGCTGTTAAATACTCCATCGACCGTGTTATCGACCCCGAGGCAAATTCCCCCACATACTCCTACATCAAGACGGTAGAAAGCGTTGAGGTCATCGACGAATACACCGTTTATGTTCACACAACGACAGCAGACCCGCTTATCCCCGCTCGTTTCTGCCGTTATCCTACCGAGATAGTACCCCCGAAGTACACCGAGGAGGTAGGTCAGCAGGGTCTGTCCGAGAACCCCGTAGGAACGGGCCCCTACAAGTTCGTTTCCTGGACAAAGGACGAGCAGGTAGTGCTTGAGGCGAACGAGGATTACTGGGACGGCGCTCCCGAAGTCAAGAAGGTCATCTTCCGCTCTATCCCCGAAACCTCCACAAGAGTTTCCGCTCTTATAACCGGTGAGATCGACATCGCTGTCGGCGTAACCCCCGACGAGGTAAGCAGGATCGAGAGCAGCGACGGCATTCACCTTTCCACCGTTGAGGCGGGCGGCAACACCGTTTATGTAGGTCTTAAGTGTGAGGAAGCTCCGTTCGACAACAAGCTTGTTCGTCAGGCGATGAACTACGCTATCGACGTTGACGCGATCGTTACAAACATTCTCGGCGGCGCGGCAAAGGTTACGGACAACATCATCGGCGAGAAGGACTTTGGTTATTCCGAGCCGCTCGACGGTTACGAGTATAACCCCGAAAAGGCAAAGGAGCTGCTTGCCGAGGCGGGCTATCCCGACGGCTTCAGCTGCACTGTTGATACCGTAAACTGGTATCTCAAGTGCGACGACGTTGCTCAGGCAATCGCTGCTTATCTCGGTCAGGTCGGCATCACAGTCACCGTAAACCCCGTTGAAAGCTCAGTTTACAGAACAAGCGTTCCCTCGGGCGAGCAGTCGCCGATGTATTTCCTCGGCTGGAGCTCCACCAACACGCTTGACGCGGACGCTGCTATCTACTCCGTTCTGCACTCCTCGGATTCCTACTCCACCTACAACAACCCCGAGATAGACGCAAAGCTTGACGAGGCAAGAAGCTGCATGGACGAAACCAAGCGCGCAGAGCTTTACTCCGAGATCGAAAAGACCGTTCTTGAAGAAGCGCCCCGTATCTTCCTCTACAAGGAGAACAAGTATTACGGCGTTTCCGACGGCGTTAAGTGGGAGGGCAGAGTTGACGACGCTATCCCCGTAGCGACAATGTCGCTTTCATAAGCTTCCTTCTAAAATCTCTCATAGATTTATTCCCTGAAGTGTTTTTGCATAGGCTGCGGCGCTGTGCCGCGGCCTGTGCGGAAACCTTTTGAAAAGCCATCGGCGGCGGTGGTTTTTCAGAGGGTTTTCCCTTTATCCCGCATGAAAGGACGATGTAATTTGGCAAAGTATGTTTTGAAAAGAGTTTTCGGGTCACTTATCGCCATTCTCGGCGCGGCGACCGTCGTTTTCTTTATGATAAGGATTTCTGGCGATCCCGTGCGCCTTATGCTTCCCGTTGAGGCAAGCGAGGAACAGGTGGCGGCGCTCAGAGATTCGCTGGGCTATAACGACCCCGTTATCGTTCAGTATGGCAGATATCTTCTCGACTTGCTGCACGGTGATTTCGGAACATCGCTGCATTACAACGCGCCCGCGCTGCCGCTTATTCTTGAAAGGCTGCCTGCCACGATAGAGCTTGCGGTAATGGCTATCGCTTTCGCAACGGTCATCGGTCTTATTGCGGGAACCATTGCGGCGGTGCGGCGTAACGGTCCGTTCGACGTCGTGAGCAACGTTTTTGTTATGTTCGGGCAGTCGGTGCCGGTGTTCTGGCTGAGTATCCTGCTGATACTTCTGTTTTCGGTCACGCTGAAAATATTCCCGACCTCGGGCGCCGATCAGGGGATAATGTCAATGATACTTCCCGCGTTCGCGCTTTCCTGTTACCCCGCGGCGACCATAACAAGGCTTATGCGCTCGTCGCTGCTTGACGTAATGTCGCAGGACTACATAAGAACAGCCCGCGCGAAGGGCTTCTCAAAATGGCGCGTAGTCATTTTTCAGGCGATAAAGAACGCGTTCATACCCGTTATAACCGTCATCGGCATGGAGTTCGGAACGCTCCTCGGCGGCGCTGTCGTAACGGAAACCATATTCGCATGGCCGGGCATAGGCAGGCTTATGATACAGGCGGTAAACAACCGTGATTTCCCGCTGGTGCAGGCTTGCGTGCTTGTTATCAGCTTCATCTTCGTTCTGGTCAACTTCATTGTCGATATCAGCTACTCGCTGTTTGACCCGAGGATCAAATATCGTTAAGGGGGGGATCGGAATGAAAAGGAAAATAGGCTTTAATTTCAGGCGTAACTGGCGCGCCGTTGTCGGCGGTGTGCTGTTCATCACAGTTGTTCTCGTGTCGCTCTTCGCGAACCTTATCGCCCCGTACGACCCGCTGGAGATAAACCTTGCCAACGTCCTGCGCGCTCCCTCGTTTGAGCCCGCCCCCGACGGCACCGTTCACATTTTCGGCACGGATCAGCTGGGCAGAGATGTTCTCAGCCGTATAATATTCGGCGGTCAGACCTCGCTCACCGTCGGCATTTGCGCGGTGGCGCTCGCCGGAATTATCGGCGTTACGCTCGGCATGGTCGCGGGGTTTTACGGCGGGTGGATAGACGCGTTGATAATGCGTCTTGCGGATATTCAGCTCGCGATACCGTCGATACTTCTTGCGATAGTAATGGTCGCTGTCACGGGAAAAAGTCTTGTCAACATTGTTATAGTGCTTGCGATAACGGGCTGGGTGCAGTTCGCGCGCGTTGTCCGCGGCAATGTCCTTACAATAAAGGAAATGGAATACATAGACGCGGCGCGCTGCATGGGCGTGAGCCACTTCAAGATACTTTTCAGGCATATTTTCCCCAACGTATTCTTCTCCGTTATCATTATAGCGACGCTCCAGATGGCGAGAATGATCCTTATGGAAGCGAGCCTTTCCTTCCTCGGAATGGGCGCGAACATTTCCGTCCCCACATGGGGTAACATGATAAGCGAGGGCAGGAATTACATCACCTCCGCATGGTGGCTTTGCACGGTGCCGGGGCTTGTTATCGTAGTCGTTATCATCGGGATAAATCTGCTCGGCGACTGGCTGAGAGATTTCCTCGACCCGAAGCTGAAATTCTGAGGAGTGATATCATGCTGTTTCTGACAAAAAAAGATGTTATTTCATCGGGAGTTACCGATATGTCCGTTGCCTGTGATATAATCCGTAAAACGCTGCGGCTGACCGCAGAGGGCGGCGTGAAGTCCGCGCAGGAGATCCCGCTGAAGCTGAGCGGCGAGGTAAGCGACGAGGCATTTTATTCGCTGCCCGCATATGTCGGCGGTTCGTTCGACAAGGCGGGAATTAAATGGACTACCCACCACCCTCACAACAAGGAAAAGGGTCTGCCGCACATATTCACTACCCTTGAGCTTAACGACGCGCTTACGGGCGAGCCTCTTGTGCTTATGGAGGGCTCGGTGATATCCGCAATGCGCACGGGCGCGGTGTCCGCGGCGGCGTTCGGGTATCTGACAGACGAAACGGCGAAAACGCTTTTCTGCGGCGGCGCGGGCGTTCAGGCGGAGCAGCAGCTCAACGCCGCGCTTTATGCGATACCGTCGCTCGAGAAGGTGCATATATTCAGCAAAACAGGCGTGAGGGCGGCTGCGCTTGCGGCAAGGCTCTCCGAAAAATATCCCGAAAAGGAAATAAAGGCGGTTTCTTCTCCCTCTGCGGAGGGGATAAGCTACGACGTTCTTATCGGCGCGACAAACAGCTCGGTGCCGTATCTCCATGAGAGCGATTTCGGCGACGGCTGCCTTTACTGCCACATCGGGTTCAAGGATATCGACGAAAAGGCGGTCTGCGGATTTGACGATTATGTCCTCGACGATTTTGAAGCGGGCGTTACCTACAGCGGGCAGACGCTGTTTGACGCGAACCGTAAGGGGCTGTTCGACAAGGGCAGGATATTCGGGCTGCTGCATGAGTTTGAAACGGGCGAAAAGAAGCTCGTCCGCCGTGCGGGAAAAAAGATAATGTTCGACGCATTCGGAATGGTTATTTTCGATATTGCGCTGGGCTGTTATGTGTATGACTGCGCGCTGAAAAATCATCTCGGCACCGAGATAGATATGCTGTCCGAGTGAGGCGGTAAATTTCCGAAAAGGAGCGGAGCTGTATGGAGAATTTGCTTGAAATAAAGGATCTCAGGATCGAGTTTGAAACTCAGAAGGGGATAGTCAGCGCCGTCGATGGCATTGACCTTACGGTTAAAAAAGGTGAAACGCTGTGTATCGTGGGTGAATCGGGCTGCGGAAAGAGCGTGACCTCGCTGTCGGTAATGCGGCTGCTTGACACGCCGCCCGCGCATTATTCGGGCGGGCAGATCCTTTTTGAGGGGGAAGACCTGCTCCAAAAGACCGAAAAGCAGATGTGCGATATCCGCGGCAACAAGATAGCCATGATATTTCAGGAGCCTATGACCGCGCTTAACCCCGTCTACACCATAGGCAGACAGCTAACCGAAACCATACGCCGCCACAATAAGGATATGAGCAAGCAGGACATCAGAAAGCGCGCTGTCGAGCTGCTCGGAACTGTCGGC
>CAMERU010000041.1 GCA_945935925.1 uncultured Clostridia bacterium | reverse complement strand
AAGAAAAGATTCATCCCCGTCATAGGGAGTGTAGTTATTCTGAATGAAGTCGCGAGTATTTATTTCTTCGCGCCATATCTCGCCCTTAAAGCCTTTCCATTGTTCAAAATTTTTCATCTGATAACCTCCAAAAACCTTGCCGTAAAGCATAAAAGCATTGTGTTAGTGCCAGCTAACACGGAAGCGCACCGAACCGCAAAAACCGAATTTAAGTCCTCAGCCGCAACAGCCGCTCCGACAGAACCGTCCGACCCGACAGCGAAAGTAAACCGCCTTTTGAAGCGGGCGCATATCGACTCTTCAGATTTGAGAATATTATAACATAATAATATTTGTAAGTCAAGAGATTTTTCGCATTTTACAGATATTTCTCGTATTATTTAACAATATTTACAGTATTGTTGAAAATATTGCAACACAATATATAGTATTTGTAAACAAAATTAAGTTTTGGCTGCAAACTTACTTTTAAGGCATATACATATTCATATGGGTAATATTGTTACATAATGGGTATTCTATCCTCTGACGAAAGCCCGCGCGTGACTGCGCGAAAAATAATCTCGGCAAATTTGACAAAACCTATTGAAATTTACAGAAAAATGTTGTATAATATAAGTATCCCTTACAATACCGAGAAATTCGTATAATGAACGGGAGGAAAAAATGTCAGTAAATCTTCAGAAGGGTCAGAAGGTTGACCTTACAAAAAGCAATTCGGGTCTTAAAGCGATAATAGTTGGTCTTGGCTGGGACGAGGCTCCGCGCGGATTTTCGCTCTTCAGCAAGCGTCAGGATATCGACTGCGACGCGTCGGCGATCCTTATAAACGGCGCGACGGGTAAACTGAACGGCGCGATAGATGTTGTTTATTACGGGCAGCTCATGCACCGCAGCGGTGCTATACGTCACTGCGGCGACAATCTCACCGGCGTGGGCGACGGCGACGACGAGCAGATAATCGTGGAGCTGACGAAAGTTCCCGCGGAATATTCAAAGATCGTTTTCGTTGTCACTATCTATCAGGCGAGAGAGCGCAAGCAGCATTTCGGCATGATAAAGAACGCCTTTATCCGTATAGTTGACGCCGATACGGGAAAGGAACTCTGCAAATACAATCTTTCCGAAAATTATGAAGGAAAGACAGCAATGGTATTCGGCGAAGTTTACCGCTACAACGGCGAATGGAAATTCGGAGCTATCGGCGAACCCACAAATGATAACGGTATCAGCGATATGGCTGCCCGTTTTCAGTAATTTTTGGTAATATTTTAAGGAGGAGATCATTATGACCAAGAAAATCGTTATTATTTCCGGCATCATCGTTCTGGCGTCCCTTGCGGCTGCTGCGGTGGCTTATTTCCTTGCAAATAAGACTCATCTTATAGAGGAATGCGCAGAGGATATCGAGGACGACGAGATCTGATCGAAAACGATCTGTACCCCTGTAAAAAATAGCAATAATCAATAATTCAGTATCCTGCCGCCGGACAGAACCGCCTTTTTCGGGCTGTATTGTCCGGCGGTATCGGCGATATGACGCTGTTGAACACATTCTTCTGCGGCGAGAGGTTTATTATGGCAAAGGAAAAAGAAGTTAAAACAAACGCAATGCGCATTCTTGACAAGCTTAAAATAAGCTACACGGCACATACCTACGAGTGCGACGAGTTTATCGACGGCAAGCATATAGCGGACACCCTCGGGCAGAGCTATGACAGCTGCTTTAAAACACTGGTCACGGTGGGGAAGAGCAAGCAGTATTATGTTTTCGCACTGCCTGTCGACAAGGAGCTTGACATGAAGAAATGCGCAAAGGCGGTCGGCGAGAAGTCGCTCGAGATGGTCCATGTCAAGGATATCAACGCCGTGACGGGATATATCCGCGGCGGCTGCACGCCGATCGGAATGAAGAAGCAGTACCGCACGGTCATTCATGAAACGGCTAAGGATTTCGACAGAGTTATCGTAAGCGGCGGGAAGCTCGGGCTGCAGCTTGAGCTTGCTCCCGACGACCTTGCGAAAGCCTGCTCGGGCGAATTTGCGGATATTATAACCGAATAAGCAAGCGGCGCCGTCGGTAAACCGACAGCGTGCGGGCAGTCGATAAAGGCACATCTGCGTTTGTCAACGCATTATCCGCTGCGCGGAAAACGCTGCCCCACGACAGGCACAAAGCCTAGCCGTGGAGCGGGTTCCTAGCATCTGCACCTTTCTCGACAGCCCGGGAAAGGTACTTTTTCGACAGACTGAGCGGCGCCGTCGGTAAACCGACAGCGCCGCCGTTATTTACGCGGTGTTACCCGCACAAGAGTGCCGGATTATCAGCAGCCGCAGCCACAGCCGTTGTTATTGCCGCAGCCGTCGTTTCCGCCCCAGCCGTTGTTGCCGCAGCAGCAGAACAGGATAAGGATAAGAATGATGATCCAGCAGCAGTTGCCGCCGCCAAAGTTGAAGCATGACATAACAATGTCCTCCTTAAAAATATTTCTCAGGAACCTTGCGCTTCCCTTTGAAGCTTTCGTTTCCTGCTATATATTATGCCGTCGGTGTATTTTGGTTACTTCCTCTTTAAAAGAAAAACTGCCGCAGGAGATGCGGCAGAAGATTGGAGGATTTTTGTTGTCATTCAATTTCTTCTTCGTTATGTACATATTGTAGCACGGGAGCTTTGAAAAATCAATATATATGACAAAATTGTAACCGCATTATGGGAAACTGTCATTTTTTTGTTACTCTTTCCGCTTTTGCTGTAACCGCTTTGTAACTTTTTGTAATTTTGCTGTAACAACAATGAAATAATCATGAAAAAATGAAAAAAACACTGTTCAAATTGAAAAAAGTGTGATATACTATTATAAGGTGTACTATGCTATACATAAAGGGAGATAACCGAATGATATATCTGGACAATGCCGCGACGACAAAGCCCTGCACCGAAGCGTGCGACGCGGTGTCATATACAATGAGGGAGCGCTTCGGAAACGCAAGCTCGCTCCATAAAATGGGGATACTTTCCGGGCAGGTGCTTAGCTCCGCAAAAAGGACGCTTCTGACCGCCCTCGCGAGCAGCCCCGCCGTTTCGGGAAAGCAGCCCCTCGACGGGGATGTCTACTTCACCTCGGGCGCGACCGAGAGCAATAACACCGCGCTGCTCGGCGTATGCGGAGCATATAAGCGCCTCGGGAACAGGATAGTTTCCACGGCTATCGAGCACCCGTCGGTTGCCCGCGTGCTGGACAGGCTTGAGAATGACGGGTACGAGGTGATAAGGCTCGCGCCGAAGGATCACCCCGATTTCGAGCAGGCGCTTGCCGATCACGTTGACGATAAGACGGTGCTGGTGAGCTGCATGGCGGTCAACAACGAAACGGGCTTTGCCGTCGACGTTAACCGTCTGTACAAGCTGGTCAAGCGGAAAAACGATAAGACGCTCGTGCATATCGACGCGGTTCAGGGATTTCTGAAAGTCCCGCTGAACGGCGATCTTATCAGCATTTCGGGACATAAGATCCACGCCTGCAAGGGTATAGGCGCTCTGTATGTTAAAAAGGGCGTGCGGTTTTCGCCGCTGCTTCTCGGCGGGGGTCAGCAGAAGAACCTGCGCTCGGGCACGGAGCCTGTGGAGCTTGTCGCGGGGCTTGAAGCGGCAGTCAGGGCTTATCACGGCGACCGCGGGCATTTTTCGGCGCTGAAGTCACACCTGCTTGAGCGGCTCGACGCAATGGAGGATATAGGCATTAATTCAGATGAAAGGTGCGTTCCGAATATTATCAATTTCAGCGTGCGCGGCGTGCGCTCGGAAATAATGCTCCATTCCCTCGAGGAGGACGAGATCTATGTTTCGAGCGGTTCCGCCTGCTCAAAAGGAAAAACGAGCAGCGTTCCCGCCGCGCTCGGCGTTTCGGACAAGGACGCGGACTGCGCGGTGAGGGTGTCGCTGTGTGCGGACACGACGGAGCGCGATATCGACGCGCTGTGCGATAAAATAGAAAAAACGATCGAAAGGGTCAGACGATGAATCCGATAAAAGAAATAGTAATGGTGAAATACGGGGAGATTGCCCTCAAAGGCGAGAACAAGAACACCTTTGAGGATATGCTCCGGAAAAATATAAAGCGCCGCCTTAAAAAAACAGGTAGGTTTGAATATTACAGCAGACAGTCCACTATCTATATAACTCCCCTCGAGGAAGTTGACATGGACGTTGTTGTCGACAAGCTGAAATATGTTTTCGGCATCGGCGCGATACAGCGCTGCGCGGTGTTCCCGAAGGATTTCGCGGCAGTCGCTGACGGTGCGGAGGAATACCTGCGCGAGGCACTCGAGGACGCAAAAACGTTCAAGGTCGAGGCAAAGCGCTCTGACAAGACCTTCCCGATGAAGTCCCCCGATATACAGCAGGAGCTCGGCGGGGTGATACTGGAAAAATTCCCGCATCTTGGCGTGGACGTCCATGACCCCGACGTTACCGTAAGGCTTGAAATCCGCGACAACGGCGCGTACCTTTCCGCCAAGCGGATAATCGGCGCGGGCGGTATGCCTGTCGGCAGTAGCGGAAAGGCGCTGCTCATGCTTTCGGGCGGTATCGATTCCCCCGTGGCGGGGTATATGATGGCAAAGCGCGGGCTTGTGGTTGACTGCATACATTACGTCAGCCCGCCCTACACCTCCGAGCGCGCACGCATGAAGGTGGAGAAGCTCTGCGAGGAAATGACGGATTACTGCGGGGATATAATTTTCTACTGCGTACCGTTTACGGAATTGCAGGAGGCGCTCCGCGACAACTGTCCCGAGGAATATTTCACGGTGCTGATGCGCCGCCTTATGGTGAAGATAGCGAACAAAATATGTGACCGCGACGGCTACGGCGCGATAATCACGGGCGAAAGCGTCGCGCAGGTCGCGAGCCAGACTCTCCCCGCGCTGTACTGCACCAACGCCGCCGCCGAATACCCCGTTTTCCGCCCCGTTATCGGAATGGATAAGATAGAGATAACCGAGATATCGCGTAAGATAGGGACATATGAAACTTCGATACTGCCCTATGAGGACTGCTGCACGGTGTTCTCTCCGAAGCACCCGCGCACGCGCCCGAAAATGGAGGATATAATCGCCGCGGAGCAATGCTTTGATTTCGATAAGATGGTGGACGAGGCGATAGCAAAGACAGAGGTGAAGAGATTCAGATACGGCGCGCAGACGGTTCTGCTGGATTGATATGGATAGCTGTGAAAATGTTGAAAAATTGTACCGCGATATTTCCGCGCTTTCGCATGAGCTTGTGAAGCTTTGCGCGGAACGCGGGATAAGGCTTGCTACGGCGGAAAGCTGCACCGGCGGCATGATATCGGCTGCAATAACCGCCGTATCGGGCAGCTCCGCTGTGATAGAATTCGGGCTGTGCTCCTACTCCAACAGGATAAAGCGCGAGGTGCTCGGCGTTTCGGAGGAAACGCTTTCGGAGCACACCGAGTACAGCGCCGAATGCGCCGGGGAAATGGCGGCGGGTGCAAGGCGCATTTCGGGCGCCGATATCGCGGCTTCGACAACGGGCGTTGCGGGTCCGACGGGCGGCACCGAAAGCGCCCCCGTGGGCACGGTTTTTATAGGGGTAAGCACTGCCTGCGGCACGGAAAGCGTGCGTTGTTCGTTCTGCGGAGGCAGGGACGAGGTGCGAGCCGCCGCGGTCAAATGCGCGCTTGAAATGCTAATGCGCGAGGTTATGAAAATAGAGAAAGGGGATTGATTTCAATGGCTAATACAGATAATAATAACAGAAAGAAAGCGTCATCAAAGGATATTGCGCTCGACAAGTTCGATTTTTACGAAACGCCTAAGACAAAGAAGAAAACCTCACATGGGGACAAGATAAAGGGCAGACCGAAAAACCCCTTTATCCGCTTCTTACATGCTGTTTTCCCGCAGAAGGACGACACCAACACCGAGATGATACGCAAGATCGTACTTATCGGCGCGGTCATCATATTTATCGGCACGCTCGTTTTCCTCGGCTGGCAGATAGCAAGCATGAACAACGGCGAAAAGACCAACAGCGAAATCGCAGACCTTGCAGGCTCGCCGAACGAACCTATTGATTTTGACATCATTGACTTTGACAATGAGCCATTCAATACCAATCCTCTCGATTCCTCGGCAGCGATCGTTGACGAATCGGAGGAAATAAACGTAACGCCCGTTACCAACACACCTCTTAACATCGACTTCAACGCGCTCAAGCAGGTCAACCCCGACACGCGCGGCTGGGTCAAGATAACGGGCACGCCCATAAACAACGTTGTCGTTCAGTCGAACGCGTCCGACCCGCATTACTACCTCACCCACGACTTCTACAAAAACGAGTCGATAACAGGCACCATCTACTCCAGTTACAAGAACAAGTGGGACGGCACCGATCAGAACATTATCCTTGTCGGACACAACATGAGGAGCGGTCAGTTCTTCGCGACGGTAAGACACTATGTCCCCAACGACACCAGCCGCGAGCCTGTCGCGTTCTACAAGGTTCACCCCACCGTAATGCTTGCAACTCCCGACGGCGGCAGCCAGACCTACAAGATATTCGCGGGAATACTCGCCAACACTCAGGAGAAGTACGGCGATGTGTTCGAATATATCAACAAGACCTCGTTCAAGGATAAGGACGATTTCAACAACTTCATCATTGACGTAATGGACAGAAGCTGGTTCTTTACCGACGTTGACATCACCTACGGCGATCAGCTGCTCACCATGTCCACCTGCTACTGGCCGCTCGGCAAGGAAGTCGACACGCGTTGGGTAATTTTCGCGAGAAAGGTACGCCCGGGCGAAAGCGAATATGTCGATACGACCGTTGCGAAAAGGAACTATCAGGCAAAGCTGTTCCGCTATTACTACGAGCTTATCGGCAGCGAGTGGTACGGCAGCGTCTGGGACAAGTCAAAGCTTCTCAGCTATTGACAAGGGGGAATTTCTATGTCAGACCCTGCGAAGAAGGATAACGTTTTTCTGCGCATAGTTAAGTACCTTATCCCGTGGAAAGGCGACCGCCCCTCGGAGATGATACGCAAGGTAGTATTTGTTACGGCAGCGGTCGTGCTTGTCGTTTCGCTGACGGGCTTGCTGACCGACGTGGTGAACAAGGCAAACGACACGCGGCAGAACGAAAGCCTGTCCGAGCTTTTCCACAGCGGAGATTCGAGCGGCAATACCTCGGGAACTACGAGCGGTGACGCCTCCGGCGATACAAGCGGGAATACCTCAGGCGAAACGAGCGGAAGCAGCTCCGGCGGGTTGCCGCCCGCCACCGACACGTCGGGCAGCGAGCAGGAGAAAGAGCCCGCCGAAATTCAGGAGCAGTTCCTCCCGCTGCTTGAGATCAACGATGATATTGTAGGGTGGATAACGATAGGCGGAGATGAGCCGTTTATCGACTACCCCGTCATGCAGTGCGGCGACAATAGTTATTACCTAAGCCATAATTACAAGGGCGAGGACAGCGTGAGCGGCGCGATATTCGCGGATTATACCGTCCCGATAACCGCAGAGAGTCAGCCCGATAACATTATCCTCTACGGTCACAATATGATGTCGGGCGAATATTTCGCAATGCTCACACGTTACAACAACTACAAGGTATATGACAGCAAGGGGCTTGAATGGTACAAAAAGTACCCCACGGTCAAATTCAGCACGCTTTACAAGACTTCCACCTATAAGATCTTTGCGGGAATGCTCGTCAACACCCGCGAGAGCGAGGGCGAGGTGTTCGATTATATAAATTATCATGATTTCGCGGACAAGGCGGCTTTTGATGATTTCTGCGCGAACGTACTCGACCGCTCGACTTTCTACACGCCCGATGTTGACCTTAAATACGGCGATAAGCTGCTCACGATGTCGACCTGCTCGTTTGATTACGACAGATCGCGCGAGCTGCGGTGGGTGCTGTTTGCGAGAGAGGTTAGAGAGGGCGAGAGCGAGGCTGTCGATGTGAGCCTTGCATACGAAAACCCCGACCCGCTTTATTTCGACTATTATTACAGCGTAGCAGGCGGCAGCTGGGGCGGAAGAAAATGGCCGGCGGAATATATACAGGACTATTCTTACTAAGGAAAATTAATATACCCAAGCAATTGAAAGGACTGACTTTACATGGCAGAAATGGATATGGGGCTTTCCCCGAAAAAGAAAAAGCACGGCAGGAAAAAGAAAAAGCAGAATTTGTTTATGAGCATAGTTACAGGGCTCATTCCGTGGAAGGGCGACAGCACGACCGAGATATTCCGCAAGATAGTTTTCCTTGTCGCGCTTGTTGTGCTTGTTGTTGCGGTGGTCATCATCGCGGGCAATATGCTGCGCTATGAAGAGCTGGGAGCGAATGCCGCCGTTGACGCTGAGGGCAACGAAACCGCGACCAACGCGTACATAGTCGAGCTGAAGAACCGAACGCCAACGCAGCAGCAGATAGAGCAGCTTCCCGAGGGCTCTATAAACGAGGAATACGCATCGCTTTACGCCGCGAACAATGACTTTATCGGCTGGGTGAATATTCCCTCAACCAATGTCGACTACCCCGTAATGCAGTCCGACGACAACGACTACTACCTGCACAGGGATTTTGACGGCAACTATGATTTCGCGGGAACGATATTCACTGATTTTGAGGGAAAATTCGGACCGAATGAAATGCCTAACAACACAATACTTTACGGTCACAATATGCTGTACAAGTATCAGTTCGCCGCGCTGTCGAATTACCCGCGCGATATACAGTTCCTCAAGACATCGCCCGTTATCGAGTTCGACACGCTTTATCAGAAGAACAAGTATAAGATCTTCTCCGTATTCAAGATAAACACCGCGGAGGAGCACGGCGAGATTTTCCAGTATAATTCTTACGTCTACTTCAAAAATCAGTCCGAGTTCTACAACTTCATTATGGAAGTAATGGACAGAAGCCTTTACGAAACGGGCGTCGATATCGAGTACGGCGACGAGCTGCTCACGCTGTCCACCTGCGACGCGTCTACGGGTCTTGACGATCTGCGCCTTGTCATTGTTGCGAGAAAAGTGCGCGAGAACGAAAGCCCCGAGGTCGACACCTCCCTTATCAAGAAAAAGAGCAGCGTTAAATATTTCGACGCATACTATGACGTTTTCGGCAATACATGGTCGGGCAGAACATGGGACGTTTCGCTTGTCAAGGGAATGGAGGAATACCTCCGCGAAAACGGTCTTGAGGACGAACCCGAGGAGTAATTTATGAAGCATATCTCACAGGGAAAGATAATAGCCGCGCTGTGCATATGTAATGTATATCTGTTCACCTGCGGCGTTATGGGCACGGTAGGCGATACCCGCCCCGCCGACGCGGAGGATATTTCCGTGCCGCGCGGCGAATCGTCGGAGAGCGCCGTCGGCGACGAGCTCAACGGGCAGGGAACGGTGGATTTTATCGTACCCGATGCGGTTCAGACGCAGACTGTGCATATCGAGCAGCTTGATTTTGCGCAGGCGCCGCTTGCAGAGCGACCTGTTCATAGCACATTTTCCCCGTCGGGGAATTATGAAGCCGAGCCCGAAATAGCGTCCGAGGAGAGCGAAAGCGCTCCCGCCGATGATGAAAGCGACAGCGAAATAGTCATCGTTGACACCTACGAGGAGCCCGACCCCGCGGAAACAACGACAGCGACCACGAAAGCCACGACCCGCGCAACGACAAAGACGACTACCCCCGCGGCAACCACAACGCCCTTTATTGCAACGACGGTCACAACAACCACCGCAACAACCACCGTCACGACAACCACCTCCGCCACGACAAAGGATATATCGGGCGGGATACCGGTTGACGACACGATAACTTCATCGTCTGCATCGACCGAGCCGCAGCCCACCGAAATAATCACGAACGAGGACGCCGCGAACGAGATACTTTATGTTAAGAACAGGGGAACGACCGTTTCGGGCACCGCTCTTGACATAATCTCGCGGATAACCCAGAACGAGATCGGCTATACCTTTGCGCCCGAGGCAATAAAGGCGCAGGCTGTCGCCGCTTATACCTACGTTAAATACTGCAACAAATACGGCACCTATCCGAGCGTTATACTCAGCGACAGCGTGAGTGATTCGGTGCGCGTGCTTACCGCGTCGGTAATAGGTCAGGCGGTGTATTACAACGGCAATTACATTCAGGCGGTATATTCGGCTTCGTCGGCAGGGTACACAGCCTCCAGCGCAGCCGTATGGGGTAACGAATACTCCTATCTTAAAAGCGTTTACTGCGAGCTTGACGAGAAGTACGACCCTAATTACGGGAGAAAAGTCGAGTTTTCCTCCGACGATATAAAGAGTCGCGTGTATGAGGAAACGGGCATCGAGCTCAGCGGCGACCCGTCCTCATGGATAACGATAGACAGTTATGTCGAGGGCAAGTATGTCGGGCAGGTCAATGTCGGCGGGTATCACAGCTATACCGACAGCGACGGGGACAGTGTGAAGATAACGGGGCGCGTGTTCCGCGAAAAGATCATGAACTTCGACCTGCGCTCAAGCGCGTTTGACGTAAGCTACGACGCTGCTTCGGACACATTCAAGTTCACTACATACGGCTACGGTCACGGCGTCGGAATGAGCCAGAACGGCGCGAATATAATCGCGACCTATTGGGGCTGGGACTACAAGCAGATACTCCAATTCTATTACTCGGGGACAGAGGTTTATTAAAGCAAAAAATCGGAGAGGAAAACCTCTCCGATTAAGCTTGTGCGCGGCAGGTCACTGCCGTATATAAATACCCTGCTCCTCAATGTAATCCTCGAGCTCCTGCTTCATGTCGTCAACCCATGTGCGGTCTTTGAGCTCGTCCTTTTCGGGAGTGGTCTGCGGCGCTTGGTTCTTGTCGTCCATGGATATGCTCCTTTCTGCAGCGTTTATCTTACGGTAATATTATAGCATATGCGACAGGAAATTGCAAGCTTTCCCGAAAAATATTTCAAAACGGAGGTTATATGGCTACGTGGCTTTGTCATTTGAGAGTGGCGGAAAGGGTGCTTGAGAAATTCGATTTTCCGCGATCTGAATTTCTCGCGGGGAACATTGCCGCGGACTGCGGAACGCCCGACGGCAGCGGCGGCTTCGACCCGCCGAAAGAAGTGACCCACTGGACGCATTCCGGCAAGGGGCACTGCGAATATATGCGCTTTGCGGAGGAAATGCTGCCAAGGGCGCGCGACGAAAAGCAGCGCGCATTCCTGCTGGGATATTTCAGCCACCTTATCGCCGACATAGTGTGGACGCAGCTTATAAACGAGCCCGCAAAGGCGCGTTTCCGTGATGAATATGACGCGGACAAGGAGGACTATTACCGCCGCGTTAAGGCGGAATGGTATGCGAACGACCTGCTGTTTCTTGAAGAACACCCCGATTTTGATTTGCTTCGTGAGCTTGCTTCCGTGACTGTTGACAGCAGCATACTCCCGTATTACGGCAGCGAAAATGTGAATATTCAGATAAGAAATATTGCAGGCGTGTACAGCGGCAGCTTCTGCGGGTGCGCGTTCCGATATATTACTCCCGCGCAGGCGGACGATTATGTCGCGGCGGCAGCCGAAAGAATATGCGCGGAGCTTTCGGGGATCGGCGTGAAATGACGGTGCGGCAGCTGCATGGCTGAATTTGAAATGATACTATAATAATATGGTTGCTCCTGTTCCTTAAAAAATCTAACGAAAATGATGATTTTTTTGACCGAACCCCTTGATTTTTCCGAACGAATGTGTTATAATACTTATGATAGATCAGGCTAAAGACTGGGGCTCCGCTCCGGTCTTTAAGTTTTATTTATACAAAATTGACAACGGCAATTGAAAGGAGCTTTTCTTATGGCTTTGGCAAAAGGCATGAGTACGATCGAAGCCGCCGCGGACAAAGCGGTAAGAGGGATCGTCGAGAGCCATGGTTTTACGCTGTGGGACGTTGTGTTCATCAAGGAGGGCGCGGGGTGGTATCTGTGGATATACATCGACAAACCCGGCGGTGTGAACATAGACGATGTTGAGAGCGTGAACGACGAGATAAACGAGGCTATCGACAAACAGGATTTTATCGACAGGATAGATTATCTGGAGATAAGCTCGGCAGGTCTGGAGCGCGCGGTAAGGCGCGTCGATCAGCTTGCTTTGTCGGTGGGCAGAAAGATCAAGCTAAGGACCTACAAGCTTTGCGAGGGGCTTCCCGCAAAAAGCGTGAACTGCGTGCTTGACACGTTCGACGGCGAAAAGGTAACGGTGTCGGGCGATTTCGGCAGCGCGGCTCTTGAGGTTTCCGAGATTTCCGCGGTAAATTACGATGATTTTAATGACTTTGATAAATTAATGGAGGAATAACGAAAAATGGCTAAAAGAAAAACCAACAAAGGAGAGGACTACGGCACCATCTATGACAACCTTGCCACACTCGCGGAGGAAAAGGGCATAGACAGCGAAATTCTTGCGGAAAAGATAAAGTACGCGATAGAAAAGAGCCTTAAATCCAACCTCAAGCTCGATGATACGGAAAATTCCGTCATTGTCGACATCGACCTCAAGAACAAGGTATTCAATGTCTGCATAATGAAGGAGGTCATTGAGGTCATCGACACGCTTTATGACCCCGAAACCGAGATAGTTCTCGAGGAGGCAAGAAAGATCGACCCGTCGCTTCAGGTAGGCGACAGGGTGCGCTGCCCCATTGATACGCATATGTTCAAGAGAATTGCTGCGAAGAATGCTAAGGACCTTATCAGACAGGGCTTCAGCAATGCCGAGCGTCAGCATATGACGGACGTCTGGGGACAGTATGCGAACGACGCGGTATCCGCTCTGGTCACCAAGATAGACCCCGCAGGTCACGCTACGGTAGAGATAAACCACAACGAGCTGCCGCTGCCCAGATCCGAGCAGATTCCCGGAGAGACCCTTCAGGTAGGTCAGGTAGTCAAGGTTTACATCTCGGGCGTTTCCAAGGAATACAACGAGTCGGACAAGAAGCAGACGCTCAAGGTGTCCCGCACCGATAAGTGGCTCATCAAGCGCCTGTTCGAGCTGGAGTGCCCCGAGATATTCGACGGCACGGTCGAGATAAAGGCGGTCAGCCGCGCGCCCGGAAGCCGCAGCAAGATAGCTGTCATCAGCCATGATCCCAATGTTGACGCGGTAGGCGCGTGCATAGGACCGCAGAAGAGCCGTATCAACGCGGTCACAAAGGAAATAAAGGGCGAGAAGGTCGACGTTGTGCTTTACAGCGAGGATCCCGAGGAGTTCATCAAGCAGGCTCTCAAGCCCGCGGAGGTAACCCGCGTTGTAATAACCAACCCGAACCCCGACAAGCGCGCCTGCAAGGTAGTCGTTCCCGACAATCAGCTCTCGCTCGCTATCGGCAACAAGGGTCAGAACGCATGGCTCGCCGCAAAGCTTACCGGTTACAAGATAGACATTAAGGCGGAGAGCGCCGTTGATCCCGACGATTTTGTTATCGTTCCCCTTGAGGTAAAGCCCGAGGAGGCAGCGGCAGAGGCGGCAGCGGAAGCGGCACCCGCCGGTGAATAAGGAGAGAATATGCAGGAGAAGCGCGTACCTCTCAGGAAATGCCTTGGCTGCGGCGATATGATAGGCAAAAAGGGCGCTGTCAGGATAGTTCGCAGCAAGGAAGGCGAGGTTTCCATAGACCCCACCGGAAAAAAATCGGGACGCGGAGCATATATTTGCCGCGACGCGGAATGTCTTGCGCTTGCCCGCAAGGGACGCAGGCTTGAGCGCGCGCTGAAATGCGAGGTTCCCGCTGAGATATATGAAACTCTTGAAAAGGAGCTGAACGCCGATAAATAACCTACTTTCAACGATCTGCCTTTGCAGGCGCGCAGGAAAACTCGTCCTCGGCTTCGACGCCGTGCTCGAGGAGCTTTCTTCGCCGAAATCAAAGGCGGCGGGCATTGTTCTTGCGTCCGATGTTTCCGCCAAGACGGAAAAAGAGGTCCGCTTTGCCGCGGAAAAATACGGCAGAGAGGTCTTAAAGGCGGATTTCACCATGGACGACGCAAAGGGCGCAGTCGGAAAGCGCGTCGGGGTGTTCCTGATACTCGACGTAGGATTGTACGGCTCGGTAAAAAAACATATAGGGACGCTGTAATGCGGACATATTTCCGGGTTATTTGCGGAAACTGATTAGTGTGGAGGATATTTACATTGCCAACAAATAAACAGAACAAATATAAATTACAGGACGTTGCGAGGGATCTGGGCGCAGACCGCGCCGAAATAATCGAAATGCTGGATAAGGCTTTCGGCGGCACGCCTAGAAAGGCTCAGAGCTCCCTTACCGCCGACGAGGTAGGCTATGTCCTTGAAAAGTACACGAGAATGCACGAGGTCGCTGACCTTAAAGAGGCATTCTTCGCAACAAAGGATATCAAGACCGAAAAGCAGCCTGTTATCGAGGAAAAGAAGCCTGCGGCAAAGAAGAAGCCCGCTGCAAAAAAGGAAGCGGCTCCCGAGGAAAAGCCTGCGGCAGAGGTAAAGGCAGAGGAGAAGCCCGCTCCCGTTAAGGAGGAGCCCAAGGCTGAACCCAAGCCCGAGGCAAAGGCAGAGGAGAAGCCCGCTCCCGCTAAGGAGGAGCCCAAGGCTGAACCCAAGCCCGAGGCAAAGGCGGAGGAAAAGCCCGCTCCCGTTAAGGAAGAAGCCAAGGCAGAGCCTAAGCCCGAGGTCAAGCCCGAAACAAAGGC
The DNA here is from genome assembly GCA_945935925.1 of uncultured Clostridia bacterium. Taxonomy (GTDB): domain Bacteria; phylum Bacillota; class Clostridia; order Oscillospirales; family Ruminococcaceae; genus CAG-115. The sequence continues at coordinate 2,452 of CAMERU010000041.1, read as the reverse complement.
GGAAGAAAAGCCGCAGCCCGCAAAGAAGCCTTTCGACAACCGCGACAGACAGGGCGCTCAGAATGACAGAAGAAACGAACCGCGCGACAACAGACAGGGTAATTTCAACGGTCAGCGTGACAATCGTCAGGGCGGCTTCAATAACGGTCAGCGCGACAGCAGACAGGGCGGCTTTAACAATGGTCAGCGCGACAACAGACAGGGCGGCTTCAACAACGGTCAGCGCGATAACAGACAGGGCGGCTTCAACAACGGTCAGCGCGACAATCGGCAGGGCGGCTTCAATAACGACCGCCGCGACAGCCGCGATTTCAGAAACGACCGCAGACCCGCGCAGCCCGCTGCACCCGTTGCACCCAAGCCCGCTCCCAATGCTCCCGCGATAGACAGCAGCAAGATCAAGGTGAACACTCCCCCCGTGATGCAGCAGAAGCAGAAGGGCGAGGCTGTTCAGCGCGGCGAGCAGGTAACCAAGACCGTCGACACAAGGGGCAGCTATGTCGAGCTCGACAAGTACAACGAGCGCTACGAGTCCATTGCTCCCGCAGGGAGAATGAATAACGACAACTTCCGCTCCAAGCAGAAGATAAATCAGAAGTCGCAGCAGAAGGGCAAGCCGTTCGGCAAGCGCGAAACGGAAGCGCAGAAGCTCAAGCGCCTTGAACTTGAGCGCGCAAGAAAGCAGCAGCTCAAGGTACAGATACCCGATGAGATAACCGTCGGCGAGCTTGCGACAAGACTTAAAGTCAATGTCAACGAGGTAATGAAGAAGCTGTTCAACCTCGGCGTTATGGCAAGCATTAATGAAACGATCGACTTCGACACCGCTTCTCTCGTTGCGGAGGATCTCGGCGCAAAGGTTGAAAAGGAAGTCATCATTACTATTGAGGAACGCCTTTTTGAGGATACCGAGGATAAGCCGGAGGAGCTTCAGCCGCGTTCGCCCGTCGTTGTTGTTATGGGACACGTCGACCACGGCAAGACCTCTATCCTTGACTATATAAGACACGCGAGCGTTACCGCGACCGAGGCGGGCGGTATCACGCAGCATATCGGCGCGTACCGTGTAAAGCTTGACGACAGGGAGATAACCTTCCTCGATACGCCCGGTCACGAAGCGTTCACATCAATGAGAGCGCGCGGCGCGATGATAACCGATATCGCGATACTTGTTGTCGCGGCGGACGACGGCATAATGCCGCAGACCGTTGAGGCGATAAACCACGCAAAGGCGGCGGGAGTTTCCATTATCGTTGCGATAAACAAGATGGATAAGGAAGCCGCTAACCCCGAGCGAGTAAAGGAAGAACTGACAAAGTACGACCTCGTATGCGAGGACTGGGGCGGCGATGTTATCTGCGTTCCCGTTTCCGCAAAGACAGGCGAGGGCATGGATACGCTGCTCGAAATGGTATGCCTGACCGCAGACGTACTCGAGCTCAAGGCTAACCCCAACAGGCTCGCAAAGGGCGCAGTTATCGAAGCGCGCCTTGACAAGAGCCGCGGCCCTATCGCAACGCTGCTGGTTCAGAACGGCACGCTCCACACGGGCGATGTTCTTATCGCGGGCACAGCTGTCGGCAGAGTGCGCGTAATGCGCGACGACAAGGGCAGAACTGTCACCGAAGCAGGTCCGTCCGTTCCCGTTGAGGTAATGGGTCTTGCAGAGGTGCCCTCCGCAGGCGACACGTTCGCGGCTGTCGAGGACGAGAAGCTTGCCCGCGAGCTTGTCGAGAAGCGCAAGCACGAGGCAAAGGAGGAGCAGTTCAAGGCATATCAGAAGGTAACCCTCGACAATCTGTTCTCTTCTATCGAGCAGGGCGAGGTCAAGGAGCTGCCCATAATCGTCAAGGCGGACGTTCAGGGCTCGGTAGAGGCTGTAAAGCAGTCGCTCGAGAAGCTCACCAACGAGGAAGTACGCGTAAGAGTTATCCACGGCGGCGTCGGCGCGGTAAGCGAGAGCGACGTTATGCTCGCAATGGCTTCCGGCGCTATCATAGTAGGCTTCAACGTAAGACCCCACCCGTCTGCGGAGGAGAGCGCGAAGCGCAACGGCGTTGAAGTTCGTCTGTACCGTGTTATCTACGACGCTATCGAGGATATCACCGCCGCTATGAAGGGTATGCTTGCGCCCAAGTTCCGCGAGGTTGCTCTCGGCAAGGTTGAGGTGCGTCAGGTTTACAAGATAACCAACGTAGGCGTTGTTGCGGGTTCCTATGTAATGGACGGCAAGGTCGCAAGAAACGGACAGGTTCGTATCGTTCGCGACGGCATTATTGTCGGCGACGACAAGATTGCGGGTCTGCGCCGCTTCAAGGACGACGTTAAGGAAGTTGCGGCAGGCTATGAGTGCGGTATCAGCCTTGAAAAGTTCACCGACATCAAGGAGGGCGACATCTTCGAGGCATATATTATGGAGGAATACCGCGATTAAGTCACGCCTACCATGAAT
>CAMERU010000040.1 GCA_945935925.1 uncultured Clostridia bacterium | reverse complement strand
ACTTCGTTTTTCCCTTTCCCAAAGGGTTTCCCCCACTTCCCGTGTGACAACACAATAAACAAATAATTTCAATTAAACAACGAACAACGCATGAATTAAAAACCAATTGCCCCCAAAAAATAAAAAACAACCTTTTATAAAACGGTTCAAGGCAGCGCCTTAAAGCTCCTTCCGCCCGACAGAGCGGGACTGTCACTTTTGCGATAAAAGACCGTCACTTTTGCGATAAAAGGTAGCTGCCATTATATTGCAGGACATATTTTTTCCCCTCGGGGATATCGGGGATCTCAACGCTCCTCAGGGCGACTCCGTTCTTGTCGGACAAGATGAGCGTTTCGCCCTTTTTGAGCGAGAAAGTCGCCTGAATCTGCATGAGCGCATCGTTTGTCTTGTTGTTCTTCATCACAATGGTGAGCTCCTCGCCCGCGCCTATCGTGACATCGGGGAGCGCATACCTTGTGAGGTTTTCGGGGTCGTCGGTAAGGAACAGCCCGGCCGTGCTCACCGCCTCGGCGTTGGGGTTGAAAAGCTTTATCCACCCCGCGTTCTTTTCGGTAGAGATCTCGCTTATCCTGAGCGGAACTCCGCGAAGCTCCTCCTTTTCAACAAACAGCTTTACAAATACCTTTCCGTCCTCAGCCATGTCGGAGGTTATCCTTACGTTCGGGTCGGTGTATTCCCTGCCGTTTATCTCCCACTTTGCAAAACGGTAGCCCTCGTATGTATCAGCGCCTATGTCCACGCCGTAAGCTGTGTAATAGCTGCCGAAAACAACTCCCCCCGACGTTTTCTGCGAGCTCAGCCGCGCTTGCGCACCCACTGTTCCCGTCAGGGTAATGTCATAGTATTCCTCCGCGATTTCGAACTGCTTGGCAACCTGCCGCCGCAGCACCGTTTCGCGCCGCTGCGCAAACTGCCGTATCTGCTCGCGGCTGTCCGCAAACGTACCCTCGTGCGCCCATGTGCTTGTTACGCCCTTGCGCAGCGCGTACATCTGCTCGCTGTCGCTCTTTTCGATGAGCATATCCAGCGTTTCAAGTATGTTGTCGGTGCCGAAGCCCTTTGCCATTACGTCGCAAAGCGTGTCGGCAAGCAGCTCCCGCATATCCTCGCGCTTCAGCAGCGCGATAAGCGCACGGCTCTCGCCGCTCATGTGCGTGCCGTTGAGCAGGTCGGAAAGCGTGTTCAGACGGAATCCTTCGCCGTACAGCCCCCATGCATATTCCGCGTCAAAGAAAAGGTAGCGCCATTTCCCGTCCATGTATTCCGAGGTTATCGCCTCGCCGTCCTCGGGGTAGTAGCGGAACGCCTTGTAGTTGTTCCCCGGCCAGTCCTTGTTGGAAATAAATATCTGCATTGCATAATACTGCATGAAATTATTTATGTCCACAAGCTCGCAGAACTCCGCGAAGGTCTTGTCGTCGGTCAGGTCCTTGTCGAAATATTCAACCACCTTCGCGTAGTCGTTAAGTCCGCGCTCGTTGCCCTCCTCGGGTATCTCGGTGTTGCTCACGATCTCGTACTGCTCGCGGTTGCCGCTGAAATGAGTTTCAAGGTAGTCCTCGTTGAAGTTTTCGTGCACCCATGAAAAGCCGTAGTATTCCCCGTTAAGGAACACCGCCGCGGGCGTTGTGCACTGCGTCGCCTCGTAGCCGTAATCGCGCGCCAGCTGCTGCGAAAGCTCGTCGCGCACGCCGGCAAATTCGCGGTCGTTCGCACCGTTGCGCAGCACTATCCTGTCATATTCGCTTATCGGCTCGCCGTTGCAGTCCACCGCGTCGGGGAAGAATGCGTACTTGAATTTCCCGTTGTCGGGGTCATATTCCTTGCGCGCGATAAGCCGCAGCGATTTCTGATCGACAACTCGGGAGTAACCGCCCGAAAGCCTTACACCCGCTGCCTGCGAGATGACCTTGCTGCCGCTGCTGTCGAACACCTCGACATAAATGTCGCGCTCCGCTTCCTTGCCCGTCATATAATAGTTGCCGGGAGCGTTGTAGGGTATCTCCTCGCCCGCGTGCTCCTTTACATAATCATCGTATATCTTGCCCGGAACAGCTATTCCGTACTCGTAATCGTAAAGGTTGTAGGGGTCGGTCGACAACACGAAAACAAGCGTGTCCCCGCCGAAACGCTCTTTGACGTTCTGCCCGACAACATAGCTGCGCGTGAATATGTCAGAAACCTCGCCGTCACGCGCCGCGACTGCCTTTATCGTGACAGCGGATGTGTCCGCACCCGCGTTTATCTCAATAGCGCCCGTGTAAAGCTCCGACGAGGTGTCGGGATCGCTTCCGTCAAGCGTGAAATAAATCTCCGCGCCGTCGTCGGCGAGCAGCTCTACCGAAATATTCTCGTCGTAAAACGCAGAGGGCAGCGAACAGGTCACGGACAGAGAATGCTTCTCCGCGGCGGGTTCTTCCTCCGTCACCGCCGACGTGGTCACCGGCACGATCTCAACGCCGCCGTCCTCGGTGGGCTGAGCTATGACCTCCATGGGCTCGTAGGGATTTTTTATGATAATGAACGCCGCCGCTGCACCGATAAGTATCAGCGCGGCAAGTATGATGATTCTTTTCATTCTGCCACCGTTTATTCCGAGTCTGCCGCCGCGCACTGTTCCATCTTCTCATACAGCGCGGGCATTTCCTTTCTGAAATTGAGCGGGCGGAAGTTCTCCGCGTCCACAAAGCCGTGGGAGCTTGTCCCCTCGGCAAGAACAGCGTCCCCGCCCTTTTTTGTCACGGTATAGGAAAACTCTATCCGTGCGGGCGTGAGCCGTGTTACCTTAGCGGTTATCGTCAGCACATCGTCATATTTCGCGGGAAGGCGGTATCGGCAGGTTATCCCCGTCACGGGGAGCATTACCCCCGCGCGCTCCATCTCCGCATAGCTCATTCCCGCCGCCTTGATGTAATCCGTCCGAGCTATCTCGAACCATACCGGATATACCGCATGATGCACTACGCCCATGCAGTCGGTTTCCGCATAGCGGACGGTTATCTCTGTCTGTGAAGGCATTGCTTTCCTCCTTAAAATGTCCTGCGTATCGACTGCGCAAGCCTTGCCCCTAACGCAAGCAGGCTGTCGGGAACAAGCTTCGCGGCATATATCGACGCCCTGTTCATCGGGTCGGAGCATATCATCAGCTCGCCGCCGAACATTCCGCGCACCGCCTTTTCCGCAAGCTTCTCCGACGACGCCGCAGGTATCGAAAACCGAACGCGCGCCTTTTCCTCAAATTCGGTCGCAACAGGTCCCGGACAGAGCATTGAAATATGAACGCCGCTGCGCTCCGCGCGAAGCTCCTCGGCGACAGCTTGAGTCATGCGCACGATATAAGCCTTGCTCGCGTAATAGGACGAGAAATAGGGTCCCGGCAGGAATCCCGCCGCGCTCGCGGTGTTGAGTATATAACCGCAGCCGCGCTCCCTGAAATCGCGCAGGAAAAGCTTGAATAAAATATGGAACGCGCGGATATTCACGTCCAGCATATCAAGCTCGCTCTCAAGGTCGGTGTCGCAGAATTTACCGAAAACCCCGAAGCCTGCGTTGTTTATCAGTATATCAATGTTGTATTTTCTGACGCGGCTGTAAAGCTCCATGCACTGCCGCTCGTCGGTAAGGTCTGCGGCAATGCACATCACCTTAACACCGTATTCGGCGATGAGCTCCTTTTTAAGCTCCGCCAGCCTGTCGCGGCGGCGCGCCGTTATTATTACGTTTATGCCATGCTTTGCAAGCGAGCGCGCGATATCGCGGCCTATTCCCGAGCTTGCTCCCGTTACAAGTGCTATCATTTTTAATTCCTCTTTCCTTTGTTCAAGCTTCTGCGGGTCATTCCGCGGTTATGCGGAACGGCGCCAGCGGCAGACCCTTTCTGCCGTAAATATGCACCTCTCCGTAGTTCGTCCACAGATATCTTACCCCGCGCGGGTCGGTTATATTATCCGCGGAAACGATTATCCGCCCGCCGTTTATCTCCGCTTTTGCGGGAACGTAATCCCCGTCCTCGCCGCATATCTCGAACCCGTCGGGCTGTCCCTTTAATACAAAGCCTCCCTCGGCATTCTTAAAGGACAGCTCCGCGCTGTCCGCGCCCCAGACTGCCCCCGCGATAACGGGAGCGTTCGCGCCGTCGCAGCCGCCGTAAAACTTATCCAGCGCCTGCAATGCGAAGCGGTGACCCACGGGCGCCTTGTCTTTCGGATGTATCTCGTTAAATTCGCCGCAGTCGATGAGCACCGCTATGCCCATGTTCTTCACGGTGTTAAAAGCGCGCATCTGCGCCTCGCGGATAAGGCACCAGTTCTTCCTGTCCTCGTCGCCGCTGTAACGGTGCATGGGGAGCTGCGCGCAGATGAAAGGCAGCTCGTCGTCATGCCAGTCCTCCCGCCAGTTTCTTATAAGCTGTGTGAACAGCGTGTAGTACATCTCGGGGCGGTGGTCGTCGCTCTCGCCCTGATAGTAGATGAAGCCCGCGAGGGTGTAGGGGCAGACGCGCATTATCATGCTATCGTGGAGCACTCCGGGGCTCATCGGGTTGACGGGCGACGGCGGACCGGGGTAGCGGTTCTCGCCGCAGTATTCAAGGCAGCCGTCCCATGTCGGGTTTTCGGCGGTGGTGTAATACTCCGCGCTCTTTTTCTCCCATGCGGCGTGATATTCCTGATAATCGCGGTAGTCCTTTATCGCCTGCTCGGTAGTTTTGGGGGCAATTGCCGCGTCGTATTCCTCGAAATACACCGCTGTTTCGCCCTGCGCGTATTTCCTGCTCATCCATGCGCTGGCGGAGGTGCCGCCCCAATTGCAGCCGATTATCCCGACAGTCACGCCGAGCTTCTCGGAAAGCTCTTTCGCAAAGAAATACCCTACCGCGCTCCAATACTGCGCGCTTTCCTTGTTGGAAAAGCTCTGCCAGCCCATTTTTTCCTCGCACTCGAAAAAGTCCTCGTCGAGCAGCGTTTTCTTTTGGGTGTAATAAAATCTTACATTGACGTCTCCGTCGTTTTCAAGGTGCTCCCTGCCGCCCGTGCAGTTGCGCAGCTCGTATTCCATGTTAGACTGCCCGCCCGCGAGCCATACCTCGCCAAGCGCTACATCGGTAAAACGCACCGTATCGCTGCCGTCGGTGACGGTAAGCTCCGCGCCGGTGCAAGCCTCCATTGGCGGCAGCACCGCAAGCCACCTGCCGTTTTTAACGGTGCAGCGAGCGGATTTTCCGAGCAGCGAAACGGTGATGACCGTGCCGTCTGCGCCCTCTCCGAAAACATTTATATTCTTCCCGCGCTGCAATACCATGCCGTCGCTGAATATTCGCGCGGTCTTGAAACCTGCCATAGATCATGTTCCTTTCATTGTCGTGATAACGTTTTCACAAAAGTAAACGTATATTTATATTTTACCTCTTAATTTGCCAAAAGTCAATAGCCGAGCGATATTTTGCCGCAGTCTGCCGTAATATTATTCCTTTTATTAACACCATTTTCTTACAATGAAAAAATCAATACCGAAAATTGTCTAAACCTACAAATTTTCACCCACACATTGACATAAATGCGCCGCAGTGATAAAATAAGAATGGGGTAACGCGGTAATGAAAGAATGCTGCCGCCCCTTATATATACGACAGGAAGTGAATACCATGATAACAGATGAGATACGCGCAGAACTTGCGGGAGTCGGTCTTGACTGCGGCGAAATGACCTCTCGGTTCATGGACAGCGAGGAAATGTTCCTGAAATATTTCAGAAAATTCTTCGACGCCGCCGACGGAGTTGTAAATGAACTTAAAGCCGCAGCGGAAAGCGGCGATCTGACCGAAACGGAACACAAGGCTCACGCACTCAAGGGCCTTTCGGGCAACATCGGTCTTAACGGCGTTTACGCCCCCGCCGCAAAGATAGTCGCAGACCTCCGCGCAGGAATAACCGGCGAATATCCAAACGACCTCGAAAAGCTCACAAAAGCGTACTATCGTGCGCTTGAGATATCACACAAGCTGTAACAGGCTTTGACACAGAAAGGAAAAAATCATGCCACTTATCCCACCTTATGTAATCCCCATAGCGATAGTTGTTATCGTCATTATCGTCATCTTCGCCGCCGGCTACCGCAAGGCGCCGCCCGATAAAGCGTACATAATAAGCGGTCTGCGCCGTAAGGCAAAGGTAGTTATCGGTAAGGCGAGCGTAAAGCTCCCGTTCTTTGAGCGCTGCGATATACTCGAGCTTGCGCTGATGTCCGTCGACGTCCGCACCGCGCAGGCTGTCCCCACCGCCGACTATATCAACATTTCGGTAGACGCGGTGGTAAACGTAAAGATCTCTCCCGACGCGGACACCATCGCCCGCGCGCAGCAGAACTTCCTCAACAAGAACGTTCAGTACATCACTCAGGTAGCGCGCGAGGTACTCGAGGGCAATATGCGCGAGATCGTAGGTCAGATGCGCCTTGAGGAAATGGTCAGCAACCGTCAGGCATTCGCCGACAAGGTTAAGCAGAACGCCGACCCCGACCTGCGCGCAATGGGTCTTGAGATAGTTTCATTCAACGTTCAGAATTTCGTTGACGACAACGGCATTATCAACGACATGGGTATCGACAACACCATGCAGATAAAGAAAAAGGCAGCCATCTCCAAAGCGGAGGCAGAGCGCGATATCAAAATTGCTCAGGCGGAAGCGAACCGCAAGGCGAACGACGCGCGCGTTGATTCCGAAACAGCCATCGCGGAGCGCCAGAACGAGCTCGCAATAAAGCAGGCAGAGCTGAAGCGCGCCGCCGACATCAAGCAGGCGGAAGCCGACGCGGCATACACCATTCAGCAGGAGGAGCAGCGCAAGACTATCGAGATAACCACCGCTAACGCGAACCTCGCAAAGCAGGCAAAGGAAGTCGAGATCAAGGCAAAGGAAGCCGAGATAAAGGAACGCGCCCTCGAAGCGGAGGTAAAGAAGACCGCCGAGGCTAAGAAGTACGCCGCACAGCAGCAGGCAGACGCGGAGCTTTACGCGACGCAGCGCAACGCCGAGGCTAAGAAGTACGAGGACATTCAGAACGCCGAGGCGGAGCTTGAAATAAAGAAGAACGAGGCGGCTGCAATACTCGTCACCGCGCAGAACGAGGCAGCGGCGCAAAAGGCACGCGCCGAGGCTGCACGCTTCGCGGCAGAGCAGGAGGCGGAGGGTATCCGCGCAAAGGGTCTTGCGGAAGCGGAAGCAGTCCGCGCAAAGGCGCTCGCAGAGGCAGAGGGTCTTGACAAGAAGGCGGAAGCAATGCGCAAGATGGAAGAGGCTGCCGTTCTTCAGATGTACTTCGATAAGATGCCCGCAGTTGCGGAAGCGATCGCAAAGCCGCTCGAGAACATCGACAAGATCACGATGTACGGCGACGGGAACGCCTCCAAGCTCGTCAAGGATATCACCGAGGCAACTACTCAGGCGTCGTCGGGTCTGCTCGACGGGCTGGGGATAGACCTCAAGAGCATGGTCAACTCCTTCGTCACAGGCAAGGCTATCGCAGGCGGACTGAACAGCGTCCCCGACAATGTTTCCTCCGCAGCGGCAAGCGCTCACCCCGAACAGACAGACAAGGCAACATTATAATCAGACGATAACAAAACAACAGCCGCAGCTCATGTGAACTGCGGCTGTTTTATATTTAAGAGGACGTTATGAGTCGTTGGATATTATCATTACCCGAAAGTCAACATCATGTTCCGCTGAATTCGCCAAGCTCGATCTCAATGTCGACATTTCTTGTCCTGCCGAGCTCGTCGGTTCTGGATACTGTCGCAACTACCGTGTCTCCTGGCTTCTTTCCGTTAAGGATATCGGTAAGCTCTGCGACAGAGGTGAGGGCTGTACCGTCAACAGCGGTTATTGTATCGCCGACAACAAGGCCGCTTCTCGCAACGGGCAGGCTCATGTCGATATCGGTTACATACAGACCGGGGGTCATTCCCTGTATCGCTCCGACATATTCGGAAACCTGAAGGCAGGTTATGCCTATAATGGGTCTGCCGGTGACATAGCCCTTGGAAATAAGGTCGTTGATGACGTCCTTGGCTTCGTTTATGGTGATGGCAAAGCCGACGTTCTCCGCGTAATTGTTGATAAGCTTCTCATTGACAACGCCGACTACCTCGCCGTACATATTGAACATTGCGCCGCCGGAGTTGCCGCTGTTTATCGCCGCGTCGGTCTGAATGGACGAGAGCGAGCGCTCATTCGAGGAGATCTGCCTGTTAAGTCCGGAAACAATACCCTTTGTAACCGAGGATTCAAGCCCGAGGGGATTGCCGATAACAACAACGTCGTCGCCGAGGCTGAGCTTGTCGGAGTCGCCGAGGATAGCCGCAGGAAGATCCTCCGCTTCTATCTTAAGCACCGCAAGGTCGGTGTCGGTGTCACTGCCGATAAGCCTTGCTTCATACTCCTTGGTAGCGCCCGTGTCGGTTTCGGGGTCGGTCGTCGTGACTGTGACGGTAAATCCGTCCATATCATCGGTGACGTGCGCGTTGGTTACAATGTATCCGTCAGTGGAAATTATTATTCCGCTGCCCGTGCAGTAGGGTGTTAATGTCCCTCTGTAATTGACGCTCGCCTCGATATAAACGATGCTGTCGCGGACGGCGTCAACGAGGTCGCGGGTGTACATATACGAGCCGTCGGAGTTGAACTCAACGCCGGTAATCTCTTTTCTCACCGCGCCCGACTGAAGCTCGTTCAGCGTTGGTGCAGAGCTTTCATCGGGAGCGCTCTCCGCGGGTACGGACGCGTCGGAAACCGTTGACGAAGTATCCCCGCCCGAAACGATGTCCGCCGTCAGCCTGCTGCGCCCCGCAAGGTACGCCCCGCCGAAGCCTGCCGCTCCGCCGACGACCGCCACCGCAGCTATCAGAGCAACGACCTTAGCCGCACCGTGTCTGTTTTTATTTTTCGGGGGCTTGGGCGCAGGCGCCATACCGCCCTCCGTTGTGAATGTCTGCATATTGTTTGTTCCGTAATAGTCGTTCATATAATCCATCCCTTTCGCGATGTCCGCGGTTCAATGTGTTTCATCGTCCGCATTGTTCGTTCGTTATGGTTATATTATAATTACCCATTGTGTTGTTATTGTGAAATAAAATTGAACAACAAATTAAAAAATGTTGGATAATTTATGGGCAAAGATTTCAGCCCTGCTCCTTGACAGCCCTGTCCGCTGCGAGCGCGAGCGCGCACTCAAGGCGCTTTCTCTGCATTTCGCAAGAGAGCATATGCGGCTTGTGAACATCGCCCTCGTAAATAAAGCTGTTCGCATTGCACCCTCCCGAGCAGAAGAACTTCGCCCAGCAGTCGCGGCAGCCTTCCTTGCTGTACACATGGGTCTTTGCGAAATATTCCTTGATATCGTTGTTGAACGTTCCGTCATATAGATTGCCCATTTTCCACTGTTCGATACCGACGAACTGGTGACAGGGGTAGATATCTCCGTGCGGGTCAACGGCTACATAATCGTTGCCGCAGCCGCAGCCGCGCAGGCGCTTTATCGCGCAGGGTCCCTGATCAAGGTCGACCATGAAATGGAAGAAATTGAACTTATTTTCGGTGCGGTTCGCCATTACCTCGCAAAGGCGGTCGTACTCGGAGAAAACGCGCGGCAGGTCGTCCGTTGTGATAGCATACGGCTCGTTGAGGTCGGTGACAACGGGCTCTGCGGAAAGCTGCTCGAAGCCGAGGTCGCGCATATGCAGCACGTCGTCGGTGAAGTCGAGGTTGTATTTCGTGAATGTCGCGCGGACATAGTAATCCTTTTCGCCGCGGCTGCGGACAAGCTTTTGGAACTTCGGGACGATAACGTCATACGCGCTCTTTCCGTTGAGTGTCTTTCTTATGCGGTCGGTAACTTCCCGCCTGCCGTCAAGGGAGAGCACGCAGTTGCTCATCTCGCGGTTGATGTACTCGATCTTCTCATCATCGAGAAGCACGCCGTTAGTAGTTATGGTAAAGCGGAAATTCTTGCCGTGCTGCTTTTCTATCGAGCGCGCGTAATTTACCGTTTCGACAACGGTATCCCACGCCATCAGCGGCTCTCCGCCGAAGAAATCCAGCTCGATATTCTCGCGGTTGCCGGAGTTTTCTATAAGGAAATCAATAGCCTTTCTGCCTGTTTCAGGGGTCATTATGCAGCGCTCGCCGCCGAAATCGCCCGTCTGTGCGAAGCAGTATTCGCAGCGCAGGTTGCAGTCATGCGCAACGTTAAGGCACATAGACTTGACGGGGCTCTTGACCATCGTTCCGGAATATTTTTCGTAGTCGTCCTCCGCGAAAAGCGCGCCCTCCTTATAAAGCTCGTAAAGCTCCGCATAGGTGCTGCGCACGTCCTGCTCGGGGTACTGCGAAAGCCTTGCGGGGAGGTCTGCGGGGCATTCCTCCGCCATCGGCGGCGCGATAATGCCGAGCATATCATAAGCGCAGTCGTCCACGATATGAACGCCGTTGCTGTTTACATCGAGCACGATATTGTACCCGAGCTGTCTGAATTTATGTATCATTTTCGGTAACCCTTCCTTAAATTTCTTAACACAAAATTTTGGGCGAGTTACCCCCGCCCAAAACTGCTTTTAAATATCGCACAGAAATATCTGCGCTGCGGCGGACAGCAAATTACTTAACTGCCTCGCACTTCTGATTTGCTACTGTGCAGGAAGTCTTGCAAGCAGACTGGCAGGAAGACTGGCACTTGCCGCAGCCGCCCTTTGCAGCGGTAGCCTTGAGATCAGCCTTGTTGATGGTAGTGATGTGCTTCAAAAGGAACACCTCTTTCTTGTCATATGGATTACGGTCAAACCGTACTGTATGTATTATATCATACTTTCCCGATTATTGCAAGGGGGTAAACACGATTTTTTACCACGCCGACGGGAAATCGGTAAACCTCCAGACGCCGAACTCCTTTTTCGCGGTGTAAACGGTTTCCACCTCGGAGGTTTCGCCCGCCTCGAAATTGTAGGTGTCATACCGCGTGAACACTGCCGTATCCTCGTTGAGCGTAGTGAGCTCGTATTCCGTTCCTGAGTAATTCGGGCTTACAGAGCCGCCCGAGCACGCCTTGACATAAAGCCTGCCGTCGATGTCGGTAAACTTTTCGGTGCTCATGAGCGAGTTTATTATGTCCGTTGTGAAATACTTGGTGAGCGCGTCCATAAGCTCCGCCTTTGTATCAAGAAGCTCGTTCGTCACGGGGTAATAAACCGCGCCGTTGAACTCCAGCGGACTGCTCTCGTCAAAGCCGCCGACAGCGCTGTTGGAGTCGGGGTCGAACATCATATAAAGCCCGTCCGCCGCCGCAAATATCTCCTCGGGCGACTGCCGCGTCGGGTCAAGCCTTGCAAAGCCCTGAACCTCGGGGAGAAGCGCATAGCGGTCCTCCTGCTCGTATCTCCTGTAAACCTCGGAGCCGTCTGCGGACACATAGTAATCGCACATATAATACAGCGTACCGTCGTATTCGTCATAGCAGCTCACGCCGTAATACGTACCGCCGTTTATCTCCGCGCTCAGCCCGTTGTCGGAGAATATGTATATCTTCTCCTCGGACGGCAGCCCGAGATATGTGTTGCCGAATGCGGAAACAAGCGCCGAATAATTCGCGTCGGGCGCAGGCTCGGAGCTTTCGGAAGAATCTCCCCCGCCCGTTTCGGGAGCGGGCGCCGTTTCGGGCGTTTCCTCGGTGGGCTGCTTTGTTTCCCCCGCTGCGGAGCTTACGCCCGCTTCCTCCGTTTTTTCGGGGGGAATTTCCTCGGTAACAGCCTCGCTCCCTCCGACGGTGCTTTCCAGCCCCGTTCCGCCGGCGTCCTTTTCACCCGAACAGCCCGAAAGCGCTATGCAGGCAGACGCCGCTAACAGGGCGATAAACTTCTTCATTGTTGTCATCTCCTTTTTGGGATTTTTCGCATACCGTTCCGCGCCGCTCATTATTCCCCGAAAAAACGGCAGGAATAATGCGGTGCCGTAATATATCTATGAAGGGCACGCGAAAAAAATGCGGTCAGACATCGGCAGCCGCCCGGCGGTCAATGACCGCCGCCGCTAATATGCCGACACCGCCGCATTTCACCATTTCAGAATAGTTCCGATAATGCTTATCAGAGCTTCTCGTCCGCAGCCTCGGCTGCTTCCGTCTTGTCCTCAACGAACTCGTCGTCGGACTTGACAGCGGGCTTTTCCTCGGGCTTCTCGGAAGCGTCCTCTATGTCAAGATCCTCGTCGAACTCGAAATCCATGTCATCATCGTCGAGCTCGTCGTCCCAATCGTCGTAATAGTTTTCCTCGTTTTCCTTTTCGAGCTTCTTCTTGGTGATATATGTTGCCGCAGCGATACCGCCCGCAACGGCGAGAGCGCCTAACATAATAATGCCGAATACCTTCATGATAAGATCCTCCTTAAAGACAGAAATAAAAAGTGCATATACATAGTATAAACCTTTTTAACGAATTTTGCAAGTGCTGCGGCAATTTTTTGTTAAATAAGACAAAAAAATCACAGGTTTCCTGTCATATTCATCAAAACGGATATTGCCGTAATGGGCGCCGTTTCGCAGCGGAGAATGCGCTTTCCGAGCGAAACGACGGAAAATCCCGCGCGCTCAAGCTCCTGCGCCTCGCTCTGCTCAAAGCCGCCCTCGCTTCCGATAACTATATCAATGTTCTTTTTAAATTCGGGAACGGCTTCTCTGAGCGGAGTTTCCGCGCATTCATAAAAAAGTATGCCCGTATTTTCGGGAGAAATCATGCTTTTAAGCGCGGAAAATTCCACCGCCGCGCCTACCTGCGGTATAACGCCGCGCCCGCACTGCTTCGCGGCTTCCTCGGCGATCCTGCGGTAACGCTCGGTTTTCTTTTCCATTTGTTTCGCGTCGGGGCGGGAAACGCACCTCTTTGAAAAAAACGGTATCACCTCCGCCGCGCCGCATTCCACCGCTTTCTGCACGATGAACTCCATCTTGTCGCCCTTGGGCATTGCCTGAAACAGCCGCAGATGCACCGACGGCTCCGCAAGGTTGGGCGAGCTTTCCAGCACATTAAAGGTGCAGCAGCCGCGCTCCGCTGTTTCCAGCCGCGCGAGGTAGTCCGTGCCGCGCCCGTCGCAAAGCACCGCAATATCCCCTGTCCTCATGCGGAGCACAACGGAGATATGCTTCGCGTCGTCGCCCTCGACAACGGCAGTATCCTCCGAAATATTTTCCGTAAAAAAGCGCGGGTAGCGCCAGCGCTCCATTTTAAGCTCTGTTTCCGACATTTTTATCTCCTTAGTGTTCGCCGGGTCAGTTCCAGCCGTACTCGGCGGTCTGCCCGAACAGCTTTTCCACGTTTTTCCGCAGCCCCTCATTTTCGGGCAGCGACAGCGTTTTATCGGCGGCAATTACCTCCTCGGCGAGCCTCTCGACCTCTCCGAGCACCGCCGCGTCGTCCGCAAGGTCTGCGACCTTCATCGGCGGCAGTCCGTGCTGCTCCCGCCCGAAAAAATTACCGGGACCGCGCAGCTGAAGATCCTTGTCCGCTATTTTGTAACCGTCCGTCGTTTCCACCATCGCCGAGGTACGCGCGCGGGTGTATTCGCTTTTGCTGTCGGTCATCAATATGCAGTAGCTCTGCTCCGAGCCGCGCCCGACTCGCCCGCGGAGCTGATGAAGCTGCGACAGCCCGAACTGCTCCGCATTCTCTATCAGCATTACCACCGCGTTCGGAACGTCGATCCCGACCTCGATGACCGTCGTCGAAACAAGCAGGCTCAGCTTGTTCTCCTTAAAATCGGACATTACGCTGTCCTTGTCCGCCTGCTTCATTTTTCCGTAAAGCAGCCCCGTCGGGATATCGCTGAATACCCCCGAAACAAGCCGCTCATAATACTCTATCGCGCTCGCTTTCTCGCTTTTTCCCTCGGGATTTTCAACCAGCGGGCAGACTATGTACGCCTGCTTCCCCGCCGCGATATGCTTTCTGATGAACGCGTAAACACGCTCGCGGTAGCTTGAATTGACCGCATAGGTCTTTATCGGCAGCCTGCCTTTCGGCATTTCGTTAAGTATCGAAACGTCAAGGTCGCCGTACATTATCAATGCAAGCGTGCGCGGTATCGGCGTTGCGGACATTGCCAGTATATGGGGGTTTATCCCCCGCTCCGCAAGTGCGGACCGCTGCCCGACGCCGAAGCGGTGCTGCTCGTCCACTATGACAAGCCCCGTCTTTTTTATCGCCGAGGACTTCTGTATCAGCGCGTGAGTACCGATGAGGACGTCAATTTCCCCCTCGGCAGCAGCAGCGCGCACCGCCTTTTTTTCCGCTGCGGTCATGCTCCCCGAAAGCAAGCCTACCCTTACGCCGAGCGGCTCAAGAAAACCCCTGAAAGTCGCGTAATGCTGCCGCGCGAGCACCTCCGTCGGCACCATGACGAGCGTTGTGAACCCGTTGCAGCGCGCGAAGTAAGCCGCGCCCGCCGCGACAAGCGTTTTTCCCGAGCCGACGTCGCCCTGTATCAGCCTGTTCATCGGGTACAGCCTTTTCATATCGGAAACGCAGTCGTCCACCGCGCGCCGCTGCGCATTTGTCGGGGTGAACGGCAGCGAGGAATAAAACGCGCCCATATCAATATCCGTCATGACCGCGCCGCTTAAATTCCTGCCGCGCCCGCGCAGCATTGCGAGCCCGAGCCTTAGCGTCAGAAGCTCCTCAAAAACCAGCCGCCGCCTCGCCTCGGAATACTCCGAGCGGCTTTTCGGGAAGTGTATCTTCCGCACCGCGTCCTCCGCGCCGATAAGCCCGAACCGCTCGCGTATTTTCTGCGGGAGCCTGTCCTCGCGCTTTACCACCGAAAGCGCCGTTTTTACGTTCGCGCTTATCATGTTGTTGGTAAGCCCCGCGGTGAGCGGGTATTTCGGGAACAGCCCCTTTTCCTCGGGGGAAACGAAAAGCGGCGACAATATCTGCTTTCGTACAAGGTCGCCGCCTATCTTTCCGTAAAAAATATATTCCCGCCCGAGCTCCAGCTTTTCAAAGGAATACTTTGTGTTGAAAAACACGGCGGTGATCCTGCCCGTGTCGTCCGCAAGCTCCGCCTTGTAAAGCGCGGTTTTCGCGTACTGATTGAACGGCGAGGTCTTTCTGACCACCACCGCGCGTATCGCGCAGACGTCGCCCGGCTCCGCGCCGTTCACCGTTACGGTATCCGTAAAGTCGACATAATCCCGCGGATACAGCTCGGTGAGCTGCTCCACGGTTTCTATCCCGAGCTTTTTATAAAGCTCCGCGCGCTTGGGTCCGACGCCTTTAAGGTAGGTTATTTCCATTATTCAACGGATATGATGTAGTAATAAACGGGCTGACCGCCGTTGACAAGCACAATGTCTATATCGCTGCTTATCTTCGCGCGGAGCGTTTCATAAGCCGCGTTCGCGTCCTCGTCGGTAACGTCGGAGCCGTAAAGCACGGTAATATAGCTGCTGGAGGAGTTAACAAGCCTTTTCGTCAGCTTTACGAGCGACTTTGTGAGATCCTTCTCGGTGAAAACTATCTTTCCGTTTTCCATCGCGAGTATCTCGCCCTGCTTTATCTTGTGCCCGTCGTACTCGCTGTCGCGCACCGCGAAGGTTATCTGTCCGCTGCCCACTCTGTCGAGAGCCTCGGTCATGCCGCTGCGGTTCGCGTTGAAATCAGCGTCGGGGTCGAACGCCATCATCGCGGATATTCCCTGCGGGATAGTCCGCGACTGAAGCACGCAGACGTTCCTGTCCGCAAGCGCTACCGCCTGCTCCGCCGCCATGATTATGTTTTTATTGTTAGGAAGCACGAACACGTTATGCGCAGGGGTCTGCCCTATCGCTTCAAGTATATCCTCCGTGGACGGGTTCATCGTCTGACCGCCGCGCACTATGCTGTCCGCGCCGAGATCCCTGAACAGCGCCTCAACGCCCGCGCCCGCCGCGACCGCAACAAAGCCTATCTCCTTTTCGGGGGGAACAGGCTGCTTTCTCTTGGTCTGCGCAGCCTCATCTGCCTTGATGATGTTGTTGTGCTGCTCCTTCATATTCTCTATCTTCATCTTGGTGAGGCTGCCGAATTTAAGACCCTCCTCGATAGCCTTTCCGGGGTGATTGGAGTGAACGTGCACCTTGATTATGTCCTCGTCGTCCACAACGACAACGCAGTCGCCTATTGTTTCAAGATAAGCGCGCAGCGCCGTTGCGTCCTTTGAGGAGCTGTCCTTGTTGACGATAAACTCGGTGCAGTAGGCGAACTTTATTTCCTCCTCGGAAGCCGCGGAGGCAGCCACTGCCGCAGGCGCGGAGGGCTTCACCTCGTCCTTGGAGCGTATCATCTCGCCGCCCTCAAGCACCGCGAGCATTCCCTCAAGAATAACGATAAGACCCTTTCCGCCCGCGTCGACAACGCCCGCCTTTTTAAGCGCGGGGAGCAGCTCGGGAGTATTTTCGAGCGACTTTTCCGCCTCGGAAATATAAGCGCGCAGGAATATCGCCGCGTCCGCGCCGGATACGCCGAGCTCTCTTGTGTTCTCCCAGCCCTCGCGCGCAACGGTGAGGATAGTGCCCTCGGTAGGCTTCATGACCGACTTATACGCCGCGTCGACGCCAAGCTTGAGCGCCGCGGAAAGCTCCGCCGCGTCAGCCGTTTCCTTCCCCGAAAGACCCTTTGAAAGTCCTCTGAAAATAAGCGAGAGGATAACGCCCGAATTTCCGCGCGCACCGCGCAGCATTGCCGACGCGGCGGTCTTTGCGACCTCGCCCGCCGTTGCTCCGTCGGGAGTGTTCTTCAGCTCGGCAACGGCGTTCTTTATCGTCATGGACATATTTGTGCCGGTATCTCCGTCGGGTACGGGGAAAACGTTCAGCTCGTCGACCGCCTGCCGCTGATTATAAATATTGTTTGCGCCCGATATAACTGCGTCCCGCAGCAGCTTTCCTGTTAGTATCATTTATACAATAACCTTTCCTTGATTTTTATTTCAGACGCGGATATCATCCACGAAAACATTTACCTTTTCCACCGAAATGCCGGTATTCTGCTCGACTGTGTAGCTCACCTTGTTGATTATCGAGCGGACAACGGCGTTCATATTCACCCCGTACATCAGCGAAATGTGCAGGTCGATGACCAGCTTATCCTTTCCCGTGCGGACGATAACGCCGCGCTCGCTGTCCTTCTTTTTTACAAACGGCAGCGCCGCCGCAAGTGTTTCCTTTGCGCCCGTGACGTTCATGGAAACCACTCCGAAGCATTTTGTGACCGTGCTTCCGATAAGGGCGGTGAAATATTCCTGCGAAATAGTTATCCTGC
>CAMERU010000039.1 GCA_945935925.1 uncultured Clostridia bacterium | reverse complement strand
CTCTATCAGCAGCGAGCCTGTTGTGATATGCTGATTATAATTCCTGTAATCGAACAATACGGGGCGGGCAAGTCCCGCATACATTTCCTCCGCGGTATTCTGAATAAGGCAGGCGAGGCGGAAATTCTCCATATAATCGGGCATATTGAACCGCCCGTCGTCGCAGCCCGCGATTATCATGAACTGCGCGGCGTTTCGCCCGTTTATTTCCGCAACGGGCGCAATGCGCGTCCCGTCGGCGTTTTCGATAGCGTCGCGGTGTAGGTCGATCACGATCCTTATCGAGGGGTATTTTTCGAGCGCGGCGCGGATAGTGTCCTCGCTTCGGTCATACGCGCCAGAATAGGCGGGGTAGTCGTGTACGGTGCAGTCGTGAACGGCGGTTATCCCGTTTTTTGCGAGGGAATTTACAAGCGCGTCCCCGACAGCGACCATATTTCGTGAGCAGTCCCGCGTCCTTGTCGGGCAGGCGGCGTCGTAGTACGCCGACGAGGTGGACTGGAAGCATTCTGTCGTGTGAGTATGCACGAGAAGCACCGTCGGCTCGGAAAGGTCTATGTCGGTCACGGGGATATCATCTGCGGCGGCTGCCAGCGTTTCGTTCGGCAGAGAGGTGCAGTTTCGCACCTGTGCGCCGCTTGACAAGGTTATATGATCGTTGGCGAGCGACGCGCCGTAATGCCGTCGGAGGACTGCGCCGCTGTTCCCGTTGTATTCGGCGGCGGCTTCGGTGTAGTCGGAGCGGTTCAGCGTTATCGGCAGCACCGCCTGCGCGGCGTTGTCGGATGGCTCTGCCTGTCCCGCCTGTGCGCTTTCGGATGTTTCCGCTCCGGGGGCAGCGCTCGTTTCAGATTCGGTACTTGTTTCGGGTATATTGTTTGTTTCGGCAGCGGGCTCTGTACGGGGCGCTTCGTTTGTTTCGGCGGCAGTGGCTGCGTTTTCGGCGGTTTCCGCTTCCGCTTCGGGCGTATTGGGTATATGCGAGGCAGGCTGTGCTTCGTCGGGGTAAAATGCCCCTGCCGTGAAATATGCGGCGCTTTGCATTGCCTGTCCTATGTTGCCGCTGCACGCGAGGAAAGGGCAGGACAGCGCCGCCACCGCAATGATAAGTGATCTCAGCTTTCCCATATTATTATTCCTCCCCGATAAAATACTATGAGCGCGGCGGCGGTTATATTCCACCCGACAGCGGCGTGTTTTTGAAAATAATTATGCCGTAATACGCTTTGCCCCTTGATTTATTCCGCAAAAAATGATACAATATAAATAACGACCGCCGCCCGGAAAGGAACGTGCTCGGGCGGCAGCAAAAATTTATCCAACGGGAGGAACTTTATATGACCATAAAGACTTTTTTTATAAATCAGGAAAAAACAGCGTTCGTTAAGGCTTATCTCCCCGACAGCATCGCAGGGCTCGCGTTCTGCGAAAAGCGCCCGTCAGTCGTTATATTCCCCGGCGGCGGGTATGAGTACTGCTCCGAGCGCGAGGGCGAGCCTATCGCGCTGCAATACCTTGCGGAGGGCTATGCGGCGTTTGTTGTTACCTATACCTGTGGAGCAAAATTCCCCGCCTCGCTTATCGACGCGGCTTATACGTTCTATAAGATAAGAATGCGCGCGGAGGAATTTAAGATAGACCCGCAGAAGATAGCTGTTCTCGGCTGTTCGGCTGGCGGACATCTCGCGGGCTGCCTTGCGACGATGTGGAGCGATGTTTCGGTGGTAAAGACCATAGGCTGCGAGGCGGAGGAGCTTCGCCCTAACGCGGCTGTGCTGTGCTATCCCGTAATAAGCGGTGTTACCGCGCCCCATGAGGGCAGCTTCAAGGTGCTGCTCGGCGACGAGGCGAGCAGGAGCGACCTTTCGCGCCTGTCGCTTGAAAACCGCGTCACCCCGAAAACTCCCCCCATATTCATCTGGCACACCGCGAACGACGATTGCGTTTCGGCGCATAATTCGCTTGTCATGGCAAAGGCGTGCATTTCTAACAAGATACCCGTTGAGCTGCACCTGTTCGACGAGGGCCCGCACGGACTATCCACCTGCGACAAGGCGACCGGCTGGAACGAGTATTTCTACCGCGATAACTGCCGCCGCTGGATAAAGCTTTCGGTGGAGTTTCTTAACAAGCACATGAACGTTTAACGCGCCATGACCGTACCCGATAAACTGCCCTACACAACCGCCGAAAAGGCGGGGGAGATAGCCTGCGGTATCTGCGCGGGAGCGTTCGCCGCTGCCGAGATAGCGATGATGGCGCTCGGTATAACGGGCGGCGGGAATATTATCCTGCTTCTCGTTCTGCTGATAATATACGGGGTATTCACCCTCTGCTCGGTTTATCCGCAGCACACAAACCTTTTCAACAAGCCCGAAAATATTTCGGAAAAGAAATTCCACACGGCGCGCCGCGGGCTGATGATAGGGAAAGCGGCGCTTATGGCGGCGTTGTTCTTGCTGTCGCTTCCGCTTTGGGGGCAATGACAAGCGGCGCAAAGCTTGTGCGGCATATCCTGCCCGGAGCGCTGTTACGCAAAGGAGCGTGAACATTATGTTCTATCCCGACCCGCATTACACATTCCCCGAGAAGCTTTGCGAATGGGCGTCTGCGGCGTTTCTTGGCGGATTGCTTATCTGTTGTATCATAAAAAGCATTTCGGGCGAAACGGGTTCGTCCGCGGCGCTGCAAGTCCTTCTGGCAATAGTGTCATACGGCGTATTTACATTTGCGTCCGTATTTCCGAAGAAATTCCGCAGGAGAGGCAGCCTTTTCGTCAGTCGTGATGACGAGTTTAGCGGACCCGATCTGATGTTTCGGATATTAAGGTATGTTTATATTGCGCTGAAAACAGTCATTTGCAGCTGTATATTGC
The DNA here is from genome assembly GCA_945935925.1 of uncultured Clostridia bacterium. Taxonomy (GTDB): domain Bacteria; phylum Bacillota; class Clostridia; order Oscillospirales; family Ruminococcaceae; genus CAG-115. Next base: position 14,563 of record CAMERU010000039.1, on the reverse strand, counting down.
TGTCGATCATAGGATAATCATGAAAAAAACCGAATGGATATTTTTTGACATGGGCGGGACGTTCATTGACGAGAGCGCCGCATGGGAGGACAGGATACGGCGCACCGCCGAAGCCAACGAGATCCCCGTATATATCGGCGGCACGCTTACCTACGGCACAAATGACACCGCGCGAAAGGCGGAGCGCTTTCTTGAGGAAATGAAACGCGCCGCTTCGCAAAATCAGCCGGAATACCTCGCCGCAATGCAGAAATTCGGCATACGATACAGAGAGCCTTGGGCTCACGACAAGGAGCGCCTTTGCGAGGGCGCAAGGGAGGCGCTGGAGCTGCTTCACGGGCGTTTCAGGCTCGGCGTTATCGCAAATCAGTCGGACTCGGCGCGCGGCAGATTGAGAGAATTTGGCGTGCTGGACTATTTCGACCACCTTACAATATCGGGTGAGATCGGCTTTTCCAAGCCCTCGCCGACGATATTCAGGGAAACGCTCCGCGCCGTCGGGACGACGGCGGACAGGTGCTTTATGGTTGGGGATAAGCTTACGAACGACATTGCCCCCGCGAAAGCGCTCGGGTTCGGCACGGTGTGGGTGAAGCGGGAGTTCGGCGGACTTAACACGATAGAAAACGAAGCAATGCGCCCCGATTTCACCGTTGACAGTATATTAACGGCGGCAGAGATATTCAACGATCCCGCTGTCCGATAAGAAAGGATATAGATTATGAAAAAACCGTTTATAACAAAGGAACAGGCGGAGGAGATAAAAAAGACATACCCGACCCCGTTTCACATCTATGACGAAAAGGGCATTCGCGAGAACGCGCGCCGTTTCAGGCAGGCGTTTTCATGGAACAAGGGCTTCCGCGAGTATTTCGCGGTCAAGGCTACGCCCAACCCGTTCATCATGAAGATATTGCAGGAGGAGGGCTGCGGCTTCGACTGCTCCAGCTACACCGAGCTGCTGCTGTCCGACGAGGTTGGCGCAAAGCGGCATGACATCATGTTCTCCTCCAACGAAACGCCCGACCTTGACTTCAAAAAGGCATACGAGCTCGGCGCGATAATCAACCTTGACGATTTCACTCACATCGACATTCTTGACAAGCTGACCGGTATCCCCGAAACTATCTGCTGCCGCTACAACCCCGGCGGAGAGTTCAGGACCGACGGAAGCAAGAACGTAATGGACACCCCCCGCGACGCGAAGTATGGCTTCACCCACGAGCAGATCATCGAGGGTTATAAGATACTCAAGGAAAAGGGCGCCAAGAAGTTCGGAATGCACGCGTTCCTCGCCTCAAACACGCTGACCAACGACTATTACCCGACGCTTGCCCGCATAATGTTCAAGGCGGCTGTCGAGATAAAGGAAAAGGCGGGCGTTGAGCTTAGCTTTATCAACCTCAGCGGCGGCGTCGGCGTTGACTACACCCCCGCCGACAACCAGAACGATATCCTTGAGATAGGCAGAAAGGTAAAGGAAGCGTATGACGAGGTGCTTGTCCCCGCGGGAATGGGCGATGTTGCGATATACACCGAGTGCGGCAGATTCATGCTTGCACCCTACGGCGGGCTTGTTACGACCGCGATCCGCGAGAAGCACATCTACAAGGAATACATCGGCGTTGACGCCTGCGCGGCGAACCTTATGCGCCCCGCAATTTACGGCGCGTATCACCACATAACCGTGCTCGGCAAGGAAAACGAGCCCTGCGACCATGTTTACGACGTTGTGGGCGGACTCTGCGAGAACTGCGACAAGTTCGCAAAGGACAGGCAGCTCCCGAAAATAGACATGGGTGATATCCTGTTTATTCACGACGCGGGCGCGCACGGCTTCTCCATGGGCTACAACTACAACGGAAAGCTCCGCAGCGCAGAGCTGCTGCTCCGCGAGGACGGCAGCGTCAAGATGATACGCCGCGCGGAAACCCCCGAGGACTATTTCAGAACCTTCGATTTCGCAAACGGCAAATTTGACCTCTGATAAAAGAATATACCGCCGCAGTGAAGCTCGCTGCGGCGGTTTTTTCGCTTTATCTGCCCCTCTACCAAGGGTAGGTTGACTTTTTGCGGCATTTGTGTCACAATGATAAAAAGGGGTGATAGGAATGGATAACATAAAATGCGGGAAATTCATTGCCGGGCTTCGGCGGGCGAAAGGGCTGACGCAGGGTCAGCTTGCCGAGTGCATCGGCGTTACCGACAAGGCAGTAAGCAAGTGGGAAACGGGGCGCGGCTTTCCCGATGTGTCGGTTCTGTCGGCGCTGGCGGAAACGCTCGGCGTGACGATAACGGAGCTTGTGAACGGGGAGCGGTCGCAGGACGTCATTTCTCGGGAGGACGTCGACAGGGCAGTCACCTCGGCGCTCGAGAGCGCGGGGAAAACGGCGCGCGGATATATTTCGGCAGTGCTTGTCGTTATCGGCGCGGTGCTCGTTCTGCTGCCGCTTTATCTTGTGGGAGTGAGCGGGGCGTATTTCATAGTGTTCGGCGCGGCGCTTATCGCCGTGGGGATATTTCTCCGGACGGAAAGGCTGTATAAAGCGGCAAAGCGGCTGTATATGCGGCTTCCCGCAAATACGGCGGTTATATTTTCGGTGATAACTGCCGCTGCCGCTCTGATGTGCGAGCTGCTTCCGTTTTCGGCGGCAATGCGCTTTGCGGCGGGACCAAACGATAGTTACACGGAATATACCTCGTATTTCGCGCTGCTTCAGATAGGCTACGGGAATTTGCTGCCGATAATTACGGCGGGCTGTACTGCTGCGGTAATTGTCCTCTCCGTTATCCGTCTTTTCATGAGGGAAAAGCGGCGGCTTTCCCGCGCGGCGGTGATATGCGCTGCGGCAGGCGCGCTGTGCTCGGCGGCGATACCCGTTTTATTCGGCGCGTCCACCGCTTTCAACGTCATAATAGCCCTTCTTCTCGCGGTCAGCGCGTTTCTGTCGGGACGGTAAAGCCGGCGTTTTCGAGGGCGCTTACCGCAAGGGCGCGTTCAATGCTGAAATATTCGGGGCAGTCGGTTTCCGCAAGATCGCTCGCGGCACGTTCAAGATAGACCGCAAGACTTATTCGGGTGTGCTCGTCGCTTACTCCGCGCGCGTAATATTCTGCCGCGGGAATAACCGCCGCAGTGCCGAGGTCGTATTTCAGCAGGTCGACGTCGAGCTCCTCGTGCGCTCCGCTTTCGAAAGCGGAGATGTTATACCGCGCCGCGATCCCATCGGGGCAGCCGAAGCAGAGTAACGCCATAAGAACGGTAAACGCGGCGAACATTGCGCGCCAGAAGCGCATATCGCGGAATTGCCATATGATTATAAGAACAAAAGCGGCTGCGAGCACTGCCATGAACCATGTTGTATAAAGGCGCAGGCGGGTCATTCCGAGGCGGGAGATGTACATTATCATCTTGCTTACCGCCGAAGCGATAAGCAGCAGCGAAAAGCCCGAGAGCACCACTGTGTATATTTTAAGCGCGGCGGGGCGGGCGTCGTTCTCGCCGCGTCGGGTGAACGCCTGCATTATCATGATTACCAGCAGGTTGATAACTGCGACGAAGCATAGCTCAAAAAATCCGCGCCGCGCGTATTCGGAAAGGCTGAAGCCCGAGGGGAGCGTGCCGCCGAACGCCGAAGTGAAGTAGGAGAACTGACTAAGGAAATACAGCAGGTAGAAAACGCACAGCGGAGTTGCGGCGGCGTAGGAAAGCGCGGGCGGAATAACGCGGTAGTCGGGCGCGCAGTCACGATAAACAGCGGCGGGCTTGTTCATCGAGAATACTGCGCCGAACAGGAATAACGCCGTCGGTATCGCGAAAATCACCTCCGCGACAAGCGTTCCGGATAATTCGGGGATAATGCCCGCAATTCCGTTCATCATGCCCTCAAACGCGCTGTCGGAACGTATCAGAAGGTTTACCACGAGGACGGTCACGGGTATCGCGGCGATAAGCCCGAGCAGGGCATACAGCACGTTTTTCGAGCGGCTTTTGCCCTTGAAAAGGCTGAACGCTGCGCAGGGGGCTGCTCCGAAGCTTAAAAACGGGCGGACGAAAACGCTTTGCAGGCTGTCGAGGACAAAATGTCTGCCGAACATTTCCGCGCCGCTTACCGTAATCGCAAGGTAAAGCAGAATTACAAACGAGAACGACGCGGAGAGGAAATTAATGAACCCGTCCGAATAAATTACGGGGACAATGCAGAAAACCTCCGCCGTTATGAACAGCGCAAGCTGTGCGCGCGTTGTTTTTATATGCTTTATCCGCGTGTAGACCGCGCCCGCCGCGCCGACCGCCGCCCATATTATCCCGCCCCATATACCTCCCGCATAACCGCAGGCGAAGTGCGTGAAAATGAACCCGAAAATAAGGCTCAGCCACCCGCCGACCGCTTCGCATAGCGTGTAAGCGGGCTTTTGATTTATCGGCGTGACGGGCATACAGCACCGCATATCCATGTTTTCGTTCGGGGTATAACTGTTTGGTTGTTCCATAATTAATTCCTTTCTTATACAAAATTGCATATAAATGTAAGTTAAAGGGTGCAAGGGGGCGCGGGGTCAATTATGCGCCGCTGCGTCTGTTTTGGTGTTATTATCTGCTATTCTTCATCGGGGCGGTATTCGAGGATATCGCCGGGCTGACAGTTCAGCACCTCGCACAGCTTTTCAAGCGTCGAGAAACGCACCGCCTTTGCTTTTCCTGTTTTGAGTACGGAGAGGTTCGCGGGGGTAATGTCAATTTTTTCGGCGAGGTCATTCGAGGAGATCTTCCTTTTCGCCATCATCACATCAAGATTAACAATTATCGGCATATCGTTCACCTGCTGTCATATCGTAAAATCATTCTCTTCGCGCAGCGCGACCGCCTGCTCAAAGCAGTTTTTCACCACGCGGAGGATTATCCCGAAAAATCCCCCCGCTATAACGATAACGAACGCGAACGGGCGGAGCGTTGCAAAGTAAACGAAAACTATCCCCACCGCGAAGCAGCAGTAGGACAGCGCGCGGAGGAGCTTAACGTTCTGCGGGACGAACGGCTCGCCGCGGCGGATATTACGGAGCAGCAGGTCAAGGCAGACAAGCGCCGCGAGCGCAGGCGGAACAACGCAGTAAAGCGTTATCAGAAGCGGCAGGAACACCGACGGCAGCCCCGTCGCGGTTATAACGTTGTCGTAATACCGAACGATAAACGGCGCCGCGCCGCAGCACAGCGCGACTACCCCGTACATAGCCCTGACTATGCACAACGACAGAAATACAGATCTATCCTTATTCCACATAGGTACCTCCGTGAAGTTACATGAAATTTTTTCTTGATGATATAATATCACATTATTTCTTATTTGTCAATAGAAATTTATCGAAAAACAATAATTTTTTATTGAATATCCATTCTTTGCGCTTTTGAGAGCGCGCTGCTGTCATGCTGGGGTATTGCCGGAGGTGTTTTGGGACATTTTGAGCTTGTTTTGGAAATTAACTGCTGTTTTTGTTGTTAATGCACAATAAATCCGCTAAAATAAATCGAATAATTGTATAATCAGTACCTTGCAAAACAAAATACCTTGTGGTAGAATAATAACAACGGATACGGAATGTATCCTTTTTTCCGAGGGCAGTACCTTGTGACACAAAATACCTTGAACAAAAAGGGACTTATTCGGAAAGCGCCGCCGCAGGTTGGTGCGGCAGACGGACAGGAGTGTGAAAAAATGAATTCACAGCTGAAGCGCGGAACACTTGAGCTTTGCGTGCTGTCAATAGTGAGCGGCAGCGACTGCTACGGGTATGAGCTTGTAAACAGGATATCCGAGTGTATGCAGGTCACGGAGGGAACTATCTACCCGCTTATGAAGCGGCTCAAGGATTCCGGTACGATCGACAGCTATATAGTGGAATCTCAGGAAGGCCCGCCGCGTAAGTATTATAAGATAACCGAAAGCGGGAAAGAAGAATTAAGGCGCCTGACAGACGAATGGTTTGAATTTACGGAAAGCGTCAACAGGCTTTTGAAAGGGGATAACGGTAAAGATGGTTGCACAGAATAAGGACGATTTCCTGTTTCAGCTCCACAATGAGCTTCACAGAATAGGCGTTGACGCCGATGAGGAGATCTTCTCGGATTTCGAGGAGCATTTCAAGGCGAGCAGCATGGAGGGTATTTCGGAGGAGGAAACCTGCCGCAGGCTCGGTGATGTCAAGGAGATCGCGCGCAGCTACATCAACATTGAGAGCAGCCGCCTCAACAGCATTGTCGCGCAGGCGATAGAGTCCGACAGACCTCATGTGAGCCTTACGAAGCCGGGACGTGATGTCCCCGCGGACCTGTCGCTGGTTAAGAGCAAGCCCGCCGAAGAAGCGGAGCAGCCGGAACAGACGGAGCAGGCCGCAGGTCAGCCCGAAGCGCAGGATACTCCTATCCGCGAATACACCCCTGAGCACATTTCCGAGGAGATATACCCCGAAGCGGAAAACAGAAGCGCGCACATTAACCTTTCGAAGCCCGCTCGCACAGAGGAAAACAAGGCGGAGAGCGCGCCCGAGGCAGACGCAACGAATGAAGCTGCATCGGGTACAGCGGGCGAAAGCGCCGCGTCCGTCAATAACGGCGAAGCAAGCGGTAATAATACCGAGGGACAGTCCGTTGCGGAAGCGATCGCGGCGGCGGGCGCGGCGGTGGCAAGCGCGGCGAGCTCGGCGGGTCACGCTATCGCGGAGGCATTCGGCAGCGACAGCATGAAGAACGCTGGCAGAAGCGCGGCGGAGGCGATAAAGACCGCGGGTCACGCAACAGCCGAGGCAATAAAGAATGCCGCCGAAGCGGCAAAGGCAGAGCACGAGCAGAACAAGGCGCAGGCTTCGCATGAGCAGAGCAGGGTGCAGGATATCCCGCGGCCTTGCGACAGCTTCCGCGACAAGGACACGACGAGCTCGGAGAGCCGCAAGTGCGAAATCCCCGCACAGGAGGGGCAGGAGCAGAACGTGGGCAAGGGCTTTAGTTTTACCGACCTCAAGGGGCGGAAAATGAACCCGAATTTTGGTAAGCTTTTCGGCGCTGTCCTGATGGATTTCCTGCTGTGGTCGTGGCTCATCTGTATGCTGGGCGGCATTGCAATAGGGCTGCTGACAGGCGGCATCGGAACGATCGGCACGGGCTGCGGCGTTATATTCGCGGGCACGACGGGATTTTTATTCATAAGCAGGATCTTTCTTGGTATAGGGCTTATCTCGCTCGGAGTTATAATTTTCCTGCTTGGAATGCTGCTTGTAAAGGGTATTATCGGAATGATAAAGAAGATCGTCATGATGCACGTCAAGGCGTTGTATGATTTATAAGGAGGCGGTAATATGAAGCATTTATTCGGTATTTTTATTCCCCTGTGCATATGCAGCTTTATCGCTTTCGGAATTTCCGTCGCGATACTTGGCGTGGAAAGCAGCGCCGCATTTGACGGCGATACAGACACCGCCGATAACTCATGGACGCGTACCATCGAGCGCGAGTATTCGGATATCGACATCGACGCCGGCTGGCTTGCGGTAAAGATAATACCTGCCGACACGGATATCACAACGATAAAATATGATGGACATTCGGCAGGGTCTGACATCGTGACCGAGGTAAAGGGCGACACGCTTAAAGTCGACGCGGGGACATTTGTTTCGTTCATGGGCATTGATAAGCTGATCGACAATATCGTAAATGGAATAAAGAACGGATTCATGTTCGATTTCGCCGAGGCAAGCCTTGAGATAACCGTTCCCGACAAGGTATATCGGAAGCTTGATATCAGCGAGGGCAGCGGTAATATCACCGTAAACGGCATTGAAGCGCGGGAATATGATTTTGATATAGGTTCGGGGGCGCTTTATTTCACGGGCGGAGATTGGACCGCGGAGTTGCTGGACCTTGACCACGGCGCGGGGTATTTCAGCCTTGAAAATGTCCGCACGGAGAAATACGATATTGACGTAGGCTCGGGCACATTCGATATTTCGGGGCTTACCGGCAAGGGTAAATTCAGCATGGGCAGCGGCACAGGTACGCTGGGCTTCGGAAATGTGAACGGCAATTCCGAAATAGATATCGGAAGCGGTTCGCTTACCGTTGAGCTCCCGTCCGATACCAATGCGGTCATCACCGCCGATATCGGCTCGGGCAGCGTAAGGGTGAATGCCTGCGGAAAGAACACAGCCCTCGTCGACAAGCAGAAGGTAACACTGGGCGACGGCGGATATGAAATAAATACGGATCTCGGCTCGGGCAGAGTGAGGTTCGTAGAAGCCGACAGCGCAGGTTCGACCACCGACGAATACGAGGAAGCGGTAGTAACGACAGGAATAACCGTCGACGTCGAGCTGCCGTAATAAGATAATAATACGCAATGACATAAACGGCAAAAACGCACAAAAAAATACCGCATACCCATGCGGTAAACCACAGGTGCGCTCAAAATAAAGGCAATACACCATCTGATATCAGTAATGTGCGGGCACTGCCCGCAGCGAAAGGAGTAATTTATCATGGCAGACAAGCAGATCTACAGATTTCCGAACGAGATAGACACGATAGAGATCACCTCTATGGGTGCGGGGATAAAGGTACTTCCGCACGAGGAGAAGGAGATCTATGTCGAATATGACAACCCGAAGGACACGCCCGAGTTCTGCGCGGTGCTGACTAACAAGACGCTTACCCTCAAGGAGCAGCTTTCCTTCAGCATATTCGGCAACAAGAGCTCCGAGGACTACACCATCACGGTTATGCTCCCGTCGGTATGCTATTCGAAAATCAAGGTAAACACCACGTCGGGCGGCGCGGACGTGAGCAATGTATCGGCGCAGAGCTTTGAGCTTAACACCGCGTCGGGCGAGATCAACGTCAATTCCTATTTTGAGGACATCAAGATAACCTCCGCCTCGGGTAACATCAACCTTTCCAACCCGACGGATAACACCGCAAAGTCGCTCAGAACGCGCGCCGTATCGGGCAACGCGAATATCAACGGATACCGGGCGGAGAATTTCTCGATACATTCCGTATCGGGCAGAACCTGCTACAACGGCGCTTGCGGCGCGGGCGAGATATCCGTTACCTCGGGCACGGTAGATGTGAACTATGCGGAATGGGCGGGCGACCTCAATGTCAGCGTGATAAGCGGCAGCGTGAATATTTCGCTCCCCGCGGAGTCCGGGCTTGACATCAGTTTCTCGGGTATTTCGGGAATGCTCAAGACGGACATCGGAAATACCAAGGGCAATTTCATGAACCTCGGAAAGGGCACGTCGGGTCAGTTCGGCGGCGAGAACATTCACAAGCTTACCGTTAACCTCACAAGCGGCGTTGTCACTGCGGCGCAGCAGTAAAAATTATCTCCTTTCGGAAACGCCACATTTCCGCGGGGAGTTAATATAAAAGCTATCCCCGACCCCGACGCGAATAAAACGCGCGGGCTATCGGGGATAAATTGTTACAATTATTTCATCATTATTACAGGAATATTACAGTTTCATTACAGTTTTGTTACTTATGTTGACTTTTTTGGTTTTTGTGATAAAATATAGTCAACGGGGGAGCGATAACATATATCCTCTATAAAATTTGTTTTACCTATGCTTACGCCTTCATAACTGCCACGGAATTGCCTTCTTAATTCTGCACTGAATTCTTCCCGTTCCCCCGACTTCATATAACACGACCGCGCAGGGTCATTTGCCTGCGCGGTCTGTTTTTGTGTAAAATCTATTTTATATAAAGCGGATTTTTCTGACGGAAATTTAACGGATATTTCATTTGCTTTGGATAGCCGCGAGCGGAGATTTGTTGTAAAATAACAATGTACAAAGGGTACGAAAAAGACGAAAAAAGGAGAATTTTTTATGACAAAAGCAAAGAAGATCGCTGCGGCTGTGACTGCCTGCGCGACAATTCTGACCGCTGCTTCCGCTGCGGCGCTCGTTCCGAACAAAGGCGAGCTTGAGGTAACCGCTTCCGCTGCTTCCACCGCAAACGGCACTGCGCCGAAGTACATCTTCATGTTCATCGGCGACGGTATGAGCTATCCTCAGATACAGGCAACTGCTGACTATTACAGCGCGCTTGCCGACACCAACGACAACGATATCCTCGAGGCAAAGAGAAGACTGAACTTCATGAACTTCCCCGCAGCAGGCTCTGCGAATACATATGATTCAAGCTCGTTCTGCCCCGACAGTGCTTCCACGGCGACCTCCCTCGCTACCGGTCACAAGACTTACAGCGGCACCATCAACATGGACGAGACCTTCACTACCGAATATGAAACGATCGCCGAAAAGCTCAAGTCGCAGCTCGGCTACAAGATAGGCATTATCTCCTCCGTAAACCTCAACCACGCTACCCCCGCCGCTTATTATGCTCATCAGGCAAGCAGAAACAGCTACTATGAGATCGGCGTTGAAATGGTAGAGAGCGGATTTGATTACTTCGCAGGCGGCGCGCTGAAAAAGCCCACCGGCAACGACAAGGATCAGACAAGCGTTTATGAGCTCGCAGAGGACGCAGGCTACAATGTTATCATGACCTATGAAGAGGCAGAGGCGCTCAAGCCCGAGGACGGAAAGTCTATCCTCATCGCGGAGACCCTCGCTGACAGCGACGCAATGTCCTACAACAACGACCGTGCAAAGGGCGAATGGTCTCTTGCGGATTACGTTGACAAGGGCATTGAAATGCTCGACAACGACAATGGCTTCTTCATGATGGTAGAGGGCGGCAAGATCGACTGGGCTTGCCACGCTAACGACGCTGGCTCCACCATCGCCGATACGGTTGCTCTTGCAAATGCGGTTAATGAAGCGCTTGAGTTCTACAACGAGCACCCCGATGAAACCCTTATCGTAGTAACGGGCGACCACGAAACAGGCGGTCTGACTATCGGCTACGCAGGCACAAATTACGACACCTACCTCACCAACCTCAAGAACCAGAAGATCTCCTACGCTAAGTTCGACAGCGACTATGTTGCAAAGTACAAGGAGAACAACACCTCTTTCGAGAGAGTTCTCAAGGACGTAAAGAAGCTGTTCGGTCTTATGACAGCTGACGACAAGGACGCTGAGAGCAACCCCAACCTTGTACTGACAGAATATGAGCTTTCCAAGCTGCAGGCGGCTTATGACAAGACAATGAGCGGCGAAAAGGTTACCACTCAGGAGGAATATGTACTGTACGGTACCTACGAGCCCCTGACCGTTACGATTACTCACCTGCTCAACAATAAGTCCGGTATCAACTTCGCGTCCTACGCTCACACCGGCGTACCGGTTGGCGTATTCGCTAAGGGCACAGGCTGCGGGCTGTTCAACGGCTACTACGACAACACAAAGGTTTATGAGAAGCTTGCAAAGCTGACCGGCGTTAAGTAATAACACCCCGATAATATATGTTGCATAACATATAATTCAAGGTTCGCAAAGCCGTACAAATCCTTGATTTGAAAAACGGCGTGCGGTTCTTAATAGCATCAGAAAAACTCCCCCTTGATCCTCCAAAGTCCCCCGCTTGCACTGTAAGCGGGGGATATCGGGTATAAGCAAATGTCACCACGAAAAGAAAGGACAGCTCCCCAATATATGAAATTCTACGAAAAACCCAAGAATACAAAAGAAATAATAAGGTACTATTCTCCTATAATAGTTACGGCGGTAATGGTATTGATTCTGCTGCTGATACCGACAGGATTTGAGGGTGCGCTTATTTATCAGGGCACCGAGCGCGTCAGCGCAGAGGTAGTTTCCGTTGACAACAGCATGATAATCGACACGGGTCTTATCCGCTCCGGCGAGCAGACCTGCGAGGTGAAATTCCTTGAGGGGCAGTTCAAGGATCAGACCCATTCGGCAGTGAATATGCTGTCGGGTACGCTTGAGCAGGATAAGATATTTACCGCGGGCGATACCGCATATGTCGTAATCAGCCACAGAAACGGAGAGATAATAACCGTTTCGATGATAGACTATTTCAGGCTGCCGTGGGAGCTGGTACTTGCGGTCATATTCGTGGTGTTTCTTGTGCTGTTCGCAGGTCAGACGGGACTTCGCGCGGTGCTTTCGTTTATCCTTACGATACTCTGTATATGGAAGCTTGTCGTCCCGTTTTACTTAAACGGAGTATCTCCGATATTCATGGGAATTATCATCGTTTCCCTGCTGTCGGTGATGATAGTTTCGCTGGTATATGGCTTTGACAAAAGGGCGCTGGCAAGCTCGTTCGGGATAATCGTCGGGCTTGGGTTCACGGCAGCGCTCGGCGCGCTGTTCACGAATTTGATGAGGATACACGGCGCGGTCATGAGTTACTCGGAAAGCCTTATTTACAGCGGTTATCAGGACCTTGACCTTACACAGATATTCATGGCGTCAATTTTTATCGGTTCCTCCGGCGCAATGATGGATCTCGCGGTGGATATAACCTCGGCTGTCTACGAGGTTATACAGAAAAAGCCGGATATCACCGCAAAGGAAGCGGTGAAGTCCGGCATGAACGTCGGGCGCGCGGCAATGGGCACGATAACCACAACGCTGCTGCTCGCGTATTCGGGAAGCTGCGTGGCAATGCTTATGGTATTTATGGCGCAGGGCACTCCGCTTGACTGCATACTTAATTACAAATATGTTGCCGCCGAGCTTATCCATACCATTGCGGGAAGCTTCGGAATTGTTATAGTCGCGCCGCTGACCGCAATAGCGAGCGGAATACTCCTTACCAAAAAGAAAGACGATGTTTAATCGCGTACCGTGCCGAGCCGTCCCGCCTGCGCGCAAAGCCGCTGCGCGGCTTCACACTTGTCGGGACAGAGGTATTTTTGGGGCGGGAAACCCGCCCCCAAAATGTATTTAAAAGCCCGCTTCGCGGGCAAAGCTTAGGTTTTCGACAAGCTCTACCGTGCGGATCATTCCGCACGGTATTTTTTTGAACGGGCAGTCATGTAAAAGTTCCCGCGTCGTGCTAAAATAAGAATAAATGTCAGCAGCGCTGCTATGATCGTTTTCATGGCGATTATATTTTTTATATAAAACTTTGCTGCCGAAAAAAGCCTGCGGTCAGACATAAAACCATGCCGCCGCGCGGCGAAGGGTTGACAAGCACATCGGAATATGTTATAATATGAATATATTTGAGGGAGTAGATGGCGCAATAGGCGTGCCAAGTCAACACACCGACGTAAAGTCTGGCTTGGATCAAACAACGAGACTCAAGTACAGCATAGCTGTACCTGCGTCTTTTTTTATGCTCGGGTGCGGATATGCGCCCGTTTTTTTATTATACGGAGGAAAAAATATGGGGATAATTGAATTGTTTCTGCTGGCAGTGGGGCTGTCTATGGACGCGTTTGCGGTGTCAATATGCAAGGGGCTTTCGGTGAGCAAGCTGAGCCCGAAGCACTATTTTATCGTTGGAGCATGGTTCGGCGGGTTTCAGGCGCTCATGCCCGTTATCGGATATTTTCTCGGCTCGGCATTCGAGAAATACATAGTAAACTTTGACCATTGGATAGCATTCGGGCTGCTTGCCCTTATCGGCGGGAACATGATACGGGAGTCCCTTTCAAAAGAAGATGATGAAACGGACGGCGGATTCGGGTTCAAACAGATGCTGCTGCTTGCGATCGCGACCAGCATTGACGCGCTTGCGGTCGGGGTGACGTTCGCGCTTCTTAACGATGTCAATATTTTCGCGGCTGTCGCGTTTATCGGCGCGATAACATTTGTGCTTTCCGCAGCAGGGCTGAAAATAGGCAATGTTTTCGGGACGAAGTACAAATCCAAGGCGGAGCTTGCGGGCGGCATTATTCTTGTACTGATAGGCGCGAAGATACTGCTCGAGCACCTCGGAGTCATTAATTTCCGATAATGACACATCATAAAAAAGGGGCAGACTTTGCCCCAATTCTCATTATTTATCGTAGTCCTCAAGAAAATTATGAACTACCCCGTCTTTCTTGTAGGAGATTATCGTATCAAGCTTTACATTTTCAACGCTGCGGAAAATGTTCTGCTCGATCTGCGGATTTCCCTTTGCAAGCTTTGCTATGAGCTGCTTTATTTCAAGGCGCTTTGAACCGGTAGGGCTGCTTTTGCCGGTGCTTACGGAGCAGGTGTCGGTAAAGCGGCAGGCGCATTGTATGAAATGCAGGTCGTTGCTGTTGCGCCAGCGTATTATGTCCGCCTCGCGGATAAGGTACATAGGACGTATGACCTCCATGCCCTCGAAATTGTCGCTGTGAAGCTTAGGCATCATCGTCTGAACCTGACCGCCGTATATCATGCCCATGAGTATCGTTTCGATAACGTCGTCAAAGTGGTGCCCGAGGGCGATTTTATTGCAGCCAAGCTCCTTTGCCTTGTTGTAGAGATGCCCCCTGCGCATACGCGCGCAAAGGTAGCAGGGGTTGTTTTTAACGTTGTAAACAGAGTCGAATATCCTTGTTTCAAAAATCGTTATCGGAATGCCGAGCATTTTTGCGTTGCCCTCGATAATGGCGCGGTTTTCGCTGCTGTATCCCGGGTCCATTACAAG